>JBIIJO010000035.1:0-8774 GCA_044233685.1 Candidatus Planktophila sp.
TGAACATATTTGCGTTTAGCTTTAGGAAGAAGAAGTGTGGCTAAGTAATACGTTTTGCCGTGAAGAGAATTTAATCTTTTGCACTCGGCATAGGATGCCTCTAGCTCATCCATTTACTTAACAGGTCCCACAATTCGCTCAGCAGCAAGGCGTCCAGAGATTAAAACCATGGGAACTCCAACGCCAGGTTGTGTTCCAGAACCGGCAAAGACAACGTTTTCGATTCCTTGTGCCATATTGCGTGGTCTAAATGGACCAGTTTGGAAGAAAGTATGTGCGCTAGCAAAAGGTGCACCCATCTCCATCCCTTGATTTTTCCAATCAAGGGGAGTGGTCATCACTTCAGTTTCAATGGAATCACCAAAGCCGCTGTAGCCGCGCTCTTCAATAGTTTTAATCATTTGATCACGATAAGGACCAGCTTGCTTAGTCCAATCGATATTGCTATCTAAGTTAGGCGTTGGGAACAAAACATAATAAGAATGCTTACCTGGGGGAGCTAAATTCGGATCATCATGAGTTGGGATGGTGACCAGGATGCTGGGATCACTCATGAGCTGCTTTTTCTTAATGAGTTCATCAAAGACGCCATCCCAAGAGTGACCAAAGTGGATGTTGTGATGGGCGGTAAAGTCATATTTCTTGTTTGAACCAATGAGAAGAGTCACGCAAGAAGGTGAGTACTTAAGGCGCTTTATTGATACTGGTGATTTGCCGAGTAACTCGCGGTAGGCAACAGGTAGATCTGGATTCAAAATAACGGCGTCACACTCAAAGCGCTCACCAGATTCGGTAATAACTGCTTTTGCACGGCCATTGCTGACTTCAACATTTGTCACGGTTGTGTTGTATTTAAAGACCACTCCATGCTTTTCGGCAGCTGCTGCTAGTGCGCGAGGAACTGCATGCATGCCACCCTTAGGAAAGAAAACACCATTAACTGAGTCCATGTATGCAATGACTGCATAGATAGCTAGAGCTTGCTGCGGGCTTACTCCTGCATACATCGCTTGGAATGAATAAACCTTTTGCAGACGAGGATCTTTCATAAATTGATTTACTTTAGGAGAGAGTCTGCGAAAGCCTCCGAGTGCTATTAAGCGGGCAAGGTTAGGCGTGAGCAAGTTCAAGGGACTATCGATGTTTCTATCGATGAAATCATTCATCTCATACTTATAGAGTTTTGTAACAAAATCTACGTATCTGCGATATCCAGCAGCTTCTTGGCTACTGATGTGCTTGGCAATCTCTGCTTCCATCTCACCGGTATTTGCATGAACATCTAACTGTGAGCCATCAGCATAGAAAGCGCGATAGAGAGGTGTGAGTGGAGTGAGCTCTAGCCAATCTTTCATATCTTCGCCAACGCAGTTGAAGGCATCATTGATAAGAGATGGCATTGTCAAAACTGATGGCCCGGTATCAAATGCATAGCCATCTTTGTTAAGCAGACCATTTCGTCCACCAGGAACACTTTCGCGCTCTAATACAGTTACTTTACGACCAGCTCCAGCAAGACGAAGTGCTGCGCTTAATCCAGCAAGGCCTGCGCCAACAACTACAACGTGATCTGTGGGGCCTTTAACTCTGGCAACCATTTACATACTCCGCTTCGTGGCGATTAGGGCTAGCTCATTGAGTAAATCTCGCCCAGCGTTATCGATAGCTGGATTATCAATAGCTTTTAATGCCTTTGAGGTTAATTCATCAATCATAGTTTCAAGGGCTGCTTTTGCGCCTGTTGAAACAATCATCTCCTGCAAAATAGCCACACCTTTGTCATCAATATCGTTCTTACCAAAATATTTACGGCTCTCGGCCTTCATGGCATCTGTGCATTTGGCATCGGTCATAGCGATAAGGGCTGTGCGCTTTCCTTCACGCAGGTCATCACCGGCAGGTTTACCTGTGACAGAGGGATCACCAAAGACGCCCAGTAAGTCATCGCGGAACTGGAAAGCTTCACCTAGGGGTAATCCATAATCGGAGAGAGCTGCAAGAAGTGCGGGGGAGGCATCTGCAGCTAGCACTGCTCCCATGTGAAGTGGTCGCTCAATTGTGTATTTACCTGATTTGTAGCGAGCAATCTTCATTGAACGATCAAGATCTGTGTTCTTTTGTGTTTGCTCATGAATATCTAAGAACTGTCCTGCCATTAACTCAACGCGCATCTCATCAAAGATCGGCATGACGCGGCGAAGCTCGTGGGCAGAAATCCCTGAAGTATTAAGAAGTTGGTTTGACCAGACAAGTGCTAAATCGCCCAGGAGAACTGCAGAAGCTAAACCGTAAGCAGGTGCAAAACCTTCTAACTCATCTTGCACATGGATAGATTCAAAGTGGCGATGAATAGATGGCTTACCGCGGCGTGTGTCAGAACCATCCATTAAGTCATCATGAATAAGAGCACACGCTTGAAGGAGTTCAAGACAGGAGATGGCTTTAGTAGTTGCTGGAGTTAATGAACCGCCTGCGCTTTTGATTCCAGCATAGGCAAAGAGAGGGCGTAATCGCTTACCGCTATCTAGTAGAAAAGATGAGAGAGCGGAGGAAACTGGTTGTAATTCAGGGGAGATTGAAAGCAGGTATGTGCTCTGATCGCGCATAAATTGAGTGAGTTCAATCTCTACGCAATCGCGCGTCTCTTGTAACTCTGACTTAGTCGCTGAACTCACAGCGTAAAGGTACCCTCACCCAGTTCTCTACGCCATTCTTACCGCTCTTGCGAGCCTGCACTTCTATACTATTAATACTCAAGTGCTAGAAAAGGGAAGAGAGAAAATGCTCAGTAAGCAAGAGTTCACCGCTACATGGAGTTCGTTGCATAACGATGCCCCTGTAACTGGCGTTGTTGCTTGGTGGCTCAATATCTCCTATCGATTTGGTCTAGTAGCAACTCTGCTCCGTATTTCACCCAATGTTTTAACAATGTTAGGTCTTGTTTCAGCTGCTGCCACAGCTCTAACTGCAACCTCATGGTGGGCAGTTGGTTTTCTAGTTTTCTCTCTCTTTTGTGATGGCATTGATGGAAGCGTTGCAATATTTCAAAAGCGTCAGAGTTCATGGGGCGCAACTCTTGATTCAGTAGTTGATCGCGTCAGTGAAGCGCTCTGGCTCTATGCCCTTTACGTAATCGGCGTTCCAGCTTGGCTTGTAATAACACTCTGGTGTGTTGCTTCTTTCCAAGAGTACGCACGAGCCAAATTAGTCTCACTGGGTGTTGAAGATATCGGTATTGTCACACCAGCAGAGCGTCCAGTGCGCGCATCATTCTTATTTGTCGTCTTGATTATGTGGCAGTTAGATCTTCCAGGTGTTTATGTGCTCTCTGTTGCTTTCCTAGCACTTCAAATTAGTGGCTTTTTAATGGTTGTCCGTTTTGCGCGCTCCCAATTGCATTAGCAACCATTTCAGCGCTCAAACCGACTAAAGGTAATCCGCCACCAGGATGGGCTGAACCACCAACACAATACAAAGATTTAATGGGAGAACGATTCTTTGCGCGCATAAAGGCTGCGCGCGGACCATTACTTGAAGTTCCATAGATAGAACCACCAGGTGCTCTAACAGCGTTCTCTAAATCTGCAGGAGTTCTAATCGTCATTGATTCCAGGCGTGAGCGAACTGGGATGCCACGCGATTCAATCTGATCGATAATGCTGTTTGCATAGGTGCGTGCAAACTCTGCATTGTTCCAATCAAAGCCATGTGCGCCGTGGGCAGGTGCGTTCACTAGAACAAACCACCCTTCTAGTAGTTCATCTTTCGACATTGCATCATCACCAGGAGCACAGATATAGATAGTGGGTTCTGTGACAGGTTGCTTGTGAGTAAATATCGCATCGAACTCTGCGTCATAGTCCTTAGGAAATAGAACTGTGTGATGATTAAGCGGGGTTGAATCATCTTTTCGCATACCAAGAAGCAATGAGAAGCCAGCAAGTGAAGCATCGGCTTTCTCTAGGTTCTTTCGCACCTTCTTGATTTTTCGAATCTTGCCGGTGATTAACGTGTTATAGATCAATGATGCATCAGCATTTGCAATGACTGCATCGGCGTTAATTACTTCACCGTTTTCTAGAGTAATTCCTGTTGCTTTGCCTCTTTTTACATTAATCGATGCAACAGCTGAATTCAGGTGGAAAGCAACGCCGACTTTCTCTGCGCGCTCATGCACCAGTGTTGCCAGCGTTCCAAGACCACCTTTGATATGCCAAGCACCAAAAGATTCTTCAACGTAGGCAATGGTGGAGAGAACTGCAGGTGCTTTGCGTGGATCAGAACCGCTATAGGTTGCATAGCGATCCAGGATGTATCGAAGATGTTCATCAGCAAGTTCTTCGGTCGCAAAATCCCTCAAAGTTTTCCAAGGCGCAATAATCTTTAGATCTCTGATGAGTGAGAAGCGCTTGAGCAATGAGAACGGTGAGCGCAGCTCATTTTCAATAAATGGCTCACGCGAAACATCCCACATCTTTTCTGCCCTGCGCATCAGTTGATCCCACTGGTGCGAGACAGATTCACCATAGGCTGCGCGAAGATTATTGAGCGTGTGATGCCTAGAAAGATTAGCGAAGTTAACGTTTGTGCCATCGGCAAATCGATAATCAAAAGATGGATCCACAGTTTCTATCTCACAGAGCAGCCCTAAATGTTTACCGGTGCGCGCAAAGAAATCTTTATACACAGCCGGCAAAGTTAAAAGAGATGGCCCTGTATCAAAGGCAACTTTGCCGATCCATTCAGTGTGAAGTTTTCCGCCCACACGATCGGATGCTTCATAGAGGCTAACTTCATGGCCAGCTTTGGCTAAACGTGCAGCTGACATCATGCCGCCCATGCCAGCGCCAATAACAACTATTTTCATAGCGTGCGGCCTTTCCATTGCACTTGCCCACGCATTAACCATGAGTAAATGATGAGGTAAATGAGCAGTGCAGAAGAAATGGGATGCAAAAGCGCATCCAGAGGATTTTTGCCAGCTTTAATTGAACTCATTACACGGGTAAGAGTAACTGCGGCATAGGCATACCAACCAATAGCTGAACCTGTGATGGCGGCGATAAGTGGAGCAATACCTGTAAGAAAGAGGAATGTGATTGCAAGTGCAGAACCAAAAACAGAACCGAAAGCTGCATGCAGAGATTTACCGTAACCGGCTTGGATCTCCTTCCATGATGAATACATTCGGGTGGATGCAATTTCTGCTCCATTTGCTACGCAACCATGTGAGCCTTCTTTAACAAGAGCCCTTGCTAATTCCACATCATCTAGTACTTTGTTGCGAACGCTCTCATAACCACTTATTTGAGCAAGAGCTGCTCGTCTAACAACGAAGAACTGACCGTTGGCCACAACCATCGAAGAGATAGAGCTCTTTTCAGCAATTCGCAAGATAACTGTGGACATCCACGACCATTGAAGCAGTGGCTGAATGAGTCTTTCAGACCAAGAATGTGCCAACTGCTTTGGATAAGGGGAAAGAAAATCTAACTGTGTGTTCTTAAGCAATGTAACTGCACGGTTTATTGCATCAGGAACTAATCGCACATCAGCATCAACGGAAACGATGAATTCACCGCTAGCTCTCTCAAAGAGTTGTTGCAACGCCCAGGTTTTACCAATCCAGCCCTGTGGCAGCGTGGATCCAGTTAATACGTGAAAGTTAGTCAGACCAGATGTGTGTTGGCGCAAGAGAGCAAGAGTCGCATCCTCAGAATTATCATCTAGAAGTAAAAACTCAACTTGAGCCAGGGTCTTTTGAGCGCGAAGTGAGTCAATAAGTTCTGCAACATTTGAAGCCTCATTGCGCAGGGGAACAACTACTGAGATTGATTCATTAATTTGAGCGCTCTTCTTTGGGTTACGAATAGTGAAGAAGTTGATCAAGGAGATGAGGAGAATAAAACTGGAAGGAATTGTTAAGAGGTAATCCATGGACTCTAAGGGCGTCCTAACCAGCGGTTAAAGAAATACGGGGCAAGGACGATGCCAAAGATGCCACCGGCGAAGAAGGCAACACCTGGACGGCTAAAGAAGAACAGATTGCCGACAATTCCTGAGAACAATGTCCATAAAAGGAATATGTCGGTGGTGCGGAATGTGGCGCCACCTTTTCGCTTTTCGCGCGGGGTAATAACATGCAGAACGCCGATTAAGAACATTCCACTGAGTAACCAACCAAAAGTATTTGATAAAGGAATCTCAGGTTGGAAAGGAACATGTGCACCAGTAACAACCCAGGTCCAATTACCCTGTGCCACCATCAATGGATCTAAAAATAAGTCCCACGCAGCAAGGGCAACTCCGCCATAGAGAAATACCCAATTACCAGCGATGCGGCGGGCTGCAGTTAGCACTGGGTGCGCCATCATAATCCAAGCAAATGGCACAACAAGTGGTACTTCAAAAATCTTTAGCCCTAAATTGCCAGAGTATGAATAGTTTCCAAAAGGCCACTGGGTTAAGACACCAACGTGTTCGATAATGAGGGCGAAGATGAAGGTAAAGAAGAAATAAGTAATGGCATAACGAGCACCATAAGCAAGAAGTGCATGAAGCAACATTGCACCCGCACCCCAATAGACAACATTGATTGTGAGCAAACGCAAAACCTCACCATTAACTAATGGATAGAGGACTTGGAGCACAATTGCGATGCCAAAAACCGAGTTCAAAATGCCATTGGCGCGAGGTGATAGTTGGCCATGGCGGCGCCGTCTTGGTGTGTAATGACGGATCGACATGGCTTAAGTCTGCCCTAAAAGCCTTACTAACTATTAATCGAACCGCGAATATCTCTGACTGCAAAGCGTGCAAAGAGCTCTTCTGAATACCATTTATAGGTAGACGTGTCTGCAATCGCCTTTTGGTGGGCTGCACCCTTATAGGCAAAGTTCTTTATTGCATCCCCTGACTCCCATAAAGAGAAAGTGCCCTGCAAACCAATAGGGGCTTCACCAATTCCAATGGCCGCGATCAAGCCAGGAGCTGATTTCAATGACATTGTCACAGGTGGCACAGAGCTCCAAAAGCGAAAGTTCTGGTGCCACTTAATGCGTGCTCGAGTAATTGCAGCAACTGGGCCAGTCCAGTCTTTTGCCGTTGCAATGAATGGTTCCTGCTTTGCCCATTGACCGTGAGATGAGATTGGTTCAAGAACGGCGCGAAATTCACTCACACTATTTTTGCGCCACTGCTTTACAACGAAAGATTGATCAAAGGTGTCAATGTCATGGACTTGAGCAATCAAACCCCAGCGCAGTGCATTGGCATCTGCAGGTGTGAAAGTCTCGCCTTTGCCTGTGCCAAGTGATTTAAAGAAGCCAACGTTTTTGGATGCACGAAGAAAAATTCGATCTATACCCATTGCAACAAGAGCAAATGGAATTCGGCTAGGAGTAATTGTCCAGAAGTAGGCAACGATCATTTAAAACCAGCGGATCATTCCAATAATACCTGCAGCTGCATAGAAGAACTGCAGGAAGAGAATCCCTTTGTGCTTTCCTAGGTATGCCCAGATACCAATCAGGGCAGAGGATGTGAGAAGTAATGTGAAACCAATGAATTCAGCTCCGATGTTGGCTGCAACTAGAAGTGAATAAACAATTGCAGTTGCAACACCTAGCCACTCAAAGATTCTTGCCTTAGAGGCATCGCTATATCTGTTCAATTAAATCCCACTTATTTCCATATTTGTCCTTGAATACCACCACTTGACCATAGGCCTCTTGGCGGGGAGTTTCAATGAACTCAATACCTTTAGATTTATAGCCCTCGTAAGTTTCATTAAAGTTGGTTGTATACATAAAGAACCCCACGCGACCACCAGTTGAATTACCTATTGCTGCCACCTGCGCCTCGTTAGCAGCCTTTGCCAGCAGTATTCGAGCACCTTGTGAGCTAGGTGCAACTACTACCCAACGCTTTTCAGGCGACATGACTGTGTCTTCAATAAGGGTGAAACCAAGATCATTAACGTAGTGAGAAATGGCTGCGTCGTATTCATCAATAACTAGTGCAATCATTCCTAAAGTGTTCATAGGTCAGTCGCCAACAACCATCGGTGTGGCACCGGTTACTCGTGCTAACTCTTCAAAAGAAGTTGGATAAACAGAGTGCGGATGACCGGCTGCTGCCCAAGCAACGTCGTAATCATTGAGAGCCTGATCAATCAAAATAATTTCTGGCTTGTTCACCCAACCAACAGGGGAGACGCCACCGATGGAAAAGCCCGAGGCGTTTTTCACAAAGTCCGCATCTGCGCGGTGAAGCTTTTCAACACCTAAGTTCTTAGCCACTAGTTCTGTGTCCACACGATGACGCCCACTTGTAATAACTAGCAGTGGATTGCCGCTGGGGAGTTTAAAAACAATGGAGGATGCAACCTGTCCCACTTCAATGCCTAGAGCATTGGCAGCATCAAGTGCTGTGCGAGCAGAGTCAGAAAGAATAGTTACTTCACCAGAACAACCCAGTTCTTTGAGCAGGGCAGTTACACGGATAACTGAAGAGTTATTGAGAACTTCTTCCACTATCTATGCAACACGGCTTTCAAGCTTTAGCGCAGACATAAAGGCATCGACTACCTCTTGCTTGCTCCATGGCTTTGGAGCTTGTGTAATAAAGAAGTCTTTAAGTGCGATTTCAGCTAGTTCATCGATATCGCCTTCAACAAAGCCAAGGGATGAAAGAACAGGGAATTGCAGCTCTGCAAGGATTTTTCTCACGGCGTTCACGCAACGAGATCCATCCTTAGTGCCATCTTGTGGCAC
>JBIIJO010000004.1:0-27758 GCA_044233685.1 Candidatus Planktophila sp.
TAATAAATAATGTGTTTTCGGCTTCATTGCCGACAGTTACTCGCAAATACCCTGGTAGTCCGACATCTCGAATTAGGACGCCTTTACCGAGTAGTTCACTCCAAAGTTTAGGGGCTTGGGCGTTAAATCCTGTAAACAAGATGAAGTTGGCGCTGCTCGGGACAACCTTGAGCCCGAGTGCGTGTAATTGCGCAGTCATTGCCTCCCGAGCACGTATCAACTCAGAGACATATCCCAGTAGTTCGTCTTTGAAATCTATGGCAACTGATGCCGCAGCTTGAGTCAATGCACTTAAGTGATACGGCAATCTCACAAGCATCATGGCATCTTTTACCGAACTATCACAGAGCATGTATCCCACTCGTGCTCCTGCAAATGCAAACGCTTTACTCATTGTCCGTATAACAACAACATGAGGATTCTTAGCTATGAGTGTTACTGCAGAATCTTCAGTTGAAAATTCAGCGTATGCCTCATCCACAATCAGTAGACCATTGACCTTTGCCACAGCATCAGCAAGTGACTTAATTTGTGAGATTGAAACAGATCCACCTGTTGGATTATTAGGTGTTGTAATAAAAGTTAATGCTGGCTTAACGTGCACAATTTGCTCAATAGCAAGTTCGACGTTGAGTGAGAAATCTGGATTTCGCTTTCCATCCACCCAATTTGTTCCACACACCTTGGCAATGAGAGGGTGCATTGAATAAGAGGGCGTGAACCCAAGTGCATTCCCCTGACCGAAAGCCAGAAAAATAGATTGAATAATCTCATTACTGCCATTAGCTGCCCAAATGTTATCTAACGTGAGATTTACCTTTGATGTCGAATTGATGTATCCAGCCAACTTAGTTCGTAGTTCATTGGCATCACGATCGGGATAGCGATTTAAATTCGCTGCCGCAACCATCACAGCATCAGCGATCGCTTTCTGCAGAGCAGGTGAAGGTGAATAGGGATTCTCATTAGTGTTCAGTGAGGCTTGCGCAGGAACCTGCGGTGCGCCATAAGGAGTAAGTGGAGTTAAGTCCTTGCGCAGAGGCAACCAAGTTGGCCAATTCATTTACGAATTTTCCAATCTAATTGTCATTGCTTGCCCATGTGCGGGTAAGTCTTCTGAATTAGCTAGCGTCACAACCGTTGGTACTAAATCAGTGAATGCTTTTTCGCCATATTCAATGAAATGAAGTCCACGCAGAAATGTCTGAACAGATAATCCACTTGAGTGACAAGCACATCCGCTCGTAGGCAGCACGTGATTAGAGCCTGCCGAGTAATCTCCAAGTGAGACTGGTGAGAAGCGTCCAATAAAGACTGCTCCCGCGTTTCTAATCTGTGCAGCATCTTCGCGCGAATTCTTTGTCTGAATTTCTAAGTGTTCTGCAGCATAAGCATTAACAACGTCAATTCCCTGCTTCATGTCATCAACTAAAACAATTGCTGACTGAACGCCTGAAAGGGCTGCTGTGATTCGTTCCTTGTGTTTAGTCTTACCAATTTGAATCTTAAGTTCGACCTCAACGTTGTTGGCTAAATCAATTGAGTCGGTAACCAAAATTGCTGCAGCGATTACATCGTGCTCAGCTTGGCTAATTAGATCTGCTGCAACATCGCTTGCTCGAGCAGAAGAGTCAGCCAGGATTGCAATTTCAGTTGGACCAGCTTCTGAATCAATTCCAATCACACCACGTAGTGCGCGTTTAGCAGCAGCTACATAGATATTGCCTGGACCTGTAACTAAATCACTCTTTTCACACAATCCCGCAACACCATAAGCAAACATCGCAATCGCCTGGGCTCCCCCAACAGCAAAGACTTCAGTTACACCAAGTAGTGCACACGTTGCCAAAATAGTTGGGTGAGGCAGACCTGCGAACTCCTTTTGTGGTGGTGAAGCAACAGCTATCGATGAAACCTTTGCAATTTGTGCAGGTACCACATTCATGACAACGCTACTTGGATATACCGCTCGTCCACCTGGAACATAGAGACCCACACGATCAACGGGGATCCACTTTTCAGTAACAGTGCCACCGTCAACAACGTTCGTGGTCTTATCAGCTCTTACCTGATCATTATGAACTTTTCTCACTCGCTCAATTGAAAGCTCTAACGCTGCCCGAATTGCAGGATCTAATGACGCTAAAGCCGAATCCAAAGCCTGCTGTGGAACACGAATAGAAGCAGGAGTTACGCCATCGAATTCTTGCGCCAATTTAATGAGTTCGCTTTCTCCACCAGTTTTAACTCGGTGAAGAATTGGCTCAACCAGAGCCATAGCTTGGGCAACATCTAAGGCTGCACGCGGAAGTTCGGCGTTATATCCAGCCTTAGTAAGGGCTTTGCCACGAAGATCAACGGTGCGAATCACATGCTAATTGTAACGGCTGAGCCCAACACGGCGGACTTGAATTTAAACCAGGCAGTTAGGCCCAAGAATAGATTTGAGATCTGCGCTCAGTGATGGAGAAGCTGTGACCGATGCATCAATCTTCATTACGGTGCTGCTTCCATTTTCACTCAATGACAGATGCACTTCTCGCTTACCTGGATGTGAACGCAAAATTTCCTTAATGCGATCAACAACTGGTGGCGTGCACTGAGACATTGGAATTGAAATGACAAGAGGACCTGTAGGACCTGCTGAGATATCTGGCATAGACATTTCAAGGGCTGTAAAGCGAAGATTCTCTTCACGACGATCAACGCGACCACGAACAGTCACAATTCGATCTTCAGTCAGTGACATTGAATACTGGTTGTACGTGTTTGAGAAGAAGAGAACTTCCAAAGATCCTTCAAGATCTTCAATTGTTACTACGGCCCATGAAGCACCTTGCCTTGAAACCTTGCGAGTAACGCTAGTGATTAAGCCGCCGATAGTGACAACTGATTCATGTTGCGCGCCCTCGTCAACTAATTCGCTGATAGACATATCTGTATTTGCGCGAAGTACATGTTCAACACCTAAAAGTGGATGATCGGAAACATAGAGACCCAGCATCTCGCGCTCATAGCTAAGCAGCATTGCCTTATCCCACTCACCAGTTGGGATCTCAATGTCCAAACCTGAAACCTCAGTAATTGCTTCCCCACCAAATAAATCAAATTGTCCAATGGCCTCAGCACGCTTACTCTCAATAACAGAATCAATTGCCTCCAAGTGAACAGCAATCAAACCCTTACGAGTTGACCCTAGAGAGCCAAATGCTCCCGCCTTAATCAAGGACTCAATTGTCTTCTTGTTACACACCTGCGCATCAACTTTTGCTAAGAAATCACCAAAGGATGTGAATCGACCTTTACTCTCACGCGCCGCTTTAATGGATGCAACAACACCTTCGCCTACATTTCTAATAGCTGCAAGACCAAAGCGAATATCTTTTCCGCGTGGGGTGTATTCACCATTAGATTCATTGACATCAGGTGGCAACACATTAATTCCCATACGGCGGCACTCACTTAAATACAAGGCAGATTTATCTTTATCATCTCGAACGCTAGTCAACAGCGCAGCCATGTATTCAGTTGGGTAGTTAGTCTTTAGGTAAGCCGTCCAATATGAGACAACACCATAACCGGCTGAGTGTGCTCGGTTAAATGCGTAATCAGAGAATGGAATAAGAACGTCCCACAAGCGCTTGATAGCAGCAGTTGAGAAACCATTGGCCTTCATACCCGCTTCAAAAGGAATATATTCCTTATCCAAAATATCTTTGTTCTTCTTACCCATCGCCTTACGCAAAAGATCCGCGCGCCCAAGTGAGAACCCGGCAACCTTTTGTGCAATGGCCATAACTTGTTCCTGATAAACAATTAGGCCGTATGTGTCACCAAGAATCTCGTGCAGAGGTTCTGATAGCTCTTGGTGAATAGGCTCAACAGGCTTTCGCTTGTTTTTGCGATCGGCGTAGTTGTTATGTGCATTCTCACCCATAGGTCCTGGACGATAGAGAGCGATAACAGCCGAAATATCTTCAAAAGAATCCGGTGACATGGATTTAAGTAATGCACGCATTGGTCCACCATCGAGCTGGAACACACCCAGAGTGTCACCGCGTGAGAGCAGTTCATATGTCTTTTTATCATCGAGCTTTAAATCCTCTAACACCACATCAATGTTTTGGTTCTCTTTAATGTTAAGTAGCGCATCATCTAAAACAGAGAGGTTTCGAAGGCCCAAGAAGTCCATCTTAAGTAAGCCAATAGATTCACATGCACCCATATCAAACTGAGTAATGATTGCGCCATCTGCTTCGCGGCGATGGATAGGAATGACATCGAGTAATGGTTCGCGCGAGAGAATAACTCCAGCTGCGTGAACACCCCACTGGCGCTTTAATCCTTCAAGACCACGGGCTGTATCAACTACGCGCTTTGAATCTGGATCTGATTCATACAGTGAGCGGAACTCCCCCGCTTCACCGTAGCGATCATCTTTAGAATCAAAGATTCCACTAAGAGAAATATCTTTACCCATCACAGATGGCGGCAAAGCCTTCGTTAACTTCTCACCAATGACGTATGGATAACCTAGAACGCGTGTTGAGTCCTTAATCGCTTGCTTGGATTTAATGGTTCCGTAAGTAATGATCTGAGCAACCCGGTCTTCACCATATTTATTTGTTGCATACCGAATCATTTCGCTACGACGACGCTCATCAAAGTCCAAGTCGATATCAGGCATTGAGATACGTTCTGGATTAAGAAAGCGCTCGAACAAAAGTCCGTGTTCTAGTGGATCTAAACCAGTGATGCCAAGTGAATAAGCAACCAGTGAACCTGGAGCCGATCCTCGACCTGGTCCAACTCGAATACCAACTTTCTTAGCATGCCCAACTAAGTCGGCAACAACAAGGAAGTAACCAGGAAAACCCATCTTCTCCATCACGCCAAGTTCATAATCAAGACGAGACTCATGTGCAGGAGTGAGCTTGTCCCCCAAACGCTCCTTCATGCCGCGCACGGCTTCCTTTTTAAGCCATGAATCTTCAGTCTCTCCAGCTGGAACACTAAATTGCGGAAGGAGATTTTCATTTTCTCGCATAGTCACATCACAGCGCTCGGCAACAAGTAATGTGTTATCGCAACTCTCTGGAATGTCTTTAAAGAGCTCTCGCATCTGCGCCGGAGTTTTAACATAGAAAGAGTCATTGTCGAATTTAAATCGCTTGGGATCTGCCAATGTAGAACCAGATTGAACACAGAGCAGAGCCTCATGTGCACCAGAGTCTGCTTGTAATGTGTAGTGCAGATCATTGGTTGCAAGAAGTGGAAGGCCTAACTCTTTTCCAAGCTTGAGCAAGTCAGCTTTGACGCGGCTTTCAATATCAATTCCATGATCCATTACCTCTAAAAAGAAATTGCCTTCACCAAAAATATCTCGATAATCACTTGCAGCCTTTATTGCCTCTTTATATGCACCCATTCTCAAACGAGTTTGAATCTCTCCACCTGGGCAACCCGTTGTTGCAATTAAGCCTTTGGAATATTGAGCTAGAAGTTCTCTATCCATGCGGGGCTTGTAGTAATAGCCCTCAAGAGATGCAAGAGAAGATAGGCGAAAGAGATTTCCTAGACCAACATTATTCTCAGCCAAAATAGTCATGTGCGTATAAGCACCGCCACCGGAAACATCATCTTCACCACCACTTGCCCACTGCACTCTCTTTTTATCAAAGCGAGATTCAGGGGCAACGTAGGCTTCAATTCCAATGATTGGTTTAACGCCAGCTTTTTTAGCCTGTTTATAAAACTCATAAGCACCAAAAACATTTCCATGATCTGTCATTGCAATTGCTGGCATGCCTTGTCTGGCAACTTCTTGCATTAAATCGGGAACGCGCGCTGCGCCATCGAGCATTGAATACTCGGTATGGACGTGCAGATGTACGAAATTCTCAGAAGTCATGGTGGTCGTAGATTATTACTTAAGGCAGAACTGCATCAGATAGCAACGCTAGTGAGCGTGTGAGATCGGCTGGGTATGGAGCTTCAAAACTCAGGTGTTCACCAGTAATAGGGTGGTCAAACATGAGCTCCTTGGCATGTAGCCAAGGTCGTCTCATCTCTAGAGATTTAGCCAATACGGGATCTGCGCCATATGTTGTGTCGCCAACAAGTGGATGGTTGAGTGCAGAGAAGTGGACACGGATTTGGTGTGTACGACCGGTCTCTAATTCAACTTTGGCTAATGAAACGCCTCGATAAAACTCAATAACTTCATAATGCGTAATGGAGTCTTTTCCTGTTGCCACTACTGCGAAACGATGATCCTCTTTTGGATGACGATCAATGGGTGCATCAATGGTTCCAGTGGTTGGATCCATATGACCTTGAATCAGCGCATGATAAATCTTGTCCACAGTGCGATTTCTAAAGGCATCTTTTAAGACAGTAAATGCCCGATCACTTTTAGCAACAATCATTAATCCGCTAGTGCCAACATCTAGGCGATGGACAATGCCTTGTCGCTCTGCAGCCCCACTTGTTGAAATTGAATAACCGGCTGCCATTAATGCACCAACAACAGTTGGACCCGTCCATCCCGGACTTGGATGGGCAGCACATCCCACCGGCTTATCAATTACTACAATTGCATCATCGTCATAAACAATTGAAAGGCCCTCTAGCGGTGTGAGTGGAATTGGATCTTGATTAATTGGAGCTGGCATCAAAACATCAATAACTTGATTGGCGCTCACGCGATCTGATTTAGCCATGGCTTTTCCAGAGGTGGTGATGTCGCCATCTTCGAGCAACTTAACTACTGCTGTGCGCGAAAGGCCCAGCACACGGGTGAGAGCACTATCGATTCGCTCACCAGCAACGCCTTCTGGCACTGACAGGGTGCGCTGTTCTCGATTACTCATATCAACTCTTCTTTTTTAATAGGTGGAATGTTTCGCGCAGTTAAAACAACAGAAATAAAGGCAGCAACCACGATTGCGGTATCTGCAATATTGAATATAGGCCAATTAGGCAGTTGTAACCAATCAATTACATGGCCACGAAGCAATCCTGGCTCTCTGAATATGCGATCAGTCAGATTTCCTAAAACTCCACCCATTACTAGGCCTAAAACAACTCCCCAACCCTTTGAGGTCAATGCAGGTGCGTAATAAGCAATTGCGATTAACGCGGCAATTCCAAAGAGAGATAGAAATAAAGTTGCACCTGCAGCAAAAGAAAAGGCAGCTCCAGAGTTTCTAACGAAGGTGAGTTGGAAAAATGAGCCAATGACTTTTACTGGACCTCGGTTAGACAAATAATCTACTGCCCAAATTTTGGTTGCTAAATCCGCAAGCCAGATAAGCAAGGCAACACCTAAGAGTGTGCGCCACACGCGCACTGCTAGCGCCGTTCTTCCTTCTGCTTGCAGATCATGCACAAAGTGGCCCGGGGAAATACTTGTAAACGGGCCTTTCCAATTGCACTTCCACATTCTTCGCAGTTTCCATAGGTCTTAGAGTCAATTCGATCTAAGGCACGCTCTGTTTGCAAAACCATGTCACGAGCATTAATCACTAGTGACATTTCATGTTCACGTTCAAAAGTCTTAGTACCTGCATCAGCTTGGTCATCTCCAGCGCCTTCACCAGATTCTTGAATAAGTGAATCCATCTCCACTTCAACTTTTTCCAGTTCAACGCGAAGACGTGCTAACTCTTTAGAAATCTCAGCCCGAATACTTTTTAATTCAGCTGCAGTCCATGGTGATTCACTCTCACTGACAACAATTGGTGTTGGAGCAACTTTTATTGGCTTCAGCGGTGCAACCTTTTTACCGCTCTTAGTTGGACGCGGTGGTGGTGGCATTACCAATCGGCGCTCTTCTACTACAGGGGCAGCAACTGGCGCAGAAATTGTTGAGACTGAAACTGTTTGGGATTTTTCATCAACAGTCAGAGTTGTCTTTGATGGAAATGGCTTACCTGGTGCCTTTTTCACTGGAATGCTCTTTACCGCTGCTTTTTTAGCCGGTGCTTTCTTAGCAGGTGCCTTTTTAGCTACGGCTTTCTTAGCCACAGCTTTCTTGGCTGGTGCTTTTTTCGCTGGAGCCTTTTTAGCTACCTTCTTCTTTACGGCAGCCTTCTTCGCAGGAGCCTTCTTGGCTGCTGCTTTCTTGACCGGCTTCTTAGGCATGTCGCGAACCTTAATGCTCTTCAGGGGCTGTTACCAATTAGCCACGGGCATTTTTTGGCTTAACTAGACGATAGTATTGAGCCACTACCGCAAATGAGCATTGACGGGGCCATCACCTCACGAGCTTGCTAGAAGAAATGGTGCAAACCATCTAGAACTAGCCGCGGATAGAAAAGTGAAGTGGCGTGAATTTCACGCAAGGCGGGTGGTACCGCGAGATCTGCGCCAGCAGGTCACGTCCCTCCAGAGTTCTTTCCTACTCGTGGAGGATTTTTTATGTCGTTTCGCGCAATTCCAGCAGCAGTTGATCTGCCTGCCGTCGAGCACGAGATTTTAAAGTTCTGGCGCGATAACGAGATTTTTGAAAAAACACTTGCGGCCCGTGAAGGTGCACCTGCATGGATGTTTTATGAAGGGCCGCCAACTGCAAATGGAATGCCTGGCGCTCACCATATTGAAGCGCGTGTATTTAAAGATGTATTCCCCCGTTTTCACACAATGAAGGGAAAACATGTAATCCGCAAAGCTGGTTGGGATTGCCATGGTTTGCCCGTTGAAATCGCTGTTGAAAAAGAGTTGGGCTTTGCAGGTAAAGGCGATATCGAAAAATATGGAATCGCAGCTTTTAATGACAAGTGCCGTGAGTCAGTCCAACGCCATGTTGGTGCATTTGCAGACATGACTCATCGCATGGGCTTCTGGGTTGATTTCGATGAGGCGTATTGGACTATGTCTCCTGAATATGTGGAGAGTGTGTGGTGGTCTCTCAAAGAGATCTGGAAAAAGGGATTACTCGTTCAAGATCATCGCGTTGCACCATATTGCCCGCGCTGTGGAACTGGACTCTCTGATCATGAATTAGCCCAGGGCTATGAAACTGTCACAGATCCTTCGGTCTATGTTCGCTTTCCCATTACTTCCGGTGATTTGGTTGCACTCAACGCCAGTTTCCTAGTGTGGACCACGACGCCATGGACCTTAGTTTCAAACACTGCAATCGCAGTTCATCCAGAAGTGGATTATGTCGCTGTTGAAGTTACTGTCGATGAAGCCAGTGAAGTTCTAGTCGTTGCCGAGGCCCTACTGGAGAGCGTTAAGGGCGAGAAGAAGATTCTCAAAAAAATGCTTGGAAAAGAGCTAGAGCGCACAACGTATAAGCGCCCCTTTGATTTTGTAGAGATTCCTGATGCGCATTACGTAGTTCTTGCACCATATGTGACAACTGAAGATGGAACTGGACTCGTTCACCAATCTCCAGCATTTGGTGCCGATGACTTAGCGGTCTGCCGTGCATATGGATTGCCGGTTGTTAATCCCATCGCACCTGATGGACACTTCTTAAAGGAAGTAGACGTTGTTGGCGGAATCTTCTTTAAAGAGGCTGACAAGTTATTAGTTAAAGAATTAAAGGCCCGTGGTGTTCTCTATAAGCACCAACCATACGAGCATACCTATCCGCACTGCTGGCGCTGTCACACACCTTTGATGTATTACGCACAACCTTCCTGGTATATCCGCACCACTTCAATTAAAGATGCTCTTCTTCGTGAAAACGCAGCAACAGATTGGCACCCAGAGACAATTAAAGAGGGGCGCTATGGCGATTGGCTCAACAACAACATTGACTGGGCACTTTCACGTAATCGTTATTGGGGTACTCCCCTTCCTATTTGGCGCTGTGAAAACAAGCATGAGATCTGTGTTGATTCACTCGCTGAATTAGGCGCACTTGCAGGCCAAGAGCTCTCAAATCTTGATCCTCACCGCCCATTTGTTGATGACATCACTTTTGCTTGTGCTGATTGTGATTCCACAATGGTGCGTGTTCCAGAAGTTATCGATTGCTGGTATGACTCTGGAGCCATGCCATTTGCCCAATGGGGATATCCGCACAAGGAAGGCTCTGTTGAAAAGTTTAAAGAGTCTTATCCTGCTGACTTTATTTGTGAAGCTATCGATCAAACACGTGGCTGGTTCTACACACTCATGACTATTGGCACTTTGGTCTTTGATAAATCCTCTTATAAGACAGTGCTCTGCTTAGGACACATCTTGGATAAAGATGGTCGCAAGATGAGTAAGCACGTGGGTAACGTCCTAGAGCCTATGGCCCTTATGGATCAACATGGCGCAGATGCCGTTCGCTGGTACATGTTGGCTGCAGGCTCACCTTGGGCTGCGCGTCGTGTTGGCCACGATGCAATAAATGAAGTTGTTCGAAAGACTCTCCTTACTTATTGGAACACTGTGTCTTTCCACGCCCTCTATGCCAATGCTTCTAACTTTGATTTAAGTCAGGGCACAAAGATTGCAGATCGACCACTCATGGATCGCTGGATAATCTCTGAACTCAATCTCTTGATTGAGGAAGTAGATGTCGCACTCAGTGATTTTGATTCTCAAGTTGCAGGACGCGCATTGGCAAGATTTATTGATGATCTTTCAAACTGGTATGTGCGCCGTTCACGACGCAGGTTCTGGGATGGAGATGTCAGCGCTCTTTCCACTCTTCACGAGTGCTTAGTGACTCTGACTCAACTTCTCTCTCCTATGGTTCCCTTCATCACAGAACAAGTCTGGCAAGAGTTGGTTATCCCTGCCGATTCTTCTGCAGTTGCTTCAGTTCACCTTTCTAACTTCCCAGTTGCAGATGCAGCAGTCATTGATCGCGAACTTGGAAAGCAAGTTGCACTCACTCGTCGCATCGTTGAACTGGGTCGTTCATCTCGCGCCGAATCTGGCATCAAGATTCGCCAACCTTTGGGCCGTGCCCTGATTGCAGCAAGTGGTTGGGCATCTTTGCCTGAACAAATGCGTGAACAAATTGCAGATGAGCTCAACGTTATTGATCTCCAAGACATCGCTAGCGCTGATGGAGATTTAGTAGATATCTCTATTAAAGCTAACTTCAAATCACTAGGTGCAAAATTTGGTGGCGCAGTCCAAGAAATTGCTAAGGCAATAGCGGCCAGTGATGCAACTGCCCTTGTGAAAACTTTGCGTTCCTCTGGCACAACCCAGCTAGGTAGTTGGGAAATCGCTCTGGAAGATCTGGTTATTACAGAAGTTCCAAAATCTGGCTGGATGGTGGCCTCTCATGAGGGTGAAAGCGTGGCACTTGATCTAGAGCTCACCCCAGCACTTATTGCTGCTGGGCATGTGCGCGAAGTGATTCGCTTTATTCAAGAGCGTAGAAAGAGTGATGGCTTTGAAATCTCAGATCGCATCAATGTGAAATTCAATGCAACTGCCCAAATTATTGCAGCCATTGCCAGCGATGAAGCTCATATTAAGGATGAAGTACTAGCACTATCTATGGTTCAAGACTCAACACTTACAGTTGAAGATAATGAACTTGGTATTGCAGTATCACTTACTAAAGCGAGCGAACTAACCCCATAAGTAATTGCACTCCGAAGAAGAGAACAATAAAAGATAAATCTAGGCTGACTGCTCCCAGGCGAAGTGGTGGGATGTAGCGTCCAACAAATGCCATTGGCTTATCTGTGATGCTATAAACAAGTTCCACTAGCAGCAGACCAATACCTTTAGGTCGCCAGTTGCGTGCAAACATACGGACATAATCCAGGATTAAACGAGCTAGTAAAGCAAAGAGAAATAACTGCAGGACGTTAGCAAGTAACGCTCCGATGCTCACTGAGATCAGCTCTGATTAAAGAAGCTTGCTTGCGCTGCAGCTGACTTGTCTTCAACATCGATTGAAACATTAGCTGGAGACAAAAGAAAAACCTTCTTTGTCACTCGCTCAATTGTTCCGTGCAAACCAAATGCAAGTCCACTTGCAAAGTCAACTAAGCGCTTGTGCTCTGACTCATCCATGTCTGTCAAATTAATGATGACTGGATTGCCTAAACGAAAGTGCTCACCGATTGTGCGGGCCTCGTTATAAAAACGTGGGTGCAATGTGACGATGCGATCTAGGACTGGTAAATCTAATTGCGGTGCAACTTCTACAGAAGAGGTTGTCACAACTGAAGAGACCGGACGTGGTGAGCGCGGTTTGATTCGCACATCACTTGATGTCGTTGCTGGAGCAGTTGAAGTTGCAATTGGTGTATCGAATTCTGGGTCGTCCATCAAACCTAAGTAGTTCGCGACGCGCTTGAGTGCATTAGCCATAGGTAAACGGTACCTGTAGCCCTAGCGCGAACCCAGGATTTGGCTACCTATCCGAATATGTGTCGCACCATAGGCAATGGCCTCTTTAAAGTCCCCACTCATGCCAGCAGATAATTTATTTGCCTTTGGAAAATCGGCCATAAAAGCCTTATGTATCGCTGATAATTTTGAAAATGCAACTGTGGGATCAACACCTAAAGGAGCAACGGCCATCAGACCTTGAAGTCTGTGGGTGGGCGATTTCTCAATCTCCTTGGCCAGTTCATAGAGCTTTTGCTCACTTACTCCCCCGCGCCCCTCTGAACCATCCAGTGAAACCTGACAGAAAATATCGAGAGGATGCGCAGCGCTTTTCTCAATCACTTCAAAATGTCGAATCTCATCTAAAGAATGAATCACATTGGCCCAGGAGGTAATTGATTTCAACTTATTACTCTGTATTTGACCTTGAAAATGCCACGTTCCCGAGATTGCAACCGCCTTTGGCGCTGCATCTGAATCTCTATTTTCACCAAAATCACTCACACCTAGGTCCTTCAAAATCTCAACATCACTTGCTGGAAAAGTCTTAGTCACTGCAATAAGTGTTATCTCATCGACTGACCTGCCAGCGCTTTCGGCAGCCTTTGATATCTGCTCACGAACTGCCTCTAAGTTGCCTGCAATCTCACTTCTGCGATCTATAGCCACACCACACCTGCATTTCTTCCCGTGATGTTATGGCGGCGATAGGAGAAATACTCATCATTTTCCAAAGTACAGATTGTTGAAGCTTCATAGGTAACACCGATTGCTACTAAAACTGCAATCAAAGCTCTCGGTAAATCCAACGCCGGCGTTAAGTTGTTAGTCAGAGATGACGCCGCTGGATGCTTAGCAACTACTTCATCGGCTAACTCTTGTGGAACTTCATAACACCGCCCGCAAATAGATGGACCTAACTGGGCATGGATTTGATCTGCACCTAGTATTCGCATCGCATCGACAGCTTTAACCGCCACTGAATTCATGAGCCCACGCCTGCCAACGTGGACTGCGCCAATAACAGTTGATGATGAGAGCAAAAGCGGAATGCAGTCAGCAACCATCACCGCTAAGGCAATTCCTGGTGCGCGTGTAATCAACGCATCACAGGTTGGGTCATCACCAATACTCTTTACTTCAACAACTTCATCACCATGAACTTGATTCATAAACTGAATAGGTCCAGTTATTTCTGATAGAAGTTCGCGATTGCGTGCAACAGTTTCGGCGCTATCACCCACGTGTTGAGCTAAGTTCAATGACTCATAGGGCGCAAGGCTTGCGCCATTGCGCCTAGTAGTAAAAACGCTAGGCAATTGCCCTTACTTCATGAAGTCTGGAACGTCGATCTCATCCTCGGCAACGAGTTCTTCAAAAGTAACTCGGCGGCGTGGAGTTGATTCAGAATCTAAATCCAAAGCAACTGAGATTGGGTCATTGCTTGGAATTGGATTAGCAACCCCGCCCAAAGTCGCAGCATCAATAACCGGAGTCACAACCTTGCGCGGTTCCCCACCTTCAAAGCCAGCTGCAACAACAGTGATGCGAACTTCATCACCTAGTGCATCATCAATTGTTGTTCCGAAGATGAACTTGGCATTTGGGTGAACGGCAGATTGAACTAACTCGCAGGCCTCATTGACTTCAAAGAGACCAAGATCGGACCCACCAGAAACTGAGAGCAAGACTCCCATAGCACCATCAATGGATGCTTCAAGAAGTGGTGAAGAGATAGCTAACTCAGCAGCACGTAGTGCGCGATTTTCTCCCCGTGCAGAACCAATTCCCATTAACGCAGAACCTGCTCCTGACATAACTGCTTTCACATCTGCAAAGTCAAGATTGATTAATCCAGGCTGAGTGATGATCTCTGTAATTCCTTGAACACCAGAGAGTAGAACTTGGTCTGCACTCTTAAAGGCATCTGCCAAAGTAATGGTGCGATCTGAAATCGCAAGAAGACGGTCGTTTGGAATAACAATTAAAGTATCAACTTCTGCGCGAAGTGCTTCGATACCAACATCTGCTTGAGCTGAACGAAGTTTTGCTTCAAATGAGAATGGTCGAGTTACAACACCAATAGTTAATGCACCAATATCTTTTGCAATCTTTGCAACAACAGGTGCTGCGCCAGTTCCAGTTCCGCCACCTTCTCCTGCGGTAACAAAAACCATATCTGCACCGCGCAAAATTTCTTCAATGTCATCTGCGTGATCAAGTGCTGCTTCGCGTCCCTTATCTGGATCCATACCTGCGCCAAGACCACGTGTTGTTTTTCTACCAATATCTAATTTCACATCTGCATCACTCATTAACAAATGTTGTGCATCTGTGTTAATTGCAATGAACTCAACACCTTTGAGTCCAACATCAATCATGCGATTGATTGCATTTACTCCACCGCCACCAATGCCAACAACCTTGATGACTGCTAAATAATTCTGCGGTGAAGCCACTTGTATCCTCCTTGGGAACCATAAACCTCTACTTGAGCCTTATAATTCAACGTTTTCTATAAGGCGAACGTAAAGTGCGCAAGGCTCTTAATCAAACACCGACATGATTTATTTATTGTGTCGTTAAAAAACTTTATTTAACGATTGGTGCATGTGGTGCAGAGAGATCCATCCACTTTAACTTTGCATTTTCTGGTTGTTCCAATAAAGCCTTATAAACCTTTGCTTTTAACTCATTCTCAGTTGCAAATCCCCAACGAACTTCGACCTTTCGGCCCTGCACATCAACGTCCATCACATAAGCCCCTGTGCTTCGAACCTTAAGAATCTTTAGATTCGACCTAATCTCCTCCGGCAATGAGTTCATGAACTCCACGGCCGCCACGGCAATTTCAACTGAGCCAGCCTGAATCTGTGGCAAAGCTGCTGGCAGCTGGCCCTTAACTACAAAAGCTTTTCCTGAATCATCTATCGCTTGATTATTGAAGATGGCAACTGGGGTTCTTGATGTAATCGAAATCGTAACTTTGCCTGAAATCCAATTTCTACTCACTTGTGCATCTTGCACAAACGCAAACTTTTCATAGGTCGCTGCAACTGCCCGAGGTTCCACTCGTGCCAGCTTCTCTCCGACCCTAATACTTTGAGGCAATCTTTGATCTGTGCCCGTTACTTCAACAGAACTGACTGTGAAAAGAGTTGACCAACCCAAGGCATATGAGGCAGCTCCCACAAAGATCGCGGTAGCAAGTGCTATGAGGCGTTTGTTTTTCATTTATCCGAAACGACGGCTCAGACCGTCAACGATGATGGGTGCCAAAGAGCTGACATCTCCTGCGCCAAGAGTGATGATCACATCTTGTGGCTCTGCTGAATCAATCACTGAATCTGTGACCTCAATAAAATTTGGTATGTACTCCCCATTGCTCATCGCATCTGTAATCAAACGGGATGTAACACCGGCAATTGGTTTTTCACTTGCTGCGTAGACCTCAAGAACAATTGCACGATCTGCCATATCGAGTACTTTGGCAAACTGGGATGAAAAGGCTTTTGTCCGTGAATAGCGATGTGGTTGGAAGATAACGATTAATCGTCCATCACCTGCAAAGCGACGTGCAGCCTTTAATGTCACATCAATCTCTGTTGGGTGATGTCCATAATCATCTATCACTCGGATGCCATGCACTGTTCCCTTGAGTTCAAAGCGTCGTCCTGTGCCCCTAAAGACTGCTAATCCCGTGAGTAATTCAGGGGCAGCAAAACCAAGATTTAATCCTGTTGCAAGTACTGCAGCGGCATTGAGTAAGTTGTGATGGCCCGGTACTTGAAGTTCAATGAAACCAACGACTTTACCCCGCCAAATTGCACGGGCGCGAGAGCCCATTGCCTCTAACTCAATGGAATCTAATCTCAAATCGCACTCTTCACCGATTCCATAAGAAATCAACGCACACGTTGTAATAGTTGCAGCCAAGGCCTTAGCGCCTTCATCATCTGCGCAGTATGTAAGGAAGCCTTCGGCCTTAATAGTTGCAGCAAAATCTTTGAAGGCTTGGGCAACATCGGCTGGAGTTGCAAAGAAGTCAACGTGATCATGTTCAACATTTGTCACTATTGCGGCATAAGGTTGATATTCAATAAACGAGCCATCAGATTCATCGGCTTCTGCAACAAAGATTTCACCTGTTCCGCGGTGAGCGTTAGAGCCAGAAGCAGTAATTGTTCCGCCTATCGCAAAGGATGGATCAGCTCCACATGCCTGTAATGCAACAGCCATCATCGAAGATGTTGTGGTTTTGCCATGGGTGCCTGCCACAGCAATACTCTTTGATTCAGACATCAATATTGAAAGTGCGGCAGCGCGTGTAAGAGTCATGAGTTTTAACTCTTGGGCCCGCATAAGTTCGGTGTTAGAAGTTGAAATCGCAGTTGAGTAAACAACTAAATCAGCACCATCCACATTAGCAGCGGCATGGGTTGTTGAAATAGTTGCACCGAGTGCCTGCAGAGCTTTAACCACTGATGAATCTTTAGCATCTGAACCACTGACAGTGATTCCGTGAGAGAGTGAAATACGTGCCAAACCGCTCATGCCTGCGCCGCCAATGCCAATAAAGTGAACGCGCTTGCCAATCAGAGATTGCAACGTTGGCTTATTCATCGAGCCTCCAGTGCATGCTGGCCTAAAGCTGCGATTTTTAGAGCTGCATCTGCATCTAGCGTTGATCCCTCAAGGGGTGCTGAGTTACTTGAAGCAAGTAGGGCATCAATATGAGTGTGCAAATAGCTTGCTGTGAATTCCTTTTGATCAATAACTTCAGCTCGCCCATCTGCGACTAAACCACGTGCATTATGGAACTGTTCTCCGTTTCCAATTGGCAGTGGCACAAAAAGAGCGTAACGGCCAAGGGCCCTAAATTCGGCACAAGTCACTGCTCCACTGCGCGCAATAATCAAATCAGCAGCTAAATAGGCATCAGCCATCTGGTCCACATATGCCACTGGGCGATAGAGATCGGTAGATGATGGCAAAACATTTGCGCGACCCACTGAATGCATCACGGCAATACCTTTGGTCGAAAATATCGGCACGCTTTGCTCTATCACTTTATTTATTGCAACCGATCCTTGTGATCCGCCCATGACAAATACCAAAGGCGTAGCAGGACTAAAACCCAATCGAATCTTTGCCTCTGCTCTGGCTTTGTGCCAATTAGCTCCAGCACCTTTGAGTGCATTTGCAACATCACTTCGAAGTGGTAAACCCGTAATCAAAGCTTTACTAAACATGCCTGCGTTAACTCCATGAGCAACTGCTAGATAAGGAGTGAAGAGTGCACCTAGTCGATTTGCCCAACCAGGCTTTGCATTAGCCTCATGAATAATCGTTGGCACACCAAGAATGCGCGCTGCGATATAGGCAGGTGCACTGACATAACCACCAAAGCCAATGAGTAAATCTGCACCTTTCAAGAGCGAATGGCAGGCCTTTACTGATGCAACTAAGTCAAAGGGAATATTCAACCAAGAAGGCGAAGGCTTTCGTGAGATTCTCACCTTTGGAATGTTGCTAACGCTAAAGCCTGCAGCTGGTATCAAAGTATTTTCTAAACCCTGTGCTGTTCCTAAAAAGCTAATTTCATCTTTTGGATTCGCGCTTTTCCATACCCTTGCCACAGCCAATGCCGGTTCAATATGGCCAGCGGTGCCCCCGCCTGCAAGAACTATCGAAGCCATTTAGGTATTCCTGTTTTTTCCAGTTCTTTATAAATTGCTGGATCTCTACGGGCTGCACCAATAACAAATGCAATTCCCATATACGTAGCAATCAACGCTGAACCTCCATAGGAAAGTAGTGGCAAAGTTACACCCACCACTGGAAGAACGCTGACTGCAGAGCCGATGTTGAGCACAGTTTGAACACCTATCCAGCAACCAATTCCTGAACAGACATAGCGCACCATGGGGTCTTGTGTTCGCAATGCAATTTTAAATATAGAAAACAAAAGTGTTGAAAGCATTAACAAAGTTGCGATAGTTCCAAACAGACCTAACTCTTCACCGATGACAGAGAAAATAAAGTCGGTATGTGCTTCAGGGAGATTTCCCCACTTTTGGCGGCTTGCTCCAAGTCCCACACCAAATAAACCACCACTAGCTAGGCCTAAAAGGCTGTGTGCAGGCTGCCAGCCCACTGATTTGTATTGATCTTCAGCAAATGGATTAAGAAAAACCGAGAATCGAGCAACGCGGTATGGCGCCGAAATTATCAAAGCTGCAATACCCAAAAATCCCACTGCTGAAATCGCTGCAAATAGCTTGAGGTGGACTCCAGAAACCCACAACATTCCTGCCAAAACAAAGGCAAATACTGAAGCTGTTCCTAAATCTCTTCCAAGTAGAACTAAAAAGATACAAAGTAAGAATGCTGGGGCAATTAGTTTGAGCACATTGGCTTGAATATCTCCAGCGCTCTCGCGTTTAGCTAAAATTGATCCCGCCCACAAGATCATTAAGAACTTGGCGATTTCACTGGGCTGGACATCGACAAAGCCAAGTGAAATCCAGTTGTTGTTACCATTCACGCTTTTGCCCACACCAGGTACTTGCACAACAGCCAGCAAACCCACTGAAGCTAGAACACCAAAACGGGCAAAGAATTTCCATCTAGCTAATGAAAAGCGCGAAAGCGCCCATGCCATAGGAAGTGCCAAGACTAAGAAGGTTAACTGGCGAAAGAGAATTGCCCACGTTGCGCCCTTGTTTTCAAGAGAGTAAATCGAGGAGGCAGAAAAAACCATGATGAGACCAAAAATGCTCAACGCCATAGTGCTGCCAACTAACATGTAATAGAGATTAATTGGTCGTGAGAAAAGTGTGCTTCGCTTTTGTACTTTCATTTGCTCACAACTTTCTTCACTGCTGCAGCAAAGCGATCACCGCGATCGGCATAGGAAACGAATTGATCCATAGAGGCACAGGCCGGTGCTAATAAAACCGTATCCCCTGATTGAGCAAAGCCTTGGGCCGCACTCACTACTTTTTCCATCAACTCCTGTGATGAATTACCATCGATTAGAACACGTGGAACATCTGGGCAGAACTTGATAAGTGCGGCTTCAATGAGAGCTCTATCGGTGCCAATGAGAATGGCAGCTTTAATTCGCTTGGCAGTGCGCTCTACTAACTCTTCCATCGCAGCACCTTTAGCTAATCCCCCAGCAATCCAAATCACTGACTCATGTGAAAGTAGTGATGCAGTTGCCGCATGGGGATTTGTGGCTTTTGAATCATCGACCCAGTTAATTGAATCAGCTGTATGCACCGTTTCAATGCGGTGGCGCCCTGGCCTAAAGGCCTTAATTGCACTTCGAATATCTTCATGAGAAACACCAACGGTTCTGGCAAGTGCTGCTGCGGCCAAAGTATTGGAAACATTATGTGGGATTGTTGGTTTTACTTCAGCTAATTCGGCAAACATAGATGCTTCTTGTGGATCTTGAACAAATGCACGATCAACCAGTAGTTCTTCCACCAAGCCAATCTCACCTGGTGCTGGAGTCTCTAAGCTATAAAAGACTTTGCGGCCCTGCCAATGGCTTGAGCGCTTAACAATTTCACCATCACTTGCATTTAAAACTGCAGTTGTTGCACGATCAAGGATTGTCAGTTTGGCTTTAGCGTAGGCATCAAAGCTTCCATGCCAGTCAATGTGGTCATCGGCAATATTGAGGATTGCACATGCCACAAATTGAGCCTGCTTAGACCAGTGAAGTTGAAAAGAGGAAAGCTCTAGAACTAGCACTTCAAATGCATCACTACGATCAACTACTTCAATAACAGTTTCACCAACATTGCCACAGGCCGTTGCCTTGAGCCCTCCGCTTTTTAGCATTGCCGCAACCATTTCAACCGTGGTGGTCTTTCCATTGGTGCCAGTTAATGCCAGCCACTTTTGCCCTGGTGCCATCTCGCTCTTAATCTGCCACGCCAAATCAACTTCATTGAGAAGTGTTAGACCGGCCGCTATTGCTGCAACAACCAATGGGTGATCTTGTCGCCAGCCTGGTGAAACAACTACTGAATCAAAGTCCTTAATAACTACATTCTTTGCATCAAGAATTGTGTGTTCTGATTTAGCAGCTGGGTTTTCATCAGCAATGCTTACAGCAGCACCTCTTTTCACAAGTGATCGGGCAACAGCATTTCCCGTAACACCTGCGCCAAGAATAAGAATTCTCTGGCCATCAAAAGAGAGTGGCATGGTTACTACTTAGCTACCCACTGCGCATAGAACAGACCCAAACCGCCTGCAACGCACAGTCCAGCAATAATCCAGAAACGAATAACAACAGTTATCTCAGCCCAACCTTTCAACTCAAAGTGATGATGTAGCGGTGCCATACGAAAAACACGCTTACCGCCACTGAGCTTGAAGTAAAGAGTCTGAATCACTACTGACATTGTGACAATAACAAATAGGCCGCCGAGTGGAATCAAGAGCAGTTCCACTCGAAGCGTTGTTGCAAAGCCTGCAATTGCTGCTCCTAGGGCTAGTGAACCAGTGTCTCCCATAATGATTTTGGCAGGTGCTGTGTTCCACCAAAGAAAACCAGTGCAACCTCCGGCAAATGCCGCAGCTAGAACAGCTAGGTCAAGTGGGTCTCGAACTTGGTAACAGTTAGCTGTTGTGATCGCATCGATTGAGCAACTTTGACCAAACTCCCACACACCGATTAATACAAAAGCTAGGAATGTCATGATGGTTGCACCAGTAGCTAAACCATCTAGACCATCAGTTAAGTTCACACCATTACTTGCCGACATCACCATCAGGATTACAAAGGCGATAACTAGGCCAGTGCCTAAGTAGATTGAAGTCTCTTTAACAGTTGATAGGTACTGCGAAATAGGAGTGAGTTTGTATTGATCAGCAAACTGCAGACCTGCATAACCAAAGACACCAGCAAGTGATGCCTGGGCTAGAAGTTTGTAGCGGCCCTTAAGTCCACGAGAGTTTTGACGTGAAACTTTGAGCCAATCATCAAGAAAGCCAACAAAACCTAAACCAACAACTAAGCCAATAACTAATAGGGCCGAAGCCGTTGTAGGGGTACCTGAAATAAGGTGAGCCATGAGATAACCAAAGATTGCTGCAAGAATAAAAATGATGCCACCCATTGTTGGCGTGCCATGCTTTGTTTTATGTGTTGATGGTCCATCGTCTCGAATGATCTGACCATAACCACGTGCTGCAAGAATTCGAATGAGAACTTTTGTGCCAAAGAGGGCAAAGGCGAGAGCGAAGGCTCCTGCGATAAGGATCTGTCTCATGAATCGACTCCACTCTTTTCTTTCCAGGCACGTTCTAGTGATTCTGCGAGAACTTCAAAACCTTGCGAACGAGATGCTTTCACTAGAACAACATCACCAGGTGCGAAGTAATCCACTAAATCAAGAGCTGACTCAATCGTTGGGCGTTGGTGAATCACCATTGCGCCAACAGGTTCTCCATATTCAGGAGCATTGATTTCAACTAGATGATCAATTCCTAATTCAACCGCAAGGGCCCCAATTGCAGCGCTCTGTGGTGCCTGTGTCTGACCAAGTTCATTCATCTTTCCAACAAATGCCCATGCAGAACCCCCACGTTCTTGGGCAAAGAGAACAAGTGCGCGCATAGCTGCACTCATCGATTCTGGGTTGGCGTTATAGGCATCATTAATAATGAGTAAATCCGCGCTTTCATGGAGTTCCATGCGCCACTTACTCGATATTTCAGCTGTAGACAAAGAACTAGCTATTAATTCCAACGGCAGTGCTAACGCAGTTCCCACTGCAGCAACTGCAAGTGCATTTGCTACCTGGTGCGCTCCCACGGCGCGCATTCCCACGGCATCTCTTCCAGCAGGTGTTACTAAATCAAAGTGTGGTCGTCCTTCGCGCATTTCAACATCGGCTGCGCGCACTTGAATATCTGCTTTTTCTCCAAAGAGAATTACTTGGCCTTGATGCAGGGAGGCCATCTTGGGTGTGAACTCATCATATGTTCCTAGAATTGCAATTCCATCTTTATCAAGTGAAGCAATGAGCTCACCTTTTGTCTGTGCAATTACTTCACGAGATCCAAACTCACCAATGTGAGCAGTTCCAACGGTGAGAACAACACCTATGTTTGGTTTTGCAATCTCACACAAGCGAGCAATATCGCCCATATGTCGCGCACCCATTTCAAGGATACAAAAACGGGTGCGATCATCACATTGCAGCAAAGTTATGGGTAGACCTAAGTCATTGTTAAATGATCCAGCAGGAGCAACTGTTGGACCCACTGCGCCCAACATATGAGTCAAAAGATCTTTCGTACTGGTCTTTCCTTGCGATCCTGTGATTCCAATGACTACTAATTTATCTAAACGCTTTCTAACAAAAGCTGCCAGGATAGATAGAGCCTCCAGAACATCTTTCACAACAATGCATGGACCATCAATGCGCTGCGATGTAAGAGAGAACATTGCACCGTTTCGATAAGCATCGGCTGCAAACTCATGCCCATCAGCGTTCTCACCTTTAAGGGCTAAAAAGAAACAGCCAGGTGTTGCTAAACGTGAATCAAATACCGGTGCCTTTGAAATCAGTAAGTCCCTATCGCACAACAGCTCTCCGCCAACTAATAGGGCAATCTCACCTGCAGTTAAAGTGATCATTTCTTATCTTCAATCGCTTTAGCTAATTCAATGCGATCATCAAATTCATGAACTTTTCCATTGATCTCTTGGCCTTTTTCGTGACCCTTACCCAAAACCATCACAACATCGCCGGCTTGGGCCAGATTGACCGCTGCGCGAATAGCTTGGGCTCTATCAACGATTACTTCACTCGGTGGCACCACATCTATATCTAAAACCATCTGAACCAGAATCTCTTCAGCTTTCTCAGAACGTGGGTTATCACTGGTGTAGATAGCAATATCAGCGCCTTCGTGGAGTGCTTGGCCCATCAAAGTGCGCTTTGTTTTATCTCTATCTCCCCCGCAACCAAGAACGGCAATCACTTTTCCATCACTTATCTCAGCCGCAGCTTCCAATACTCGCTTAACAGCATCTGGTGAGTGGGCATAATCAACGAGTGCTGTGAAGTTTTGTCCAAGGCGCACAGCCTCTAATCGTCCAGCAGCGCCGGTGAGTGATGGCAAGATTGCAGCGATATCAATGGGATCAATGCCACTTTCAACTGCAATGGCAACTGCCATCAAAAGATTGTCATAATTAAATCCACCGTGTAAAGCAGTCTTACCTTCAATAAGAATTCCGCCGCTTCCGCGGATGGAGACTGACGCACCAACATAATCAGAGGCAATCGATGCATAGTGCCACGTGGCGCTTGTATCTAATCGAGACAAAGTAACCACAGGGAGTTCTGTTTGTGCCGCTAGGCGCTTTCCATAAGGATCATCAAGATTGATAACTGCTAAATCTGCATATTCAAAGGTAAATAGCTTGGCCTTTGCCGCAAAGTAATCTTCCACATCTTTATGAAAATCTAAGTGGTCCTGCGAAAGATTGGTAAATCCGACGACAGCAAAGTGGCTTCCACGAATGCGCTCTAGCGTTATTGCATGGCTTGAAACTTCCATAATCAAATTGCGCATATGGCGCTCACGCATAACTGCAGAAAGCGCCTGCAAATCAGAGCTTTCAGGGGTTGTGCGCTTACTAGCAATGCTCTCAACGCCAATGCGTGTTTCAACGGTTCCGATTAATCCGCTATCTCTGCCAGCTGCAGTCATGATTTGATAGAGCAGCGTTGTTACTGTGGTTTTGCCATTAGTTCCTGTAACACCAACGCTATAGAGATCTCGCATCGGTTCTGAGTAAAACCAGGCACTTGCTATTCCAGCAGCTCTGCGAGGATTTGTGGAGACAAGAACTGGAACACCTTTTATCTCTTTAGCACCGATGGCATCAGTAAGAACTGCAACTGCTCCCTTAGAAATGGCATCGGAGGCAAATTGCGCGCCATGAACCTTTTCACCAGGCAGAGCGATAAAGAGATCTCCAGGTAAAACTGAATCACTAGCTTGGGAAATTCCACTGACTTCAATACTTTCCAACTCTTTGGAAGTTGATTGGGCCCCAACTATGGCGCATAGCGCAGAGAGTTTTTTCTGATGGCTAGTTATTGGCCGTTGCATCCTGAGCCTTCTTTGCAGCTAGCGCTTTTTTATCCAAAGGAATTGGTTCAAATGCTGTGCCAGTGGGTGCAATATGGCGAGACTGTAAAACAAATGACATGACTTTCTTAAACACTGGCCCACCTAGAACGCCGCCCCAGTGCATTCCTTTTGGATCTTGAATAGTCACGCTGATTACATATGCAGGATTATCTGCAGGAGCAAAGCCGATAAATGAAGCGGTGTAACCGCGGTAGCAACCGCATGTGTCATCAATGCGCTGTGCTGTACCAGTCTTACCTGCCACGCGATATCCAGGAATCGCTGCACTTGGAGCAGTTCCATTTCCAGAAACAACACTCTCCATCATCAAACGCATGACCTTTGCAGTCTCTGAACTAACAACTCGCTGACTTGTGCGCCCTGGTGCTGGCGTGAAGTTTCCACTTGCATCACGAGTTCCTGCAATCACAGTGGGTGAAACTCGAACACCGTCGTTGGCAATAGTTGCAAAAATACTTGTTGCTTGCATGGCAGTAAGTGAATATCCCTGACCAAATGCCATCGTTGGTGCTGAAGTTCCTGACCAATCGGCAACCTTTGGAAGAATTCCGCGGGATTCACCAGGTAGACCTGAACCTGTTTTTGTACCCACGCCGAATTTAGTTAAGTACTCATAGAATTTGTCGTTAGATATGAGTTCACCAATTTGAATTGATCCCGTATTACTTGAAACAGCCAACACTCCAGCAGTTGTTAAGTATTGTGTTGGGTGCTTATCGTGATCATGAAAAACCTTAGTTGAGCGCTTGAGTGCATATGGCACTGTAATAACTGTCTCGGGAGTTACTTTTTTCTCTTCAATAGCTGCAGCCAAAGTCATAACTTTGCCAGTTGAACCTGGTTCATAGACATCTTGAACTGATGGGTTGCGCATCGCAACTAACGCCACTTTTGACGTGTTATTAGGATTAAAAGTTGGCGCTGTGGCATGGGCCAAGATTTCACCAGTCTTTGGATCCATCACAATGACAGTTCCACTCAGGGCATTTGAAGATTTAACGGCATCAGAGATAGCTTGGGATGCAACCCATTGAATATCTCGGTCCACTGTTAAGCGAACGGTTGTGCCAGTTTGTGCTGGAATGATTTCAGATTGAGAACCTGGGATTTCAGCCCCATAGCCATTAGCAAATGAATACTTTCCATCAATTCCTGAAATCGTTGAATTCATACTTGATTCAAGTCCGGTTGCACCTTTGCCATCACGATTAACAAAGCCCACTAAAGAGGCGATTAATGAACCCGATGGATACTCACGGATGTAACCGCGCTCGGGGAAGAAGCCAATGATTCGATCTGGACTCATTGCTGGATACTGAGAGTTAAATTCAGAGATTGATTTAGTGAGTTTCTGCCATAGCGCTGGCTTAGCATTTTGATAAACCATGTTCCATTTGCGCTTACCGGTGATGCTGGCTTGAACTTGGGCAACCGGTAAATCAAGAATCGGTGCGATGAAGTTAGCAACTCGTGCTGGGTTTGTAATCTGAGTTTGATCAACCACGATGCTTGTTGCAGCAACGCTTCTGGCAAATGCGATTCCGTTGATATCTGTTATTTCACCGCGTGGAGCAGGTAGAGATTTAGTATTTTCCATTTCATTCACAGCACGCATGCGGTAATCCCCCGCCTGCACTGCCTGCACCTGAACTAGGCGCAAACCAAATACGAACATTGCTAATGCCAATAAAAAGATTAGCGCTCTAATTCGGTTATGAGCTAATGAAAAATTACCCATTGTCCACACTCTCTGCTGGTTTTACTGGTGGATTAAGGCTCAAGAACGTTGGGGTTTCAGATGGCTTCATGCCTAGGGCAGTTGCTGCCTTTGCCAAGTTCTCAGGTGCTGCGATTGCATCAATCTGACGATTAACCGCTTCACGTTGATCACTGACCATCTTTGCCTCAAGCTTTAAATGACTAAGCGTGAATGCATCTTGTGCAAGCAATGTATTGATGAAGAGAAGGAACATCAATGCAAGGATGCCTACGACAGATACAAACTTGGCAAAATACTTACGATTTTCTTGTGTCTGCTCTGAAACATCAGGAACTAGTTTGAGTGCAACTTCTGCAGTCTTAGTTGCGATGATTTCACGTGAGCGCGTGATTGCTGGAGCAAACGCAGTCATTGCCATTATGCAGCCACCCTTTCAATTGCACGCAGACGAACAGATGCTGAGCGCGGGTTTTCATTGAGTTCTTCTTCTGTTGCAACTTCGCTGCCACGAATAACAAGTGAGAACTTGGCAGCAAATTCAGGTAGATCAAATGGCAGACCACGTGGTGTGCCAGAGGTTGTCGATGCAACAAATAACTCTTTAACGATGCGATCTTCAAGGGATTGAAATGACATCACGACTAAGCGAGCACCAATATCGAGTAACCCCATAGCTGCAGGCAGAGCGCGAGTAATCGCACCGAGCTCATCATTGGTTTCAATACGAAGAGCTTGGAATGTGCGCTTGGCAGGGTTTCCACCTGTGCGACGCGTTGCCGCTGGAATCGCCTCTTTAATCAGATCAGCTAACTGAGAAGTTGAGTTAAGTGGTGCAATGGCACGGGCTTTAACGATTCTCTCCACCACTCTGGTTGCAAACTTTTCTTCACCATATGTGCGCAAAATTTTGACTAACTGGCCTGGCTCATATGAGTTAACAATCTCGGCAGCAGTTAGTGATTGGCTGCGATCCATGCGCATATCTAGCGGGGCATCCTGTGAGTAAGAAAAGCCTCGCTCGCTTTGATCCAGCTGCATGGATGAGACTCCTAAATCAAAGAGAGCACCATCTATTTTTGTGAATCCGTGTGATGCAACAACATCGGCAATCTGATCAAAAGTTGCATGAGATGTGCGAAGACGATCGGCAAAGGGCGCAAGACGACTAGTTGCACTAGCTAGCGCATCTGCATCACGATCGATACCGATAACAGTTAAGTGTGGGAACTTGGTGAGTAGGGCTTCGGTGTGACCACCAGCGCCAAGAGTTGCATCAACTACGACTGGATGAGCGTTAGCTTGAATTGCTGGGGTCAGTAAATCAACGCAACGATCCAGCATCACAGATACGTGTGCAACGTTGTTATTCACTCTCTCCCCCTTTCAACTCATACGAACTTTTTTTCATTTCTTGCGCTTTACTGCAGTGCTCTCATCTCTGGTCACCGCCGGCCGACGGATCTGTTTTATATCGGCGCCGGGGAAGGGGCGCCGTTATTTTCGAAGGGTCGGCGGTGGCCACAAATGAGAGAGT
>JBIIJO010000036.1:0-8403 GCA_044233685.1 Candidatus Planktophila sp.
CATAAAGACAACGTTCTTGTCCTTTAGTAATTACTAAACCTGAAGAGAGTTCTTCGCGAAATTTCGCGGGCAAAATTAAACGGCCCTTGTCATCAAGGCGTGGCTCGTGGGTGCCAAGAAACATTTTTAGCGCCCCCTTCCCCAGGTTCGCTGCGCTTACTTACCGCGCTTAATTCCCCACTTTACTCCACTTTCCTCCTTTTTCAACCACCTTTCGCCACTATTTACCCTTATCCGCCCCACCCCTCCCCACCTGTTTTTGGGCATGAAAAAAGGGCCCCGCAGGAGCCCTTGAATGAAAAGAAGCGCTTACTTACTCAGTAGCACCGTTATTGCGCTCATCCCAGCGTTGTTCAAGGCGAGCGCTGATCGTTGATGAGCCCTTGCGCTTTGGCATAGATGGACGCCCGATGGATGAGATAGCTGTAATGACCCCGCCCAGAGCGATGATGAAGCCCAGTACTCCCACAGGCGTTGTCTTTGAAATCAGACCAGTAAAGAGGACCAGTATTCCAAGGCCAACAAGTCCAAGGCCTAGCAGAATGCGGTTTTTGCCAAGAGGCTTAACCTCACCAGATAAGGCTGAAACTAGACGTGGATCCTCCGTCATTAGCGCAGCTTCCATCTCCTGGAGCATTCGCTTCTCATGATCAGATAAGGCCATGGCTCAACAATAGAACACCTCTGGCCTTTGTGGCTACTTAAAAGCTAATCCTCATCATCTTCACTGGCACTTATCAGCCGGGCTGGGCGCACAGAACCCTTACCAAAGCGTGCTCGGGCTTGATCTATAGCCCCTTCTGCTTGGCGCCAGCCAACTTCGCGCTCACCCAGCATCATCTGGTGCGGTGCCCCCTCACTTAAGTTCTCTAGAGAGACCCCCACAAGGCGCAATCGGGCCCGCTCTATTCGAAGTGCTTGATAGAGCCCCTTTACTACTTCATAGACATCATGGGTGCTATCAATTGGCAAGGGCAAAGTCTTACTGCGATTAATCGTTGAGAAATCAGCAAAGCGCACTTTGATACTTATTGTCTTTGCAAATAAATCACGATCACGCAATCTGGCAGTTGCTCTCTCAGTTAATCGCAAGAACTCAGTCAATATCTCCTCTGGATTATCTAGATCCTGCGCGAAAGTCTCTGCTGCACTGATACTGCGATCAGGCTCCTCAGGTGTGACATCACGGTAATCACGGCCCCATGCAAGTTCATATAGAGATGCACCATTTGCTTCACCGAGTGCTCTGATCAGTGTGGCCCGCGGCAGCTTTGCAATATCTTCAATCGTTCGAAGCCCTAATCGCTCTAGAACTTCTGCAGTCTTTGGTCCTACTCCCCACATCGCTTGAATAGGAAGTGGATGTAAGAAGGTGAGAATGCGATCACTTGTTATCTCTAACATCCCGTTGGGTTTGCAGTTTGCTGATGCTAACTTTGCAATGAACTTTGATGGTGCGATTCCAACTGAGCAGGTAATGCCTTCTTGCTCCTCTACTTTCTTGCGAATAGCAACTGCGATTTCACGCCCCGTGCCAAGTAGTTTTTGTGAACCAGTCACATCTAAGAAAGCTTCATCAAGTGATATTGGTTCAACCCAGGGCGTGAAACTATGGAAGATCTCCATGACATGTTCTGATACTTCTTGATAGCGGGCCATATCAACAGGTAAAAAGATTGCATGCGGTGCTAATCGGCGAGCACGCCCCACTGGCATCGCTGAGTGAATACCAAATTTGCGCGCTTCATAGTTAGCTGCAGAGACAACACCGCGTGTTCCCATGCCAATAACTACAGCTTTTCCTTTTAACTCTGGGTTATCGCGCTCTGCCACGGAGGCAAAAAATGCATCCATATCAACATGAAGAATGGTGGCCTGGGTGGCGTTTTCTTCACTCATATTGCCAGCGTACTTTCTTTTGTGCGCCAAGATTCATAGGCCGCGCGTAAATCCCATGCACCCGTAGCCCGAAGTGAAATACCGCGAGCCCCTGTACGCCGGGTAATGCCACGAATGAGTAGCAGGGATGAGGAATAGAGGGTGCTGGCAAAGTCAGCTTGGGCATCGCTAAAGAAAGTTGAATCACTGCATCCATAGCCATCATCCAGGCTTACAAAGATGACGCGCTTTCCACTTCGCACCGGCGGGGTTTGCATCGCAACTTTTATGCCAGCAACTAATACTGAAGAGCGCGAACGCTGAGCTAGCAAATCACAGGAGCGCACGGCGCCAATAGAGTTAAGAAAATCGCTATAGAAGCTCACTAAGTGCTCAGACATATCAATACCTAATCGCGCTATCTCATGTTGAACTATTTCAGCAGGGCTCATATCGGTTAGGCCGCTGCTAATTAATGTGGGAGGCGCAAAAGCTAAATTCATCTGCGCTCCTGTTACCCCAGCGTTAGGTGATTTCTGCAGATCAGAGAAATGCAGTAGCAGATCACGGCGATTAACATCGGTATGCAAGCGATCAAAGGCACCCGTCAAGATTGCACTTTCTGTAACAGGTGCACTACATCCAGAGCGGCGAACAAAATCAGTTAAATCTATATAAGGCCGTCCAGCGATAATCGATGCGACTTCCCCATCACTAATCTTTGTAATGGTGGAGAGTGCAATACGAACTGCGCTGCCATTATCTTCCACCCGATACACCGCATCAGATTCATTGATATCAAGGGGTGCAACCTTTAATCCCATCTGCCTTACTTCATCAACGATTAAACGCCTTGGATACATCCCCGGATCATGTGTGAGCACACCAGCTAAAAACGCTGCTGGGTAATGAGTTTTAAGCCAGGCTGATTGATAAGTGGGCAGGGCAAAGGCTGCAGCATGTGCCTTACAAAAACCAAAGGATGCAAAGGCACGTAATACATCCCAGATCTCATGAACGATAGGTAGTTCATAGCCCTTGGCCGTTGCCGCCGGAAAGAACCAATCACAGACTTCTTGTTGTCCATCCCTGTCCCCCAATGCCCGTCGCTTTTCATCAGCGCTAGCGAGTGAAACCCCCGTCATCGTTGCAATGATTTCAATGACCTGTTCATGGAAAACAACAACACCTTCGGTATCGCGCAAAATCTCATAGAGATCTGGGTGAATGATTTGGGCTTTAGCCCAGCCATGACGGGCCTTTAAAAAGGGCGTAATCATGTCTGATTTCACCGGTCCTGGTCGAAAGAGTGAGATATCAATAATCAAATCAGTAAATGTTTTAGGCTCTAACTTTCCAACAAGTTCGCGCTGTCCCGGAGATTCAATTTGAAACAAACCTAAAGTATTAGTGGATTGAATCAGTGCATATGTATCAGCATCATCAAGTGGCACGGCATCGATATCAACGCTGAGATTTTCTGTGCGCTCTATCTCAGTTAAGGCATAAGAAATAGCTGACTGCATCCTCACGCCCAAGACATCGAGTTTTAATAAGCCAATAGCTTCAACATCATCTTTATCAAAGACCACCATGGGATAGCCGCTGGCATTAGAAAGAAGTGGTGTGCGATCAAGTAAGCCGCCATCAGATAAAACAATGGCGCATGGATGCATCGATAAATGCCGTGGCAAACCATCAAGGCGCTCAGCTAGTGCAATTGTCATTGCAGTTAATGGCGCAGAGATATTAAGGGAGCGCAGCTCAGGTAAGTTCTCTAGGACCTTTGAGATATTACGTGCTCTCACATGTGGCATCGACTTTGCCAACATATCAATCTCCATGCCTGGCAGGCCAAGGGCGGCTCCTGCATCTCGTATTGCATGGCGAGCACGGTATGTATCAACCATGGCAACAGTTGCACATCGAGATTGATTGCCCGGCACATCCCAATCAGTGTTGCCATAGCGTTTAAAAACCATGTCATAGATTTCAAGTCGCCTATGTGATTCAACATCGATATCAATATCGGGCAAAGCTCTGCGCAGCGGTGAACAAAAGCGCTCCATCAATAGACCATGTTGCAAGGGATCAACGCCTGAGATTCCAAGTAAGTGACAGATTAAGGAACCGGCACCACTTCCCCGTGCAGCAACTCGAACACCGGCACCACGTGCCATGTCACAGATATCAGCAACAGTTAAAAAATATGATTCAAAGCCAAGAGTTGCAACTGTTGATAGTTCATCATCTAAACGGGTGCGAGCTTTTTTAATCATCGCGCTATCGCTATAGCGCCAGTTAATTGCAGCTTCACTGCGAGTGCGCAGCAATACCCGCATTTCATGAGCAGAATCTGCCCCCACCACATGGGCTTCAGGTAGATGCGCACCGCCTAAACCAATATCTCGCTGGGGAGATAACAAAGAGCGCTCTGCCCATGCACGCGTTGTTGCTAGTAACTGCCGTGGTGTTCGCTCCCCTGCAGCCCGCGCAATTTCACCGGCCAGTGAAATCATTTCATCACTTGATTTTAAAAAGCCTTCAGCATTTTGTCGCTCAATATGGCGCGGATGCAACGGCACTAGCTGGCGAGCGCAATCTAAAACATCTGCAACAGGACCATCGGTCCTATCGCGCATGCGAACTGCGTTAGTAATAAGGGCATCGATATCGTGATCACGGGCAAAAATTAAGGACTTTGCCGCATGGGATGTGGAGCGCGGACCTTTACCAGCCACTAGATGTGAAACACATTCAATGGCGTTATCTGCAAATAAATCACGGGTCTGATTGAAAGCGGTGAAAGCTGCATCAATACGGTTATCGGTAATGAGTGAGCCCACTAGCGAGTGCGGTCCATGCAGGGCATAGACGTTAGTGCTGTAATGGCTAAAGCGTTGAAGGAAATCAAGAGTCAGAACTGGATTGCGGCTATCACTTGTCATTGCAAGAGATGTCAGCAACCTACAGAGCGAGCGCCATCCCCCATCACTATGTGCTAAAAGAGTCAGGCGGTTATTACTACCTCCCAGATCAACTGCCAGATTGACTCCAATAATTGGAGCGATACCAAAATCAACACAGCTTTGAGCAAAGCGAATCGCACCGGCTAAACCATCACGATCAGTTAACGCCAGCGCCGGCATCTCAAAGGCAGCAGCGCGCTCTACTAAATCAGCTGGCTGTGTTGTGCCGTATTTGAGTGAATAAGCACTTGCAACGTTTAAGTGAATAAAGCTCATACGTTACGGATAATCCATTGACCGCTAACTTCATCGCGCTCTAATTCAAATGTTGTTAGCGCCCCAATAGGTGCTGCCTCCACGCGCCACAGCGCACGTGCTTGATCATCAGGTCTGTATTTGCCATCGCTAATGCGATTCCACCAACCGCCTGCTTCACACCATCTTGATAAGACTGCATGAATGCGAAAGCGCCGACCCTTGAAAGTAAATTCGATAGGCGTTGTCGCACCATCGATGGTGACATCGTGGGCTGGATTGACCTGCATCATGGGCTGAGGGGCCTTTCTGAGTATTCGAACAGATGTTCGAAAAATAGACCCCTGGACTGACAAATAGCAAGCGGGTGAGCGTGTCGTGGCTCTGAGTAGTTGAAATTTCAACTACTATTGCCCTTGTTCGTATTCACCAATCTAAGGAGCACCATGGACGTAGTACTCGTAATCGCTCGCATCTTGTTTGCTGGCATCTTCATCTCTTCAGGAATCAGCCACCTCACCAAGTTGGATGCAATGACTGGTTATGCCCAATACAAGAAGGTCCCAGCTGCAAAGCTCAGTGTGATCATTTCAGGTCTGATGATTCTTGTTGGCGGCCTCTACATCGCATTTGGCGTATACGCAGATCTTGGCGCACTACTTCTCGCGCTGTTCTTAATCCCAGCAGCGTTCATGATGCACGCATTCTGGAAAGAGACTGATGCAACTGCAAAGCAGAATGAAACTATTGGATTCTTTAAAGATCTCTCACTTGCTGGCGCAGCGCTCATAATCTTCGTACTAGTTGGTTCTGGTACAGATTTTGGTCCAAGCATCACAGGTGCATTCTTTAACCTATAAACAATTAGTCAGTAAAGCCCCTACGGAGAAATCTGTGGGGGCTTTACTTTTTCATTACATGTGATTGATACCCGGCAAGTAACAACATAAGCACCGGATACATCATTGCAACAGGAAGAGTAAGCACCTGAGCTAGAGCCCCGGTCACAGATGGCCCAATGAAATAACCAGCAAGACCAATTACTCCCACACGCGCAATGGCAACAGATGAAGCAATTCCGGGAACTTCAGATGCTGCCAAAATATAGGCAGGAAACATTGGACCAATACCTAGCCCAGCACAAGCAAAACCAATGTTGACGATAATAAAGGCAAGAACAGGTTGTGAATCAGAGAGTGGAACACCAATTGCAATGCCAGCACCTAAACCAATACCGCCTAAATAACCACCGTAGAGCACTGTCTTTCGTGGCCCAAAGTGATCAAGTGCTCTATCGCCCAAAAAGCGGGCAGTAATCATTGCTAATGAAAAGACGGCAAAAGCTGATGCATTAACGCCTATTCCATAGCCCATGTCATCGCGTAGCAAGATAGCGCCCCAATCACTTGCAGCACCTTCTGCAATAAGACCACCAAGTAAACCAATTCCCATCCCCCACAAGGGAAGAACAGATTTTCCGAAGAGTGGGATTTTGGCTGCTGTCTCTTCTTCTCCGCCGCTGTGTTCATCTTGATCTGCAGTGAGAAGCATGCGCACAGCTGGAATAAATAAGAAGAAGCAGACGATTCCCACCCCAACTAAGTTATCGCGCGGTGAAACATACTTAGCAATTGACCCACCTAAAACTGTTGTTGCAAAAGCACCTGATGACCACAGGGCATGGAATGAAGACATCACTCTGCGACCTAAGAGTTTTTCAATGACAACAGCTTGGGTATTAGATGCGATATCCATACTGGAATATCCAAGACCCATGATGAATAGACCAAAAATCAATGTAATGGGAGAAGTTGAAAAACCCATCAAGATCAAACCAATAGGCATGATGATGATTGCTACTCGAATGACTGCTTGAGTGCCATAGGAATGAACTAAGCGTCCAGTGAGTTGAGCACCAAGGATTGCACCAATAGTGCTGGAAATAAGAATGAGACCTAGCTGGCCATTATTTAGTCCGTTGGCATCGCGGATCTCAGGGATGCGAGCAACCCAGGCCATGGAGACAACGCCCATAAAGAAAAAGGTTGCCAGTAGCCCTACGCGCGCACGCGTTGCACTTGTGAATAAATCATTGCTCATAAGGTGATAACCGTAACTGACTATGCCCCAATAGCCTGACTGCACTGCCCATTATCCTTCAGGTTCTTCTAACTCTAAAGAGCCTTCAGCGATATAGAATCAAACCCATACCAACTCACCAAGGAGCACTCCGTGGACAACATCACCGCCTTTAACAATCATCTTCCAGTCAAGGTTCGCTTTGGAGAAGGTGTGGCAGAGACGTTGCCAGCAGTTGTTGCAGAACTTGGTGCCAGCAAAGTCTTTTTGATGGTTGATAAAGATATTGAAAAGTTCAATCCAGCGGCAGCAAAGCTCATTGATCAGATGAAGGCAGCCGCTGGCATCACCGTTACTGTCTTTGAAAAGCCAGCAGGTGAGCCAACAATTCAAATGGTCGATGATTCAATTGCAGCACTTAAGGCAGCAGGCTCAGATGTTGTTGTTGCACTCGGTGGTGGTTCAATTATTGACACAGCCAAGGCCGCGCGTCTGTGCGCCCAACTCAACTGCACTTTCCGTGAGTTCCAATCTAAGCCACCTGTTTATCCAGCACCAACGCTTCCACTTGTTGCTCTGCCAACTTCTGCTGGCACAGGCTCTGAAGTATCTGGTGGCTCTGTTATCTCTGATCCAGAGGCTGGGCGCAAAGCAGGTATTGCTAATGGAAACCTTCGTGCACAAGTTGCATTAGTTGACCCAGTTCTTACATATTCAATGCCTCCTTCAATGACAGCAAACACAGGTATCGATGCTCTGGCTCAAGCAATCGCTGGAATCATCGCTAAGTGTTCAACTCCTATTGGAGATGCCATTGGTTATGAAGCAGTGCGCATGATGACTCCAGCACTAGTTGCCGCCTTTAAAGATGGCAATAACAAAGTTGCACGTGCTGGCATGGCATCAGGCAGCATGATGGCTGGTCTAACAATGAATATCTCTGACTGCACAGCAGAGCACTCACTAGGTCAAGCAATCGGTGGCTTAAAGCATGTTCCACACGGTCTAACAATTGGTTTAGTTCTAGTTGAAACCCTCACACGCGAAGCAAAGATTGTGCCTGAAAAGATGGAGCGCGTTGCAGATGCGATGGGCGTGCCACAAGATGGCACTAAGGATGGATCTCGTTGCGTGAACGCCGTGAGAAAAATCCTTGCAGAGCTGCAATTCCCTGTTCTTTCATCCCTTGGCTTTGTTGAAGGCGATATCGATGAACTAGCTG
>JBIIJO010000113.1:0-7984 GCA_044233685.1 Candidatus Planktophila sp.
TCCATTTATTTCTCCTTATTTCCTATTAGTGCTCGTCGGCAAGGGCGCCGGCGATGTATAGAGCTGCTAGCAGAGTAAAGATATACGCTTGCAAGCATTGGACCATGAATTCAAAGAAGGTCAACACAATGCCGATTGCAAAGGCAAATGGGCTGATCAACTTCAAACCAATAACTCCTTGGAGTAGATGTTCTCCACCCAAGATAAACACGAGCAACAACAAGTGGCCCGCAAACATATTTGCAAACAAACGAAGCGAGAGCGTCAATGGACGCACCAAGAAGAATGTCAGAATTTCAAGAGGTGTAATGAGAATGTATGCAGCCTTTGGAACTCCTGGCATGAACATGATGTCTTTAAAGTATTTGATTGCACCTTGCTTGCGAATACCCACGTAGTGGAAAACCAGATACACCGTGGCCGCTAAAACATATGGGAATGAAACACGCGACATTGTTGGGAACTGCAAAAGCGGAATAATTCCAAAGAGGTTGTTGACTAAAATAAAAGTAAAAAGTGTAAATAGGTAAGGAACAAAGCGCAGGAAGTCATGTCCAATAACATCCTTGGCTAGATCATTTCTAACGAAGGTATAGACAGATTCACCGGCAAATTGCAGCTTAGAAGGTACAACTGCTGCTTTGCGTGAAGAAATAATGAAGAATACTGAAATCAAAATTACTGAGAGAAAAACTAAAGCAATCGGTTTAGTTGTATAAACGTTGTCACCAAAAATTGGAGGAAGCTCAAAGTCGCCGCTGCTAGGTGGGACAAATCCGCCACCTTCTGCGCTTGAACGCAATAAATCGCGCACGCTTACTCCTCTTGGAATCATTCGCTACGGGGTACTACGGGGAAGGTAAGACGGGTGTAACCCTATGGGAGGTCAGGCTCAGTTGAGAAATCGAAAACTGCCTTGAAAAGGTGGGACGGCTCACTGCCGGCCGAAACGCAGCCAGACCAGGTAGATCGCCCCGCTAATTCCGACCAGGAGGCCGATAAGTGTGAGGTAGGCGGTGCCTAACCACTTATCTAGGCCATAACCGATGCCGCCCCAAAAAAGCAGACCTGAAAGTAGGTAGCCAAAGATTGACCACATTGCATTTTCTTCGCCACGTGACATGAGCTACTCCTTCGATCCGGGGAGAGGCAAATGTAGGCGCAATTTCATGAAACTTGCAATCTCGCCCCATAACCAGGCCACCGTGAGCGCAACGGCGGTGATTCCAAAGGTAGTTCGATCAATTGTTGAGCGATCTGTGTATTTGGCAATTGCCCAGAGCAAAAGACCCAAGGCAAATAACTTAGCAAAGTATGAAAACAGGGCCATCGCCATAGTTGATATCGGATCTAAATTTCTAGTCATTCTTGAAACTGCAATATGGATGATAAAAAAGATGATGACTACAAATTGTGCAAGGACAGCGCCAAGAAAACCTGGGAAACCTTTAACAAAAGTTGAAATCAAGATTGCAAACCCACTCGTTAAGAAATTAGGAATGAAGGCAGCGCGCAGCAGCTTTGATTCGTTACTACTCACACTGAAACCTTTTTGCTCTTCTTGGAAACTAAAAGTGTAATTGCAACCAAAACTACGGCAGTGATCAGAGCAACCCACCATGGTTCAAAAGCAAGCACTGTCACAGGAAATGCGATCGTTGCAGTCCACATATACAAAATGAATGCAGTTTTGAGTTGAGAATTGCCCGCACTGAGTAATCGGTGATGCAAGTGCTCGTTATCAGGTGCAAAGGGAGATTTACCTGCTTTAACACGGCGTGCAACTGCTAGCAACAAATCAACCAGTGGAATTGCAAGAACAGCAAAAGGAAGTAGAAGAGGGAGCAATGTTGGTCCCCGTGATTCAGCAGAGATTGCGTTGGGATCAACTTGGCCAGTTAAAGTGATTGCAGCAGAAGCTAGTAATAAGCCAAGCAACATAGATCCGCTATCCCCCATAAAGATTCTTGCTGGGTGGGCATTATGTGGCAAGAAACCAATACACAGCCCTACTAATACAGCAGTTGTCAGCGATGGTGCACCTGCGCGACTAAAGCCATAATCAACAGCTAAGAGATAGGCAAATGCAAAGAAGGCGATTCCAGAGATTGCAACAATGCCTGCAGCTAGCCCATCCATGCCATCAATAAAGTTCACAGCGTTGATAATGACTAGAACGATAAGAACTGTGACCAACTGGCCAATACTTGGAGGCAAAGTTATTACGCCGTTAATGGGTAGCCACAGAATCTGAATTCCATACATCAACAAAATTCCTGCAGCAAAGACTTGCCCCGTTAACTTTGTGAGTGCATCTAATTGAAAACGATCATCAGCCATTCCTAATAGAACTATGGCAGTTGAAGCTAGAAAAATACCTTGGGCTTCATGGCCAAAAGACTTACCGACAAGAGGTAAGTGATTAACAATCATGAAGGTGATTGCCATGGCCAGCCACATTGCAACCCCGCCCCAACGTGCAGTGGGAGTTGTGTGAATATCTCTTCCACGAATTCCAGCTACTGCCCCAAAACGAATTGCTTGGGTGCGAACAAGCGGAGTAATCAGATAACACAGAGCTGCTGATATCAGCAGCGTTACTAAATACTCGCGCATGAAGGCTTCTTAAGCCTGGTAGATAGGAAAGCGTGATGTCAGAGCATGAACTTCACTCTTAATCGCAGCATGTGCTGAGGCATCATCAGTTGCAATTGCCCGTGCAATCAAAGTTGCAATCTGCTTCATCTCTTCAACGCCCATTCCTTGGGTAGTTGTTGATGGTGTGCCAACACGAATACCGCTTGTAATTCCTGGCTTTTCTGGATCATTTGGAATTGAGTTCTTATTCATGACAATTCCAGCAGCTCCGCAACGCTCATCAGCAACTTTTCCAGTTACTCCTGTGCTGCGAATATCCATTAGCGCTAAGTGAGTTTGAGTACCGCCAGATACTGCTCGCATGCCTTCTGCTTCAAGGGCCTTAGCTAAGGCCTGAGCATTAACTATTACATCCTTGGCATACTTTTGATATGCAGGAGTCGCACACTCTGCCAACGCAACAGCTTTACCTGCCACCATAGACATGATTGGACCACCCTGCATTCCTGGGAAAACTGACTTATCAATTGCAGCTGCGTGCTCTGCTTTAGTCAAAATCATTCCACCGCGTGGTCCACGCAAAACTTTGTGTGTTGTGAAAGAAACAACATCTGCATATGGGACAGGGGAAGGAATAGCTTTACCAGCAACTAGGCCGATAAAGTGAGCAGCATCTACCCACATAATCGCTCCTACTTCATCACAGATCGCTCGGATCTTCTCGAAATCAACTAGTGATGGGTAGGCAGTTGCGCCAGAACAAATCATCTTTGGCTTTGTTGCAATTGCCTTATCGCGCAGCTGGTCATAATCAATTAACTCGTTATCACTGCGCACGCCATATGACTCTATGTTGAACCATTTGCCTGAAAAGTTAACCGGAGATCCATGAGTTAAGTGACCGCCATGTGCCAAAGACATCGCCATGACGGTATCTCCTGGCTTAGTAAAAGCTTGATAAACAGCGATGTTGGCACTTGCACCAGAGTGCGGTTGAACGTTTGCATGGTCTGCACCAAAAAGAGATTTAGCGCGCTCGATTGCTAAGTTTTCTGCTTTATCTACTTCTTCACAGCCACCGTAGTAACGCTTGCCTGGATAACCTTCGGCGTATTTATTGGAAAGGGTTGAACCTATGGCTGCCAGCACTGCACGTGATGTGAAGTTCTCCGAAGCAATTAACTGCAAGTTCTTTTGCTGACGTGTCATCTCAGAGAGCAGAACCGCAGCAATCTCTGGATCTTGCTTACTTAATGCGTCAAAATCTGGGCCATAGTATGTAGACATAGCCCCAACCTTATCGTGAGAGCCTAAATAAGGCGCGCGCTCGGTGAGATTGCCTGTATCTCAGCCAGCGAAATGGCTCCTTCACGCAACACTCGGACACCTTCAGCATCGGCTTCTACAACCGTGGTTGATGCTCCTTGGCGCAGTTTTCCGCTGTTGAACTGGAAGGCAAGATCAGAGTGCAGAACAAAAATATCGCTGAGCTCTTTTGGTGCGGGCATTCCTATTCTTGAACCACTTGTGACAGCCAATGGCCCACTCTTTGCAAGTAGCGCTTTAGCAAATTTACTCTTTGGAACTCTGATGCTGATTCGGTCAAGTTGGTTGGCATCGCCTAGATCCCAGCTCAAACCTAATTGTGGTTTCAAGTTAAGCGAAAGGAGACCTGGCCAAAACTTCTTCATGAGCGCTGAGATATCTGGAGTAATTTCACGAACAACACCTTGTGCAGTTTTTGAACTACCAACTAAAACTTGAGCTGATGTAAACAAAGGTGAACCATGCAAAACATTCATCGCGCGAACTGAATCATGTTTGAAAGCATCACACGCAAATGCATAGGTGTGTTCAAGGGGAATTGCGATGATGTAACCATCAGAGATTGCCTTTAACGCTTTGTTAACGTGACGGCTCAGTTCGCCTTTTTTAAGATCTACTTCTTTACCCATGATTACCTCCTCACCGCACTAGTCCAACGGGGACGACCCACTAGGTCATCATGGAGTGCAATATCTTCGAAATCTACGGCTAACTCCCCTGCAATTGCAATTGCCTGCTCTTCTGTATGTTCGATAACTAATACCCCTGCAGGTTTTAACAATCTGGCGGCAGCTTGAATAAAGATGCGCGGAAGTTCCATTCCAGTTGGCCCGCCAAAAAGGGCGATATGAGGCTCAAAGCCGGCCACATCTCGTGGCAAGGTCTGTGAATCTGGAATATATGGTGGATTAGCAATGACAACATCGCACTTAACACCTGGCAAAACATCTGCGACATCACCTTCAACAACTCGAACGTTTTCGGCAATAACTGAGACGTTTTTCTTAAGCCAAACTAGCGCCTCTGGTGATTTCTCCACTGCAATTACTCGAGAAGATGGTGCTTCAGTTGCAATTGCCAGTGAGAGCGCCCCAGATCCTGCACCCAAATCAATAACACTGACAGGTGCTGGCAAGTTAGCGATGTGTTGCAAGACAGCTTCAACTAGTAATTCAGATTCAGGACGTGGCACCAAAACTCCAGATCCCACTTCAATTTCCAGGTAACGAAATGGTGCAACACCAGTGAGATATTGCAATGGTTCGTGATTAAGTCTGCGATCAAGGAGAGTGAAAAATTGCTCTTCAATCACATCCAGATCACTTATGGTGGCAAGAGTGGATTCGATTAAAACTGAGTTATGGAGATCCATTCGCGATAAACCAAGAACATGGGCAAGCAAGTGTTCAGCATCTACTTCACTTATGCCTGATTCTGCTAACTGTGCTTTAGCAACACGAAGCAGGCTCTTAATCTCCATGTACTTAGTTCGTGCTTGCCAAACGTGCAGCTTTATCTGCATCCAATAGAGCTTGAATCATGTCGTCCAAATCGCCATTCATAACCGCATCTAAATTATTAGCTTTGTAGTTCACGCGGTGATCACTAATTCTATTTTCTGGGTAGTTGTATGTGCGAATGCGCTCTGAACGATCAACGGTTCGCACTTGGCTCTTTCGCTCAGCAGAGGCTGCTGCTTCAGCCTTTTCTTGGGCATCGGCTAAAAGACGGGCACGTAAAATTCGAAGTGCTGATTCTTTATTTTGAAGCTGGCTCTTTTCGTTTTGACAAGAGACCACAATTCCCGTTGGAACGTGAGTTAATCGCACGGCAGAGTCAGTTGTATTAACAGATTGTCCGCCAGGACCTGATGAGCGATAAACATCTACGCGCACATCGTTCATATTGAGCTCAACATCTACTTCTTCGGCTTCAGGCAAGATCAATACGCCGGCAGCAGATGTGTGGATACGTCCAGCACTTTCAGTTTCTGGCACGCGCTGCACGCGGTGAACTCCACCTTCAAATTTCAAACGTGCATACGGAGATTCTCCAGGTGCTGCGGTTCCCTTTGATTTAACGGCAACAGAAATATCTTTATAGCCACCCATTTCACTTTCAGTGGCATCAATAACTTCTACTTTCCAATTATGCTTTTCTGCATAACGCATATACATACGCAGTAAATCACCAGCAAAGATTGCTGACTCATCTCCACCAGCACCAGCTTTAACTTCCAAAATCACATCACGATCATCATTGGGATCACGAGGTAACAAGAGCTCTTCTAGCTTTTCAGCAGCTGCCGCGCATGTTGCCTCGAGCGCTGGAATCTCAGAAGCAAAATCAGCGTCAACTGCTGCTAACTCTTTACCTGCTGCTAAATCATCTTCTGCCGATTTCCACGCCTTAAAACCTGCAACAACTGGGCCAAGTTGGGCATAGCGGCGTCCAAGTTTGCGAGCGTTGTTTTGATCTTCATGGATAGAAGGATCAGCCATCTTTGCTTCAAGTTCTGCGTATTCGCGCACCATTTCATGGGCGGATGCAAAGCGATCACTAGTCATTGGCTTCTCCTTATCTGTTCTAGTTGGAAATCATCTTTTAGGAAATAAAAAAACCGCGACCGCAACCGTTAAGGCTGCGATGCGGTTTCTTTAGAAAGCTACTTAGCTGCTTTTTTACCGAAGCGCTCTTCGAACTTAGCTACACGACCACCAGTATCAAGGATGCGCTGCTTGCCGGTGTAGAACGGGTGGCATACAGAACAGACTTCAACATAGATTGAACCGCTTGCAACAGTTGAGCGGGTAACAAACTTCTCACCGCAACCACACGTTACTTGGGTCTCTTTGTACTCTGGGTGGATCTCTGGCTTCATGGTTATTCCTTCTTTAATGTTTGGGTCCCTTGCGGGTGAACCAAACGGCTTGGTTAACAGGGCTAAATCGTAGGCGATGGCCCGCGATTTACGAAATTTACGCTTACTTTGAGTCGTCAGGACCTGACGTTGTCTTCTGGATTTGCATCAAGAATTCGACGTTGGACTTAGTGCCCTTCATCTTCTCAAGAAGAAGTTCAAGTGCTGCTTGTGGCTCAAGTGCGTGAAGAACTCGACGGAGTTTCCAAACAATATTGAGTTCTTCTGAACCCATAAGGATTTCTTCCTTACGTGTTCCAGATGCAACAACGTTAACCGCAGGGAAGATGCGCTTATCAGCCATCTTGCGATCAAGGATGAGCTCCATGTTTCCAGTTCCCTTGAACTCTTCGAAAATAACTTCATCCATACGAGAACCTGTGTCAACAAGTGCTGTTGCAAGAATCGTGAGTGATCCGCCATCTTCAATATTACGAGCAGCACCAAAGAACTTCTTAGGTGGATAGAGAGCTGCTGAATCAACACCACCAGAGAGAATTCGACCTGATGCTGGGGCTGCGATGTTGTATGCACGGCCCAAACGAGTGATTGAGTCAAGAAGAACAACTACATCGTGACCTAGTTCAACAAGACGCTTTGCGCGCTCGATTGCAAGTTCTGCAATTGTTGTGTGGTCATCTGCTGGGCGGTCGAAAGTTGAAGCAATAACTTCACCCTTAACTGAGCGCTGCATATCTGTAACTTCTTCTGGACGCTCATCAACTAGAACAACCATCAAGTGACACTCTGGGTTATTAGTTGTGATTGCGTTAGCAATGGACTGCAAAACCATTGTCTTACCAGCCTTAGGTGGCGAAACAATAAGTCCGCGCTGACCCTTACCTATTGGTGCAATCAAATCGATAACACGTGTGGTCAATACATTTGGCTCAGTCTCAAGGCGCAAGCGCTCCTGAGGATAAAGAGGAGTCAACTTGCCGAATTCAACGCGATTGCGCGCTTCTTCCGGAGTCATTCCATTAACTGTTTCAAGAGTAATAAGTGCGTTGAACTTCTGCTTAGTTTCACCCTCACGAGGTTGGCGAACCTGGCCAGTTACAACATCGCCCTTGCGGAGTCCGTTTTTGCGCACTTGCTGCAATGAAACATAGACATCGTTAGGTCCTGGAAGGTATCCAG
>JBIIJO010000039.1:0-7699 GCA_044233685.1 Candidatus Planktophila sp.
AATTAAGGTGGCAATCGTGAGAGTTTTAAAGATTAAAAGAGTCCAAGTTCGTGCCTTGATTGCGATCATTGGTCTCTTTAGTTTCTGTTTACCTGCTATTGCTCAAGCCATTCCTTCGACAATAACTCTGACTGTTCACTACCAGCGACCAGGTGGCGACTACCAAAATTGGAATCTTTGGATTTGGAAAAACCTGTCAGGCCCAGGAGATGTTGATGTCGACAGCAATGGTGTTTCATTTACATCCGAGGATGCGTTCGGAAAAATAGCCAAAGTGCAGATTGATGGCATGGAAAAATTTGAAAACCTAGGAATTATTGTGCGAAAAGGCAGTTGGGAATCAAAGGATATTGGTGAAGATCGATTCATCAAGGAGTTCCCTGCCAACGGAAATGTTGAGATATGGCTGCGACAAGGAGACCCAGTGATTCACTATTCGATCCCAACTACTCCAGTGCCCAAGAATCCAGCTTTGGAGCAAATTGCACTATATGACTCACCAGAATTTAACGCGAAATACACTTACACAGGCAATGATTTAGGTGTTAATTACACAAAAGCTGCAACAACTTTACGTGTATGGGCTCCAACTGCAAAAACGGTCAATGTTGTCATCTATGAAGAAAGCAATTCTCCCTACTCGTCTGGAAAATTAATTCCGATGAAATATGACGTTAAGGGAACTTGGGTGGCAAAGTTAAAAGGAAATCAAGATGGAACAATATTTAATTATCGAGTCCAGGTTAATGGAGCAAATAATGAGGCTGTCGATCCTTATGTAAGGGCAACGACAGTTAATGGGCTACGCGGCGTAATAGTCGATTTGAGTACTACCAATCCAAATGGATGGAATAAATCCAAGCCAAAGTTCAGTGGAAAACCAACGGATGCGTTTATCTATGAACTTCACGTTCGCGATTTGTCCATGGATGCATCAAGTGGATTTCCAGCAGCTCAAAAAGGAAAGTTTGTGGCCTTCACCAATACGAACACCGCTTTTGCTGGTCAAAAAACAGGCATTTCAGCAATCAAGGATCTTGGCGTAACACACGTTGAATTACTTCCTATTTTTGACTTCGCTACAGTCGATGAGAATAACCCAACGTTTAACTGGGGATATGATCCACAGAATTACAACGTCCCAGAAGGTTCATACAGCACTGATCCAACGAATCCAAAACTACGAATCACTGAGCTCAAAAGTGCAATCTTGGCTCTTCACAAGCAAGGACTGCGAGTTAACATGGATGCCGTTTACAACCATGTTTCCAATGCAAGTACTTTTAGTCAAAACTTGATTGTTCCAAACTACTTTTTCCGTCGCGACGATAATGGAAATTTGACCAATGGCAGTGGGTGTGGAAATGATGTTGCATCTGAACGCCCTATGGTTCGTAAATTCATCGTTGATTCAGTCAGATACTGGGCGAATGAGTACAACATGGACGGATTTAGATTCGATCTAATGGGCCTGATGGATATTAGGACCATAAATGAAATTACGGCAGCCCTTAAAAAAATTGATCCTTCAATTTTAGTTATCGGTGAGGGCTGGAACATGGGTACCTTGCCCGCAAATCAAAAAGCGAACCAATTGAATATTCAAAAGTTAAACGGTGTTTCACATTTCAATGATCAGATTCGAGATGGAATCAAAGGCTCGGTATTTGATTCAACTGATACAGGATTTGCAACTGGAAAATCTGGCGCAAGGAATGACGTAATGTCTGGAATAGTTGGCAATGTTGACTACTCAACCACTATTAATTCGAAGTGGACCACTGCATATCCAGGTCAATCCGTTAGCTATGTTGAATCGCATGACAACAATACCCTGGCAGATAAGATCAAAGCCAGTGTGAAAGATGCTAAGCCGACAGATATTGCCCAACTTTCACAGTTCTCTGCTTCAATCGCCTTTTTGTCGCAAGGTGTGCCATTCATGCAGGCTGGTCAAGAGTTTTTGCGATCAAAGAATGGTGATCCTAATAGTTACAAATCTAGTGATGCGATCAATTCTATAAAGTGGAATACCAGAAAATCTAACATTTCTAGTGTTGATTACTACAAAGGTTTAATTGCTCTACGAAAGTCATATTCCGCTTTTCGAATGACGACTACTGAGCAAGTCAAATCAAATCTGAAGTTCTCAGATTCACCCGAAGGAACAATTGTTTATACACTCAATAGCGCTGCAGTGAAAGATAAAGCAGCGACAATTGTTGTAATTCATAACGCTAATTTGGAGGCGCAGAATATTTCACTTCCGAAGGGTGGCACTTGGTCTGTATTAGTTGAAGATGAAAAAGCTGGGACAGCTGTAATTCGAAAAATTACCGGGACATCAATTTCGGTTAAAAGTCGTACAACTTTGGTCTTAACGCAGTAAATCAGGTGTGATTTACGACGTGATTATTTGTTAGCCTGCAGAACCAGATCCTGATGGGCCAGCTTTGCGCTGTACCTGTGGAGCTCCTCCACTGCGTTGTCCGCCGCGAATCTTTGATCCAGTTTCAGCATGTGTCTGAGTACCTGGTGCACCTGGTTTGTTTTTCTTTGCTTCAAGGGCAGCAAGCATTCTTGCTTTCATGTCATCATTCTTTTCGCTCATGAGACAACCTTACTAGTTAACTTGAACTCTCTTTGTACTCACGCAGACGCTCAAGAACTTCAGATTCACGGTATCGACGATGCCCACCAAGGGTGCGAATTGCAGTTAGCTTGCCCGCCTTTGCCCATCTAGTCACAGTCTTTGGATTAACGTGGAAACGGGCCGCGACCTCTTTAGGAGTCAGGAGAACTTCAGCATCAGGCAAACGTGCCATTGTGATCTCCTTAAGAGCTAGTGAGTATGTCCGAATTGCTCCGTATTGTGGTGAAGTATTCCGATTAAGTCGTTGGGATGCAATATGAAAAAGATGAATTAATTGGCTGATTCAAGGGCTTGAACCCTGCGCCAGCGCGACATCAATCGTTCATATCCCTTCCCAGCCATCAATCCATCTGCTGCGGCAAGTCCAGAGAGGGAATCTAAGACATCTTCAATAGATGTGTCCGAGAGTAAGCCATCTTCATTGTTATCTCGCAGCGCTTTATTTAAATACTGTGCAAGACCGCCGTAATCTAATTCAACATATGACTTTGGATGAAACATTTCTAACCAAGCTAGCAAATTCTCTAGATCCTGTTCAACAGGACCTTCACCGAAAGCATTAACAACGGTGGTGTGTGCAACTTCTGCACGGGCTTTTGCATTTGCAATAGTTGCACGCGCAACTGTGAAAAGCCCATCCTTATTCTCGCCACGAGTTCGCTCTTCTGGCATGAACAGTAGGAACCAACGAGGTGGGATAACCCACGTCTCATTTAAAATATGTGGAACTTTATCTTCTAATAAATCAACACCCGCTGTAATGACATCTTCCATTGCAGGTGAAACAAAATATGGAACCACACTACTTGGTAGTGAATCTTTGAAATTATCTAAAGCGGCCCAGCAACGTGTTGCAGTTGACCATGGCGCAACATAGCGTTCGCCTTCAATATCTAAAATATGAACACCGTCTGGACGACCAGCAGGTGGTTCAGGAACTACAGTGCGATGCAGTGCAAAGGCTTCTTCGTTTACATAACTCTGTTCACTGATATCAATTGATTGCCAACGCAAACGGTCGGCAGGTTCAAATGCAGAAAGAGGTTCGTAAACTCTCAGGGATGCTACGTACGGTGTAGGTCTCACGCACGTGGAATGTAATTGCCTTCAGCAAAGGGATCATCATCATCCCGATTACGTGAAGGTTCAACGTCGCCATGAAGTTCTTTCGCAAGACGATCTAAATCCATATCTTGTGAGTTATATTTCAAATCACGTGCAACTTTGGTTTGTTTTGCTTTGGCTCGGCCGCGACCCATATGCGAGCTCCTTAACTAAGTACGTGTTCGTCAGAGGCGTAGGTTATCGCGCTCTGTAGGTGCCTTCCAAAGTTGAGCGTGCTTGGGAGGGCTCCCGCACCTCTACAACGCCTGCGACCCATGCTTTCATTCCCCGGGCAGCTAGGGACCGAAGGGCTAAATCGGCTGAATCAGGGGAAACTATCGCGCTCATTCCGATGCCACAGTTCCATGTTCGTTCCATGTCTGCTTGGGGCACGCCGCCGACTTTAGACAAGTACTCCATTTCAACTGGAATCGACCACGTCGAGCGATCATAAATTGCACTCAAGTGTTCTGGGATAACACGAGCAGTATTTTCTGCAATTCCACCACCAGTAATATGTGAAAATCCGCGTAGCTTTCCTTGCATAGATCTAATCAGTGCCAAACAATCCAATGCATAGATTTCAGTTGGCGTTAAGAAAACTTCCCCAGATGTTTTGCCATACTCACTAACATGGGCATCAAGTGAGAGCTTGGCAGTCTTAATAATGTGTCGCACTAATGAAAAGCCATTAGCGTGGAACCCACTTGATGGCATTGCGATTAATACATCACCCTTTTGAACAAGGTGTGCACCAAGCTGTAGATCTGCATCAACAACTCCTGTTGCAGCACCGGCAACATCAAACTCATCATCAGCTAGTAACCCTGGGTGTTCAGCAGTCTCTCCCCCAATTAATGCTGTGCCTGCTTTTTCACAACCACGTGCAATTCCAGAAACAATCTCAGCAATGCGCTCTGGGATAACTTTTCCAACTGCGATGTAGTCAGTCATAAATAATGGTTCTGCCCCGCAGACAACTAAATCATCAACAACCATCGCAACCAAATCTTCCCCGATGGTGTCGTATTTACCAATAGCACGAGCTATTTCAGTCTTCGTTCCCACACCATCAGTTGAAGTAGCAAGCAATGGCTTTTTCATATTCTTGAGCGCACTTGCATCAAATAAACCGGCAAAGCCACCGATACCGCCCATTACTTCTGGGCGTGAAGCTTTGGCAATTGATGCCTTCATCAATTCAACGGCGCGATCTCCTGCATCGATATCAACGCCAGCATCTTTGTATGTACTCATTTAATGGCCATGTACTTCTGTGATTTCAAGGCGCATCTTGCCTTCAGACATATCGGCAGGAATACGGATTGGGTATTGGCCCGTAAAGCATGCCCCGCATAGCTTATTTTCCTCCACCTGGGTGGATTCAATGAGACCTTCAAGTGAGACATAGCCCAGAGAATCTGCACCGATAGAGCGTCTAATCTCTTCAACTTCTAAACCACTGGCTACTAATTCAGCGCGAGTAGCAAAATCAATTCCATAGAAACATGGCCATTTAACTGGTGGTGAAGAGATTCGAACGTGAATCTCACGTGCTCCGGCTTCGCGCAGCATGCGCACGATTGCGCGTTGGGTATTTCCGCGCACAATAGAGTCATCGACAACCACAATGCGCTTGCCTTCAATAATTTCACGCAGTGGGTTGAGCTTCAAACGAATACCTAATTGGCGAATGGTTTGTGAAGGTTGGATAAATGTACGTCCGACGTATGAGTTCTTTACTAATCCCATTCCAAAAGGAATTCCTGAACCCTTTGCATATCCAATTGCTGCTGGTGTTCCTGATTCAGGAACTGGAATGACAAGATCTGCCTCTACGGGTGCTTCTTTTGCTAAGCGCTCACCAATGCGAACTCGCGTTGCATGAATTCCCTGTCCTGCAATTGTTGTGTCAGGTCGAGCTAGATAAACATATTCAAATAAACAACCCTTAGGTTCTGCAGGTGCCCATCGCTCTGAACGAACTCCAGTTGCATTAATTGCTACAAATTCTCCTGGTTCAATTTCTCGAACAAAAGCTGCGCCAACTATGTCTAAGGCTGCAGATTCAGATGCAACTACCCAACCATTTTCTAACTTGCCCAGTACTAATGGGCGAACACCGTGGCGATCACGAGCGGCATATAGCGTGTGCTCATCCATAAACACTAGGGAGAAAGCACCTTCTAGTTGTGGCAAAACTGACATCGCACTTGCTTCAACATTTTTCTCATTTTGCAACGAGATAAGCGCAGTCATAATTTCAGTATCTGTCGTGGCCCCGCGCTCACGGCCATTGCTTGGCTCAAGCTTTTGCACTAATTCAGCTAAATCACCTGTATTAGTCAGGTTTCCGTTGTGGGCTAAAGCCAGTGTGCCGTACTTAGTTGGGCGAAGGGTTGGTTGGGCATTGACCCAAGTACTTGATCCAGTGGTGCTGTATCGGCAGTGACCAATTGCTAAATCTCCAGGCAGAGTAGCTAGATCACTTTCAGTAAAGACTTGAGAAACTAATCCCATATCTTTATAGACAAGAATTCTGCTTCCATCACTTGTTGCAATTCCTGCAGATTCGGTACCTCGGTGTTGCAGAGCATAAAGACCGTAGAAAGTTAGCTTTGCGACTTCTTCACCCGGTGCCCACACACCAAAAACTCCACAAGCATCTTGTGGGCCTTTATCTTCGCCCAAGACGTTGTGATTGAGTAATCCATCTGGGCGTCTCATGATTGAATCCTAAGTGGTAAATACTCCGAAAGATCTGCACGGACTCCTGAAGCGATGATGTCGCCATTATTTAGCGCATCGGCCCAATTGATTTCACCTTTTGCTAACGCCAACCATGTTGGGGCGTTCATCTCAATAACATTTGCTGGAGTTCCACGGGTGTGAGTCGGTCCATCTCCACATTGCACGGCAGCATATGGTGGAACTCGAACTTCAATTGCACGACCAGGGGCCTTAGCAGTCAACAGCGCAAGTGTGCTCTTAACTTCTTCTAGGACTCCTTGATCGCGCATATCTTCTATCCAAACAACCGTGGGAATGTTGAAGTGTGTGCAGTGCGCAGTTCATCTAATGAAATGACAGAGTCATTAATAGTCAGTGAATCCTCACCAGTAGTACCTAGCTTTGAAATAGCTATTGAGTACTTGGTAGCTAGTGCTTGTAGTTGAGAAGCTTTACTTACCTCTACCGCCACGATTACTCGTCCTGGAGTTTCACTTAAGAGATCAACGGCTGGATTTGAAAGAGAGATATTGGCACCAACGTTGTGGCGCAAAACCATTTCAGTTAATCCGGCCGATAGTCCGCCTTGGCTCAAATCATGAGCGGCAGTAAAGAAAGCATTGCCCTCTAGAAGTAGCTCAATAAGGCGCATTTCACGGGCTAAATCAGCATCTGGTGACTGGCCAACTCGCTGGCCGTGCAAGAAAGCCCACTCACTTCCTGCTAAATCTTCTTTTGTCTCTCCCAGTAAAAACAACTCCAGACCACTTGTCTTATAACTCATCGGTGTTCGCTTGCGAACATCTTGAATTACTCCCAAAACACCAATAACTGGTGTTGGCAAGATAGCAACTGCACCGGTTTGGTTATAGAAAGAGACATTGCCGCCCGTAACAGGCAAGCCCATCTCTAAGCAACCATCGGCTAAACCACGCACGGATTCAGCAAACTGCCACATCACTCCTGGATCTTCAGGAGATCCAAAGTTAAGACAGTTAGTAACTGCAAGTGGTCTAGCACCAGCAGTTGCGATATTTCGCGCAGCTTCTGCTAGCGCAAGCTTTGCTCCTTGATAAGGATTTAAGTATGACCAGTTCGCATTTGCATCCGTTGAAATTGCAACGCCTAAATGCGTGCTCTCATCAAGTCGAACCATTCCTGAATCATCAGGCTGAGCTTGAATAGTATTTCCTTGAACATATTTATCGTATT
>JBIIJO010000040.1:0-7685 GCA_044233685.1 Candidatus Planktophila sp.
GCATGCAGATGCAGGCTGACATTATGGGAATTGATATCACTCGCCCACTTATTGGTGAGACCACTGCCTTAGGTGCTGCATATGCTGCTGGTTTAGCTGTTGGCTTCTGGAGTTCACAAGATGAAGTTAAGAAGCAATGGCAACAATCACGCCGCTGGTCACCCACTTCAACATTAGATGTGCGCGAAGCTGGCTATAAGAATTGGAAGAAAGCAGTTGAGCGAACTCTGAACTGGGTTGATTAGAGCTTAGTAATTTCGATTAGCACGGCATTGGCCGGTGCAAGAATCGGTGCACTCACCCCAATAGTGGCAAGGGCTGAACCTGACATGGTGATGCCATCCATCCACTGCGGTGGAGTAATTAACATAAATCGTGGTTTGCCTGCTGGATAAACAGCTTTAACTGAATAATTCGCAGCTGCATCCAAACCGGCAAACTTAAGTGATGCTGGGTGAATTGTCACAGTAGGTGTTAATTGAACATAGGCGAATATAGATTTCTTAGTATCGGCAGAAATAACACCGTGGAGGTATCCATGCTCATCTGGATAATCAATGCGAACAGATTTTCCACTGTGTAATAAGGCGCGATTGTCTTTGTAGTACTTGGCCCAAGTAGTAAGATTTGCACGTTCTTCGGGAGTTGCTTGCGTAATGTTCCATTCAATACCAGCATGTCCAAAGAGCGCAGTTATTGCACGCATGGAGAGTTCTAATGTGCGCCCCGTTTGGTGCCCATGGGTTGGTCCAATGTGTGTTCCCAGCATTTCTGGCGGGATAACTTGTGAAGTCCAACGCTGAATAGTTTGGCGCTCGAGGGCATCATTGTTATCACTTGTCCAGAAGCGATCCACATAATCAATAACACCTAAATCAATACGGGCTCCGCCTGATGCGCACGATTCAATTTCAAGTCCCGGATGACGCGTTTTTAACTCAGCAAACAAACGATAAATAGCCTGTGTTTGGCGGCGAACACCCGCAGCACCTAAATGCCCAGCATCAACTAACACACGGTTGTGATCCCACTTGATGTAAACAATATTGTGAGCAGCCAATAGTGAAGATGTTTGTTCCAGAACATGCTTGTATGCCTCTTCATGCCCAAGATCTAGAACAAGTTGGTGGCGCCATAGCGGTGGGGTTCGATCTCCTTCATGCAGGATCCATTCAGGATGAGCACGATATAAATCAGAGTCCGGGTTAACCATTTCGCCTTCAAACCAAAGACCAAACTCAATACCTTTGCTATTGATGTATTCAACTACTGGGGTTAATCCATTTGGCCAAACAGCTGGATCAACAACCCAATCACCTAAGCCTGAGCGATCATTGCGGCGGGAGTGGAACCAACCATCATCTAGAACAACGCGCTCAACCCCAACTTCGGCAGCAACATCAACGAGCTCTCTAATCTTTGATTCATTGTGATCAAAGTAGAGCGCTTCCCACATGTTTAAGGTCAGTGGACGTGGACGCTTAGGATGAATTTCACGTGCACGAAGATGTGAATGGAAAGCCGCACTAACACCATCTAGTCCTTGGCTTGAATAAACAGCAAACAAAGCTGGTGCTTCATAAGATTCATTACCCTTAAGAATTACTTCACCTGCAAGCAAGAGTTCGCCGGCACCAATAGATTGCTGACCATCAAAACCACGTTCAACCAAATAATGAGAATTACCACTCCAAGCAATCGATGTAGCCCAAGCAGAACCAGATTGGAAAGAAGTTTGTGCAGTTAATGCGATATCTGCAATAGAGAAATTATGCCCGCTTCGTCCCTCACGAGATTCACGCACCCACGTTCCAATTTGAATATCGCGACGTTGTGGTTGACGCTCATTTGACCAACGTCCTGCAAAATCTAAAGTTTGTGTTGCCTCTCGCGGCAAAGGCAACCAGTGGATGAATTCATTGAGAACATAATCAGAGTTTCCAATGTTTTTAACTGTGGCTTTCTGAATGAGAACACCAGAAGCATCTAAATCAAAAGTGACTACTACCTCTAACTCTGCATGAAAGTCTCGAAGAGTTACTGCGCAGTGATTACCTTGATGATGAAAATCAGTAACTTCAAATTTAGTTGACCAAGCTTTTCCATTGCGGTGTCCGGACAGAGTTGGACGTCCTAAGAAACCACGTGCGCTCTCGCGCATCAAACCTGGCAGCTGTGGTTCATCCCAAGAACTATTTGCAATCGATACTCGACTAGCTAGCGCGATGTCATGGTTTTGCCCAAGAATTGGGGCTCCCCAATGGCGAATTACTAAGGCTCCATTAACAACCTCAATGAGCAACGAGGAAGTTGGAGCGCTCAGAAGTGCAGTTTGCTTAGTCACAACTGTAGAGTAACGACACTATGGAGCAGAGTAAAAAACTAAGCGCTGGCATCCTTCGAAATGATCGCCTGATGGCCGATGGCCGCACCATTCGCTATTACGACACTTCTGGTCAAAACCGAAGCGCCAAAGATGCCCGTCCTGTAGAAGAACAACCAGCAATAGGCGAACTTCGACTCGATCCACTAGTTAATGAGTGGATTGCCATGGCATCACATCGACAAGGTCGAATCTTTTTACCTCCCAAAGAGCTCTGCCCCCTCTGTCCAACAACTGGTGAACTCTTAACTGAAATTCCTGAATCTGACTTTGAAGTAGTTGTATTCGATAACCGCTCTCCTTCACTTCGCCCTCCAACTGGTGATTGGGCCTTACCTGATCAAGTTGGTCCAGATACAGATTTGGGAAGTGCTGCTGGTAAGTGTGAAGTCATTTGTTTTACAGCAGAACATGGAAATGCATTTAAGGATCTCACACCTGCGCGCGTGCGCGTTCTACTTGAGGCATGGATTGATCGCACCACCGAACTCTCCCAAGAGAGCTTTATCGAGCACATTGCACCATTTGAAAACCGCGGAGAAGAGATTGGCGTAACGCTAACTCACCCGCATGGTCAGATTTATGCCTACTCATATATTCCACCTCGTGTTGAAAAGATGTTGGCTGCAGCCAATAAATACAAAACTTCCACTGGAAAAGTTTTATTTGATGAAGTGGTTGCCCGTGAAATTTGCGATGAAGAGCGCATCATCGCCCGCAATGATCGTTGGATCGCATTTGTTCCTTATGCCGCGCGTTATCCATTTGAAATTCATGTTGCACCGCTTAATCCTGTTGCAGACTTAACTGGCCTCACAGATCAAGACCGCGATGCATTTGCTCCCATCGCACTTGAAGTCATGAAGCGCCTCGATGGTGTCTTTGGAATTGATATGGCCTATATCGCCGCTTGGCACCAAGCACCTGTCCGTGTTGGCCGCGATGTCTTGCGCTTACACTGGCAAATCACGAGCGTGAGACGTGCTCCTGGAAAGTTGAAGTACTTAGCTGGGTCTGAATCTGCAATGGGTGCATTCATCATGGATATGCGACCAGAGCAATCAGCGGCGCAGTTGCGCGAAGTAGTTTTGTAATGCGGGTTTTAGTAACAGGCGGCACGGGATACATCGGCTCTACGGCCGTAGATATATTGCTCGAGCAAGGTTATGAAATTTCGATTCTGGATGATTGCAGCACTGGCCATGCCGACACAGCGCCAGCGGGTGTGAGTTTTATTCAAGGCTCACTTTTGAACTCCGCAGATTTAGCACAAGCACTTGTTGGTGTTGATGCGGTCATGCACTTTGCAGGTAAATCACTTGTTGGCGAATCTGTTAAAAAACCTGATCTTTATCATCAGGTAAATGTTGATGGAACGCGTAATCTGCTAGATGAAATGCACAAAAGTGGTGTTAGGAAGTTGGTCTTTTCTTCATCTGCTGCCACTTATGGCGAACCAGAACAAGTACCAATTTTGGAAAGCGCACCCACTAAACCTACAAATCCCTATGGTGCGACTAAATTAGAAATTGATCAAATGATTACTGCAGAGGCCGCCTCTCGTGGGATTGCTGCAGCATCATTGCGCTATTTCAATGTTGCAGGTGCCCTTAAATCAAAGCGTGGTTGGTTGGCTGAGCGCCACAACCCAGAAACACATTTGATTCCAAATGTTCTAAGAAGTACTAAGGAAAACCCAGTAAAGATTTTTGGCACCGATTGGCCAACGGCTGATGGAACGTGCGTGCGTGACTATGTGCATGTTGTTGATTTAATCGATGCTCACATTAAAGCTTTAGAAACCCTCACGGCTGGTGTGCATGAGATCTATAACCTAGGTAGCGGTGATGGATATTCAGTGCGAGAAGTTGTCGCTGCAGCATCAAAGGCTGCAGGACACGAGATTCCAACTCTTGATTCACCTCGTCGGGCCGGAGATCCTGCAGTTCTAATTGCAGATATCAATAAAGCAAAATCAAAGCTTGGATGGGTTCCAACAAGAGGAATTGAAGACATGGTTGCCGATACTTTGGCAACTTTTAGTTAGGCCTCTGATGCCAGATATTGATAAGAGATTTGTGCAGGCATTTGGCGCTGCTCCAGACATCATCGCTGCAGCTCCAGGCCGTGTTAACTTAATCGGAGAACACATCGACTACAGCGATGGTTTTGTCCTCCCCTTTGCCATTAAAGATAGGACTTTTGCAGCTATTCGTGTGCGAAATGATCGCAAAGTGCGCATCACCTCCATGCAGCGCAGAAACAAAGTTGTAGAACAAAACCTGGATGCAATTAAGCCTGGGTTAAAAGGTGAATGGGAGCGCTATCCATTCGGTGTTATCTGGTCTCTTGGTATTACAAGCGGCATAGACATCATGATTGATGGCCATGTTCCACTTGGAGCTGGTCTTTCATCATCTGCTGCCCTTGAATGCAGCGTTGCAACTGCGCTCAACTATCTCTTCTCTCTAGGAAATTCTCTGGAAGATTTAGCACGCCTGACTCAAAGAGCTGAAAATGAATATGTAGGTGTGCCATGCGGAATCATGGATCAGTCCGTCTCACTCATGGCTCACTCTGGTTCAGCTCTTCTCTTAGATTGTCGTGATCTATCAACTAGGCATATTGCTTTTGATGTTGCATCTAGTGGCCTTGAACTCCTCATCATCGACACACAAGCCCACCACTCCCTCACCGATGGTGGTTATGCCGAGCGCCGTGCATCCTGTGAATCTGTGGTTGCAAAGTTAGGTATCCCCTCTTTGCGCGAGCTCTCACTGGATCAACTAGCTTCCTCACGTGCCATGCTTACCGAAACTGAGTTTATGAGAGCTCGTCATGCAGTCACTGAGATGAAACGTGTGATGGATGCCGTAGAAGTTCTTGAGAAGAAGGACTTCGCATCTCTTGGGCTATTACTCAATCAATCTCATGCTTCACTTCGCGATGATTACAACGTTTCTTGCCCAGAACTCAATTGCGCTGTGGATGCATCCTTAGCTGCAGGAGCACTAGGTGCGCGCATGGTCGGCGGTGGCTTTGGTGGAAGTGCTATTGCATTGATTAAGGCTTCACACACAACAGAGACCATTGCTGCTGTTGAAAAGGCTTTTGCAGATAATCGATTTAAAACACCACGCTTTTTTACTTCACTTCCAAGCCAAGGCGCAGAGGTTATTCAACGGGGGTAATTGAAACTACTTCTACTCCGCCAATTGCACCTAAAACATTGAGTAAATCTGTGGGATCACTGCCTGGCACAGCAACAGTAATGTCGTCATAACCGCGTCCATCTTCAGATTTAAGGACGACTAATCCGCGAATATCTCCGCCGGCAGCACCGATTGCAGATGCCAGTAATCCAAGTGAACCTGGACGATCTGGAAGAGAGATGCTGAGACGAAATAGGGCCATAGGTAAAGAATACCCTGACCCTATTGCGTCTGCGTTACGAGATTATTCGATACTGGCTTTAATTAGATGGCGCAGAACCAAGAACAACCTTGAAACTCTGTGTCATCCCGCTTGGAAGTTCAACTACTACCGTGACAGTGGCTCCGGGTGCATAGGAACGAATTCGAACTATTGCTCCCACCTGATCAGCGATTTTCACGCCATCAATAGATTTAATGATTGAACCAGCAGGGATACCAGCCTTTTCTGCTGGGTCGCCCGGACTTAACCTAGAAATCTTTGCTCCAACACCTGTATAGGTAGTGTCGAAGAAGATTCCCAAAACTGGTCGCGTTGATTTACCAGTAGCAATTAACTCATCAATTACGCGCTTAGCCTCATTAATAGGAATTGAGAATCCAAGACCGATGCTTCCAGAAACTCCCCCGCTAGATAGCGTTGCGATTGCTGAGTTAACTCCAACGATTCGACCAGCAGAGTCAAGAAGTGCTCCCCCAGAATTACCTGGGTTAATTGCAGCATCTGTTTGAATCGCATTCACATATGACTCTGCTCCTGAGGTACCAGTTGTTACTGGTCGATTCTTAGCTGAAATGATTCCGCTAGTTACCGTGCTCGCAAGGCCAAGCGGTGAACCAATTGCTACAACCGGATCTCCAACACTTATGTTGGAAGAGTTACCAATCTTTATTGTTGGAAGATTACCTTTTTCAACCTTGAGAACAGCTAAATCATAATTAGAATCGCGCCCAACAATAGTTGCTGCAATTGTGTCACCGTTAATGAATTCGACAAGGATTGAACCACTGATTGCCGCCGAGTCAACCACATGGTTGTTGGTGATGATGTATGAAGAAGTTGAACTAGTTTTATAGATTGACCCGGAGCCAGAGCCTGAACCAGACGGTGCAGTGACTTTAATTGAAACAACTGAAGGTGTAACTAGCGCAGCAATTGACTTGACATCAATTGAAGAAGCGCCCAGTGAGACCAAAGTGCGTGATGAGATGCATGTGTCATTAGCAGCCAAATACATAACTTGTGTCTTTTTATCAACACAGGCTTTAACCCCAATTGGTTCAGAATTAGCTGCGGTTGCAACCCCACCAATGGCAGTTGCACCCAATAGAAATCCAACACCAACTTTTACAATGGTCGACTTCATAATCTTCCCTTTTTTTCCATAGTTATTCATGTATGGCAAGGGTATAAATTCTCTCTTAATGTTTCCTGAGTATCGGCTGATTATTTTAAGCGAGAATTACCCAAGCGCCTTTCACCGCAACCTTGACTTTGCCAAGTGGAGTTTCTGCAGGGCCATTTACAACTTGTCCTGATTTGTTGGGATCAAACTCAGCTTGATGACATGGGCACTTTAATGTCTTGCTGGAAGCTGAATAACTGACCGTGCAGCCTTGGTGTGTACAAATTGCAGAATATGCAAACACACCTTTTTTAGTTCTAAACAGGACTGATGGTGCGCCATTTCCGGCGACAAAATTGTGAACGCCGCCAACTTTGATGGATGCAAGTTTAATAATCTTTGTACCTTTGCCAGCTGCCACATCACTTGTTGCAGGCGCTGCTTTAGCAAAGAACTTACCCGCTCCTGCAAATGCAACAGCTAGTGCTCCTGTAATACCAACACGTAACACGCTGCGACGCTCTAATGACATTGTGAAAACCTTTCGTTTGCCATTTCCAATTAAGAGTAACAAATAGGACAACCACAAAACTGCATATGCCGTATTGCTTGCCAAGAAGTAGGGAGAGACATTAAAAGTATCAGCAAGCCACAAACCTAGCGACATCAAAAATCCGCCGAATGCAGCCAAACGTGGTGCAACCCAGAGCAGCGTGGCAAGTCCGATTGCAAACTCAGAAAGGA
>JBIIJO010000041.1:0-7518 GCA_044233685.1 Candidatus Planktophila sp.
GTGGTCTATCAGCTGGTGAAAAGCGCATGCTCGCCAAGGCGAAGCAGATCCTTATCTCAGAGCTAGCTCTTGCAGAGCGCACTGATGAAGAAAAGGCTGCAGTAATCCTTGACGAGGTTCTCGCTTCTTAACAATGTCTATTAGCGCCATCATCGCTGCCGCTGGCAGTGGTGAGAGATTTGGCGCAGGCATTCCTAAAGCTCTTATCCAATTAGCAGATCGCACTCTGCTTGAACATGCCGTTTCATCTCTGGCCCCTGTTGCTGATCAAATCATTGTCACAGCCCCTGCTGGTTTTGAAAAACAAATAAGTGAACTGCTCGGTGATGGCATTGTTGTTGTTACTGGTGGTGCCACACGCTCTGCCAGTGTGAGAAACGGTCTGGCTATAGCAACTGGTGATTACGTTCTAGTTCACGATGCCGCTAGAGCACTTGCTAGCACTGATTTAGCAACTCGAGTGATTGCCCAACTACACAACGGTGAAGTGGCGGTAGTTCCAGCCCTTGCAGTTGTGGACACAATTAAAGTAACTAATAGCGATGGCTTTGTGGTTTCAACCCCTGATCGCGCAACCCTAGTGAGCATTCAAACTCCACAAGGTTTTAAAACTTCAGCTCTTCGTGATGCACATGCATCTGCAAGTGAGGCAACAGATGATGCTGCACTCATTGAAGCAGCTGGCGGAAAAGTAAAAGTTATCAGAGGTGAAGAGAGAGCAATAAAAATCACTACTCCTGCTGATTTAAACACAGCCCTTTCACATTTAGGTTTAGGTCAAGATATTCGCAGTGGTATTGGAACTGATGCACATGCATTTGGCGCGGGAAGGCAGATGTGGCTGGCTGGTTTGCACTGGCCAGATGAGCAAGGCGTTGAAGGACACTCTGATGGCGATGTTGCAGCCCATGCAATCTGTGATGCCCTCTTTGCTGCAACTGGTTTAGGTGATTTGGGAACTAACTTTGGAACTGATCGCCCTGAGTATGCAGGTGCTTCAGGAACGCGTTTGATGCAAGAGTGCGCAGCTTTAGTTAAAAAAGAAGGCTTTGCTATTTCTAATGTGAGTGTGCAGATCATTGGTAATCGTCCAAAGATCGGTAAGCGTCGCGCTGAAGCAATCGCAGCGATTTCATCTGCTTTGGGCGGCGTGCAGGTTTCAGTCTCTGCAACGACAACTGATGGCATGGGCTTAACTGGTGAAGGCAAAGGCATCGCAGCCATTGCAACTGCTCTGGTTTCTAAGCAGTAGAATTAGCAAATGTCCGCACTCAATCTCTATGACACAGCAACTCGTGAAGTAGGCGTTTTTAAGCCACTGATCCCGGGTCAAGTCTCTATGTATGTGTGCGGTGCAACTGTTCAATCACATCCACATATTGGCCATGTTCGAAGCGCAGTGAACTTTGATATTTTGCGCCGCTGGCTGACATGGTCTGGCTATGACGTTACTTTCATTAGAAACGTCACTGACATTGATGACAAGATTTTGCATAAAGCCGTGCACGAGAAATCACCATGGTGGGCAGTTGCCATGAAGTATGAGCGCATCTTTACGCAAGCCTTTGCTTCCTTAAATGTTTTGCCACCCACTTATGAACCACGAGCAACAGGTCACATCACTCAGATGATTGAATTGATGGAAAAACTCATTGCTAATGGCGCTGCCTATGCCCCAGGCAATGGTGATGTGTATTTAGAGGTGCGCAAACTTAAGCGTTATTTAACTCTTTCCGGTCAAAAGCTTGATGATCTACAACCGGCCGCAGATGCTGATGAGACATATAAAAAAGATCCACGCGATTTCGCACTGTGGAAAGCAGCAAAGCCTGGAGATCCATCATGGCCAACACCATGGGGAGCAGGTCGACCTGGCTGGCACTTAGAGTGTTCTGCAATGGCGCACGCCTATCTTGGTGAGGCATTTGATATTCACGGCGGCGGCTTAGATTTAGTGTTCCCTCACCATGAAAATGAGATTGCACAATCAGAGGCAGCTGGATATAAATTTGCTAACCGCTGGTTACATAACGCCTGGGTGACACAAGCTGGTGAAAAGATGAGTAAATCTCTTGGCAACACTTTGCAAGTTGAAACTATCTTGCAGCGCGTTCGTGGAATTGAACTGCGTTGGTATTTAGGCAGTGCGCACTATCGTTCAATGCTGGAGTACTCAGAGGCAGCGCTAGATGAATCAGCTGTGGCATTTCGTCGTATTGAAAACTTCTTAACTCGCTCAGTGGAACTTCTTGGCACAGAACCAGAGCCAACAATTACCGATGCTTTTTGCGCGGCAATGAATGATGATTTAGCTGTGCCAGCAGGATTGGCTTCAATCTCTGAGAACCTACGTCTTGGAAACCAAGCAATTACTGATGGTGATAAAAAGGCAATCGCTAAGAACGCCAATGAAATTCGCGGTGCTCTGCAGATTCTGGGCTGTGATCCTTTTGATACAAATTACCCACAAAGGGCGTCAGGAAATGTGAATGCCGCACTCGATGGTGTTATTCAATTGGCGTTAAAAGAGCGCGCAGCTGCACGTGAGCGTAAGGATTTCGCTGCATCAGATGCAATCCGTGATGGACTACTCGCTTTAGGAATTACAATTGAGGACACAGCACAAGGGCCGCGTTGGTCAATGGAAGAAAAGAGTTAACCATGGCCGGCAATTCATCACGCAAAGGCGCAATTCGCCAATCAAAAAAGGGTCCATCTGCAGGTACTGGTGGAAAGAATAAGAAGCGTTTAACTGGCAAAGGCCCAACTCCTAAAGCTGAAGATCGTCCTTATCACGCAGCTGCAAAGCGCAAGAAAGCTGCAGAGAAAAAGGCAACTCGTTCTCCTTCTACACGTTCAACTTCACCACGTGCAACAACGATGACTCGTTCTGCACCTTCACGTGCACCACGCGGTGATCGTCCAAGAGGTGAAATCGTTGCAGGTCGTAACGCAGTACTAGAGGCGTTGCGTGAAGCAGTTCCAGCCACAGAGCTATTAGTTGCTCGCAGCATTGATGTTGATGATCGTGTTGCAGAATCATTAAAGCTGGCACTTCACCTAGGTCTTCCAATTCGCGAAGCACACCGCGCAGAAGTTGAAGGAATCTCACCTAACAGCCAGGGTATTGTTCTAGCGATTAAGCCTTACCAGTACTCATCATTTGAAGAAATCATGTCTCGTGCTAAGAATCCTGCTTTGGTTGTTGCACTCGATGGTGTGACAGATCCACGTAACTTAGGTGCCATTGTTCGAAGCGCTGCAGCTTTTGGCGCAGCAGGTGTTCTTATGACTGAGCGACGCGCAGCTGCCATGACTGCATCTGCCTGGAAAGCATCAGCTGGAGCCGCCGCCCGTATGCCAATTGCACAGGTAACAAATCTTGCTCGCACTATTGATGCGGCTAAGAAGATGGGCCTCTTTGTTGTGGGCCTAGATGGAGAATCCGAAGACACCATTGCTTCAATGAAGATTGCCGCAGAGCCAATCATGATTGTTGTTGGCAGTGAAGGAAAAGGCCTTGCACGATTAACTCGTGAGAAGTGCGATCTAGTGATCTCTATTCCAATTAGTGCTTCAACTGAATCTTTGAACGCTTCAGTTGCAACATCGATTGCGCTTTTCCATTTAGATCAGGCACGCCGTAAGGGGTAAGTAAGTGATTTACACTCGTTTTATCGCACTTGGTGATTCCTATACCGAGGGTATGTCTGATGAAAAACTGCATGGAAACTACCGCGGTTGGGCTGATCGCGTTGCAGATGGCATGGCCAAAGCCCATCCAGATTTCACATATGCCAACTTAGCTATTCGCGGCAAACTTGTTAGACAAGTTCTAGATGAACAAATTGAAGCTGCGCTAGCCCAAGTAACTGGACCCGACACTTTGATTTCTTTTCACGCCGGTGCAAATGATGTTATTCGACCTGGATACAAGGCTGAGATTGTTTTAGCCCAATACGCAGATGCTGTTAGACGCCTTGCTGCATCTGGTGCAACGATTTTGCTCTTTACTGTTTTAGAGCGCACAGGTAACACCGGCCGCTCCGCAAAGATGTGGGAAGAGCGCTTTGGTGGGTTTAATCGAAATGTTCGAGCCGTTGCACAAGAAGTTGGCGCAATTATCGCTGATGCAAATGAAGAGCCAGCATTTAGCGATAAGAGATTCTTAGCCTTTGATCGCTTGCACTTAAATGCTCTGGGTCATGAACGTGTTGCAGATGCTGTACTTGAACTTCTAGAACTCCCCTTTAATCCCGGCTGGCGTGAACCTCTGCCACCTGCAAAGCCTGAACCTAAGATATTTAAAGTTGTTATCAGTATTTTATGGTTTATTACTTTTGCTCTGCCATGGATGTGGCGAAGAGCACGCGGAAAATCATCAGGAGATGGTCGAAGCTGTAAATACCCAATAGCTATTGGTTGGCCACTGAATTTAGATTGACGTAAGCGTCCATTCCCAGGTGTGTAGGCCTGGTTTGATTTTGTATTTAGGCAAAGTATCTGGACCACATGATGATGTTCCAACTCCGCGATGTGCTCCATCGATATGAACAACGACGTTGCCACATGCTTTTACTTCAACATCATGGGTGGCATCGGCTAAATCCACTGCTCTATTAGGGGTTACAGAGACCTGTAATGGCTTACCCATTTGGACTCTAACTCCATGTCCAGTTGCATCTGTTACTTCAAACCAGCGCACTGCGGTGTGTCCACCATTTTCTTGTGGTCTGACATATGGAATGTATTGATTTGCAACAGTAGAAACAAAGCGATGAATACGAGCAATCTTTCGATCTGGATATGACTCATGGGGGCCAGAACCAAACCAGGTCACATCAGTGAGCGCGCCATCTAATTCGAAGTTAATACCAACACGTGCAACATCTGTTAGCACCTTAGGTAGCGTCACAGACTCTTTAACTCTAAAGCCATCGGCGACCGGAGTAATCACTTGAACATGTTTGATGCTAATTCCAGTACTTGTCTGCCAGGTGTTTGTCACTTTAGTGCTGGTGCGATTTTGTGAAACAACACAGTCGGTGCGATCCATATCGCGCAAGCCCCAACGGTTCCACTTGGTTGCCATGTGTCCGATGCGATCGTTATCAGTTGGTGCGCGCCAAAGAGTCAGAGTCGGTGCAATAACTCCTCGTGGCAGAACAATCTGACCGTAGTCATCTAGAACATTTGTGTATTCATCAGAGGCTTTAGCGTTCTTAATTGTTAGAACACGTGAAGGCAGAGCCATTTGATTCCAACCAACTTCAGTAAATGCTGGAGCCCATGGGGTGCTATCAATGTTGATGATGGTGAAAGTAATAAAGCGCTCACCTGGGCCATCGGCCTTAGCTAAATGCTTTGAAGCAACTTTAAATGCAACAGTTTTACGTGGTGCAACCTTAGGTAGCTTTACTTTGCCACTATCGATGATGAGGCCATCACGAGTGATAGTCCAGCTGACTTCATACTCACTCAAGTCTTTAAAGAAGTGCTTATTAAAGATTTTGAAAGAACCAGTTGATGCTTTAACTGTGCTGATGTTGGCAGGGGCAGCAATAGCCTTAAACTCAGCCATTGCAGGCTTAGCTGTGCGATCCGGGAAAACCATTCCATCACAGCAGAAGTTGCCATCATGCTTCTTCTCACCGTAGTCGCCGCCGTAAGCGTTGCGCTTTGATCCGTCCGGCATTGTTTGAACGGGACCGTGATCCCAGAACTCCCAGATAAATCCGCCTTGCAGACCTCTAGTAGTTTCAATAACTTCCCAGTACTCAGCCAATGTTCCATTGCTGTTACCCATAGCGTGTGAGTACTCGCACATAATCAATGGGCGATCTGCTTTTGGAGAAGTTGCATACTCTTTAATTGCAGTTACTGCTGGATACATCGGACAAATAACATCAGTGAGTGAATGTGATCCCATCCAGTTACCACGGATGCCACCTTCATAGTGAAGTGGGCGTGATGGATCAAAGCTTCGAGCAAATGCTGCAGCTGCTTCATGGTTAGTTCCAGCACCTGATTCATTTCCAAGTGACCACATGATTGCTGCTGGGTGGTGAATATCGCGCTGAATCATTCTGCCCACGCGATCAACAAATGCAGTTAAGTACTTTGCATCATCACAGATGGATGCAATGAATGCGTGGGATTCGATATTTGCTTCACCGATGACATAAAAACCAAGCTCATCACAAAGATCTAGGAAGGCTGCATCGTTGGGGTAGTGGGACGTGCGAACTGCGTTGAAGTTCCAGCGCTTGAGTTCTAGTAAATCTTCGCGCATATCTTCACGAGTAAGTGCGCGGCCTGTGTAACGGTTGAAATCGTGGCGGTTAACGCCATAGAACATTACTGGTTGACCATTAACTAAGAAGTCTTGGCCCTTTACTTCAACGGACCTAAAGCCAATCTTTTGTTGTGAGACTTCAACGATGTTGCCATCTGGATCGATGAGTTCAACGTGGAGGGTGTAGAGATTGGGTGATTCTGCTGACCAGGCTTTAACTTTAGGAATGCGGGTATTTAGATGGATTTTGCCGGCTGGCCATGGCTCATTTTCTAAAATAGCTTTCTTGGCATCTGCTGGGATATTGCCGTGCCAAAACTTTCCATGGAAATACTCATCACTTCTAGCCTTTAACGATTCAGGGCGCTCAGTCCATTTGGGGGATTGAAAAGTCTTGAGCGTTGATTCAAGGTTTGCCGCTTTAACTTTTGGAAGCTCTTCAATGGATGCACGCAGGGTGTAGTTGTGCGTTGAGATGTTATCGATTGAGGCGATGTGTGCACGGACATCTAGTGTGCCAGTGGTGCAATCTTTTTCAAGACCTGCAGTTGTGTAGAAGCGCTCAATGAAAACCTTGTTAGTTGCAAAGAGTTTTACAGAACGAGTAATTCCACCATGCCACCATTGGTCTTGGTCCTCAATGAAAGTTGCATCAGACCATTTTGTAACATCAATTCGCACAACGTTGTTGCCACGCTTTACAAAGCTTGTAACATCAAATTCTGCAGCAAGGCGTGAATCTTTAGTAAGACCCACTTCAACGCCGTTAATAAACACAACTGCTACGGATTCATAACCGCCAAGGTGCAAAACAATGCGCTTGCCCATCCAGCCATCAGGAAGATCGAAATCTCTCTCATAAACACCATGTGGATTTTCCTCTGGAACAAAAGGTGGTTGTTCTTCAAAAGGCATTTGAGTGTTTGTGTAGATGGGTTTATCGAAAAACACATTACTTTCTTCTTGCATCGTCCATAAACCAGGAACTGGGATTGATGCCCACTTGCGACCTAAAGGCTCATGCGGAGAACGTAGAAGTTGAAAACGCCATGTTCCATCAAGGCTGATTTTTTCTAAATGCTCGATATTGAGCATTGGTAGACGATTTACTGCAGTTGTTTCTGGACTCATCCAGTAATTCGTCATCATGGGCGCAAGTCTGCCATTGACCACGCTGGTGCGGTAATCGGGCCCTTTTTGCGACTTTGCCCTTCCACTGCCAT
>JBIIJO010000042.1:0-7428 GCA_044233685.1 Candidatus Planktophila sp.
ACGGTGAAGTTGTTAACTTTGAAGATCCAAAAGATGACGATGTCTTTGGTCTTGGTACTCGCGCCGACATAACCTGGAAGGGTTTGTTGGATATGACTTCATGTACTGAGTGCGGCCGTTGTCAGTCGCAGTGCCCAGCTTGGCACACTGATAAACCGCTATCGCCAAAGCTTTTAATCATGGCTATGCGCGATCACGCCTTTGCTAAGACTGTTGAAACTGAAGCAATGGTGGGCGAAAACGCAGCTATTACTTCAGATATTTTGTGGTCTTGCACATCATGTGGTGCCTGTGTGAATGAATGCCCAGTAGATATCGAACACATTGATCACATCGTTAACATGCGCCGCTACCAAGTAATGGTGGAATCAGATTTCCCAGCCGAACTCGGTGGAACGTTCCGTAACCTAGAACAATCAGGTAACCCATGGGGTGCTAACAAAAATGATCGTGAAGCATGGATTGCTGAATGCGATTTCCCTATCAAGGTTGTTGAAGGTGTATTGCCTGATGAAGTTGAATACTTGTTCTGGGTTGGTTGCGCCGGCGCATATGATGAGCGTGCTCGCAAAACTACAAAGGCTGTTGCTGAACTTCTCTACATGGCTGGCGTTGAGTTTGCAGTCCTTGGAAAGAAAGAGACCTGCACGGGGGATCCAGCACGACGTGCTGGAAATGAGTTCTTGTATCAAATCATGGCAGCAGAAAACATTGAAACATTTAAGGAAGTGTTTGCAGATCGTCCTAAGGGTAAGAAAAAAGTTGTTGTTACCTGCCCACATTGCTTTACAACAATTGGTCGCGATTATGCACAAAGTGGTTTTGATTTAGAGATGGTTCACCACACTCAACTACTTAATCAGTTAATTCGTGAGAAGAAACTACTGCCAGTAAAGATGAGTCACACTGCAATGACCTATCACGACCCTTGCTACCTTGGTCGTCACAATGAGATTTATCAACCACCACGTGAAATCCTTGAAGCTACTGGTGCACAGTTCACTGAAATGCCTCGCAATAAAGAGCGCTCGTTCTGTTGCGGTGCTGGAGGTGGACGAATGTGGATGGAAGAGAAAATTGGAACGCGCATTAACTTAAACCGCGTTGATGAAGCGATCGGAACAGGTGCCGAAGAGTTAGCTGTTGCCTGTCCTTTCTGCCGCGTTATGACTACCGATGGAATGAGCTCACGTGAGTCATCCATGGAGGTTCTAGACGTGGCACAAGTTCTCTTGCGCTCAGTTAAGGGCTAAAACAAAGCCCATTCTCAGGAAACTCCCAGTTCGTGGGAGCATTGTTGAGCCATGACCACAGCTCCCGTAAAGAACCTGCAGCGCATACTCGTTGTTGATGATGAACCAAGTATTAGCGAGTTAATTTCAACAAGCCTTCGCTTTGTTGGATTTGATGTTCGCACTGCAGCAAATGGTGCACAAGCACTATCAATGGCTGAAGAGTTCAAACCACATGCGATGGTCCTAGATGTCATGTTGCCAGATCTAGATGGCTTTGAAGTCTGCAAAATGATTCGCAATGAAGGCGTTGATACTGGAGTTCTTTTCTTAACTGCAAAAGATGGCATGGAAGATAAAGTCAAAGGTTTAACTCTTGGCGGCGATGATTACATGACCAAGCCATTTTCATTAGAGGAGTTAGTGGCACGCCTTCGCGCACTTCTGCGCCGCACAGGTGTTGACCATATTGATATTGATGATGAAAAGATGCGTTTTGCTGATTTGGAATTAGATGAGGCAACACATGAAGTCCACCGCGCTGGTGAACTACTTGATCTCTCACCAACTGAGTTTGCTCTCATTCGATACCTAATCATTAACGCTGATCGCGTAGTTTCAAAATCCCAGATTTTAGATCACGTGTGGCAATATGATTTCCGCGGTGATGCTGGAATCGTTGAAACATACATTTCATATCTTCGCAAAAAGATTGATGCTTTTGATCCACCTTTGATTCACACTGTGCGCGGTGTTGGCTATCGCTTGCGAATGCCAGCTAAGTAAAGAAAATGAACTCTCCCCTTCGCCATTGGTCATTACGCAACCGCTTGACTGCAGGTGTATTGACCCTTTCTGCGATTGGGTTTATTGGTGCTGGTTTAGTTGTTGAAAGATCACTTCACAGTTATCTCATTGGCCAGATAGATGAACAACTCATCAGTGTTGTTGGGGGAACATCGCAGCGTTTGAATCAAGCTGGAATTGTTAATGATGACGAGGTTAATCCAAATGGTGAAGATGAAGATGATGAGCGCAGGCAAGGCCGTGCAGCATCTGCGACTCCACTTAACCGTATTCCAACATCCACCTCTGTCACGGTTTTAGATCAATCTGGAGCCTTTGTTGGAGGTCTTGGAGGAGACCTGAACGCCAACAGAATTACAGATTTCATTGGTGGATGGACTCCAGAAGTAGTAGCAACCTTTGGTGATGATCCTTTTACATTACAAACTCCAGGTCCTGACTTTCGAGTTATTACCCAAGCACTGCCTTCCTCTGTTGGCACAGTAGTAGTTGCTCAATCACTGGCAGATTTTGATAAAACCACAAATCGAATTGGTCGAATCTTCTTACTTATTGGCTTCCTTGTTCTATTCCTTATCGCCTTTGCTGCCCGCCAAGTCATTAAAATAAGTATGAAGCCATTAGAAAACGTTGAAGCAACTGCAGAAAAGATTGCAGCAGGGGATTTATCAGCACGCCTTGATAACTTTGAACCTAATACCGAAGTTGGACGCTTGAGTGCATCACTTAATACGATGCTTGGACGTATTGAAGAGTCATTTGCTGTGCGCACTGAGAGCGAGAACAAACTACGTCGCTTTGTGGCAGATGCCAGCCATGAGCTGCGCACACCACTTACTGCTATCCGCGGTTTTGCAGAGCTACATCGCCAAGGCGCAGTCCCTGATGGTGAGAAAACGAAAGAATTGCTTGGGCGTATTGAAAAAGAATCTGTGCGCATGGGAGCCTTAGTTGAAGACTTACTTCTCCTTGCTCGCCTTGATCAATCACGAGATATTGAGTTTCATCCTGTTGATCTTGCACATGTCATTGAGGAGACCGTTGCTTCAGCCTCTGCTGCTGGTCCAGGCCATCCAATAACTGTAGAGATGCCCAAAGAGTTGTTTGTACTGGGAGATTCAGGGCGCATTTATCAAGTAATGACTAATCTTTTAGCCAATGCTCGCGTTCACACACCCACTGGCACAGAAATAAACGTTCTTGCACGCAATGAAGAAGATGGTGTTTACATCTCAGTTGCCGATAATGGTCCAGGGTTAAGTGAAGAAGATCAAAAGAGAATCTTTGAGCGCTTCTTCCGCGCAGATCCTTCACGCCAGCGAACCAGCCAAGAAGGTAGCGGGCTTGGTTTATCTATCGTCGACTCTGTAATGCAGGCCCATGGTGGCAAAGTTGGTGTTGTTTCAAAGCCAGGAGCTGGAACAACGTTCACATTATTTTTTCCAACAGAGAAGAATTAGTTCAAAGACTCCATAGCCTTTAGTACTGCAATGCGCTCTGCAATAGGTGGATGCGTTGAAAACATCTTAGAGACAGCTTTTGCATCTAATGGTGATTCAATCCAAATATGTGCAATGGAGTTTGATTTCTGGTGCACAACCGTTGAATCGCGCTCTAATACTTCTAGCGCGCTTCGTAGCCCTGCTGGGTTTCTTGTGAAAGCAACAGCAGTTGCATCAGCAAGTGATTCACGCTTGCGAGAAATGGCAGATTTTAAAAGTATGGCCGCTATTGGTGCCAAGATAAGAATGAGAAGTGAAAAGACTAAAAGTAATGGATTGCCACCACTGCGATCGCGGTCTCTGCCGCCACCAAACCACATCATGCGCATCAACATGTCACTCAAGATTGCAATGGCACCTGCAGTTGTTGCTGCAACTGCTGAAACTAGTGTGTCACGGTTAGCAACGTGTGCTAGCTCATGAGCAATAACACCTTGTAGTTGATCACGATCCATCACATCCAAAATCCCTGTTGTGAAAGCAATGAGTGCGTGGTCTTGGTTTCGACCAGTCGCAAAGGCGTTAGGCGCACTATCAATAACTATCGCCACCTGTGGCATTGGCAGGCCACTTGCAATTGTTATCTCTTGAATTAATCCAAATAACTTTGGGTTATCTGACTCTTGAATTAACTTTGCACCGGTCATCGTTAAAACTAATTTGTCTGAACCGTAATAAGAACCCCACACTGAAACTAAGGCAATACCAACTGCAAGAGGAACAATTGCAGTTGTTGATTGACCAAAGTAAGTCAGAGCAGCCAGCGCCACAAGCCAAACCAACACACCCATACCTACGAGCAGGCCGATTGTCTTGCGGCGATTAGCCGCTTGTTGGGTTCTAAAGTTCATTAAAACTTAACGTTCGGAGCTTTACGATCTTGTGGATCTTCAACTTCATAGAACTCGCGCTCATTAACCTTTGCAAAGCCTGCAAAGAAGTTAGTTGGCACAGTTTTAACTGCAGTGTTGAGCTCTCGCACATTGTCGTTATAGAACTGACGAGAGAAGGCAACTTTGTTCTCTGTTGTTGCTAACTCTTCTTGAAGTGAGATGAAGTTAGCGGAAGCTTTTAGATCTGGATAGGCCTCAGCAACTGCAAGTAATCCACGAAGTGCCTGTGTGAGCATTCCATCGGCTGCAGCTGTGTCTGCAACTGTGCTGGCAGTTGTTGCCTTAGCACGTGCTGTGACAACAGCATCGAAAGTGGATTGTTCATGCTTTGCATAACCCTTAACTGTTTCAACAAGGTTAGGGATGAGGTCAGCACGGCGCTTTAATTGAACTTCAATCTGTGCCCATGCTTCATCAACTGAGATGTTGAGGCGAATAAGGCGGTTGTATTGAGCAACAAAAAATAGGACGACTAGAGCGATGACACCGAGAACAATGATTATTTCCATACCTAATTAAACCCCTTTTTAGGCAGATTCATTCCTTGACTTCGGTCTCTTCTCAGCAACCAGTACTGAGGCTAAGAGCAACAAGATAACCCAGAGGATGAGAGATTTGTGCCTAAAGGCCGTCCCCATATTTCCCTCATAGGATCCTGCTCCGACACAGTAGAGCACGAAGAAGATTAAGGATGGGGCTAACGGACCGATAAAAGCTAAGCGTCGTCTCTTGAAAATCATAACAACGATAAATACAAATGCTCCAAGCCAGGCGATATTTTCAATTGCTGCAAAAAGGCTAGATGTGCTGGTGGTGTCTATGATAATAAGTGGGCGAAAGAGAAAAGTTGCAGCCATGTACGGTGCCCGCCAGACTAGGCAAAAATATTTGCCGGTTTTGCTTTCCTCTGTTACCGGACAAGACAAAGTTTGGATAGCGCTGGTAGCAGCAATTTGATTTACTTTATGGTTATCGGGAATCGATATTGTTTCATTGACTATTATCTCCCCTGGGTTTTGTAAATTAGATAAGTCTGTACTGGTCCCAGTTTTTATACACTGATACTCTTTCCTTTGGAATGTTATTTTTTGTTTAGAGTCTTCACAAGGGCTGGCATCGATAACACTTCCATCGATAACACTTCCATCTGTGGCAACAAGTGCAAATACATCATGTTTTTGCACAGCTACAGAGCTGTAGCCCACTCCTGAAGCAATGAGAGTCAATAACGCCAGGGTGAACGACACTCGTCTCTTATTATTAAAGATAAGTGAAATTAGAATCGTAACCGTTAAAAGCCAGGCAACTTGTGGTCTCGTGTTAAAAAGTAGAGTTATGGAAATTGTGAGTAAGAGTGCGATAGGTAATGTGACCTTTTCTTGTAGGTTCACCGCTAAAAAAATAGCTGATAACGAGCATAAAACCCAAAACTCCATGGCGCTCTCTCGTATACCCAGTATTGACCACAAGAAGTGACTCGGCAGAAAAGCAAAAATAAGGAACAAACCAGTAATGAAGTTGCTTCTCTTTGAAGTTAATTTTGCATAAGTAGAATATTTATTGACAAATTGAATAATTAGGAAAGCCGCCAAAATTAATGTTAAAACTCCATACATTGAGGCAACTATTCTTACCGATGAAAGTGGCTCAACACCAAAGTTGTTTAATGCAGCTGCAGGAAGAACTAGTGTGCGTGAAATGAAGTAGAGCCTTCCGTAGGATGTTGTCGGTTGCTCACTTGCGACCAATCTGGCAATTTCTGCAAATCCACCCTCATCGGATGCTAGTGTAACAGTGGGTTTTTTTGGAAGAAGAAGAAAACCTAAAATGCGGACAACAAATGAAGCAAAGACAATTGCACATAACTTGCTTTTCAAGGTTGTTAACTCAAAATTGAAAAGCTTCATATTCACTCTAACCGTTACAGGATCTTAGATTTATGGAAGTTCAAAAACGAGCGGGAAGCTGTTGGGCCACGCTGACCTTGATAGCGAGAGCCATACTTTTCACTGCCGTATGGATGCTCAGCAGGCGATGACAATTTGATTAAGCAGAGCTGACCAATCTTCATTCCTGGAAAGAGTTTGACTGGCAGGTTGGCAACATTGGAAAGCTCTAGCGTGATGTGACCGCTAAAGCCAGGATCAATAAAACCTGCGGTGGAGTGTGTGAGAAGACCTAGGCGACCAAGTGATGATTTACCTTCTAAGCGCCCAGCAATGTCATCAGGCAAAGTAATAACTTCATAGGTGCTTGCTAAAACAAACTCACCTGGGTGCAGGATGAAAGCTTCATCGCCTTCGGCGATTACTTCACGGGTGAGCTCTGATTGCTCTATCGATGGATCAATAACGCTGTATTTGTGGTTTTCAAAGACGCGAAAGTATTTATCGAGGCGAACATCCACCGATGATGGCTGAATCATTGCCTCATGGAATGGTTCGCAGGCGACCCGGCCAGCTTTGATTTGGGCAAGGATGTCGCGATCACTGAGTAGCACGCGCTGACCCTATCTTGGATTAGAGGGCCAACGGGGCATCGAAATACGCTCAATAGGGTTGCATAAGTTACTGGTGGGTAGCATTATTTGCCCATGAGCCATTACATAGCCAACCTGCGAGATATTGAATTCTGCCTCTTTGACCTTCTAGGGCGCGAGAAAGTCATGGGTACATCTTTGTATGCAGATGTAGATCGCGACACCGCAATGGGCATGTTGGAGGAAGTAAAGCGTTTGTGTGAGAACGATCTTGCAGCATCTTTTGTTGAAGGCGATCGTGTTGGTGCGATTCTCAATAAAGAAACTGGAAATGTCACTCTTCCTGAAAGCTTTAAGAAATCTTATAAGGCATATGTTGATGGTGAATGGTGGCGCGTTGATGCACCAGTTGAACTAGGCGGAATGAAGATTCCTCCATCAGTGCGCTGGGCAATTGCTGAAATGGTTTTAGGTTCAAATCCTGCAATTCACATCTATGCCTCAGGTTATGCCTT
>JBIIJO010000007.1:0-25139 GCA_044233685.1 Candidatus Planktophila sp.
GATTTAGAAATAGCTTCAATTCGACCATTGCTAATTAAGAGATCAGAGCTTGTCGCTCCTAGTACTTTGCCACTTTTTAGCAAGAAACGTTGGGTAGTCATTAGTTACTCCCTACTTCTAAAGGTCCGCCGGCAAGTAAGACATACAAGATAGCCATGCGCACATTTACTCCATTAGTTACTTGTTCAATGATTACTGATCGAGCACTATCTGCGACATCAGCTGCGATCTCTAGTCCGCGATTCATAGGACCTGGGTGCATCACGATTGCATGTTTAGCCATAGCCGACATTCGTTCGGAATTGAGACCGAAGTAGCGTGAATACTCACGTGAATTAGGAAAGAAAAGATCACTCATTCGCTCCTGCTGAACGCGGAGCATCATGATTGCATCCACGTTTGGAATTACTGAATCAAAGTTGAACGAAATTGTTGCTGGCCAGCTCTCAACACCAACAGGGAGCAAAGTAGGCGGTGCAACTAACACAACATCAGCACCGAGCATTGAGAGCAACAATACGTTTGAGCGCGCAACGCGTGAGTGCAGAACATCTCCCACGATTGCAATTCTCAATCCTTTAAGATCACTTGCTCCCTTACCAAGATGTTTACGAATTGTGAAAGCATCAAGTAATGCTTGACTTGGATGCTCATGCGTTCCATCTCCTGCATTGATAACACTTCCCGACATCCATTCAAGATCTGCTAAACGCTGGGCTGCACCAGATGCCGAGTGACGAATGACCACCGCATCTGCGCCCATTGCTTGCAAAGTTTGAGCGGTGTCCTTGAGGGATTCACCTTTACTAAGACTCGAACCCTTGGCTGAGAAGTTAATGACATCGGCTGAAAGGCGTTTTGCCGCTGCCTCAAAAGAGATTCTTGTTCGTGTGGAGTCTTCAGCAAAGAGGTTGACGATTGTTCGTCCACGCAATGTTGGGAGCTTTTTAACTTTCCCGTCATTGATGCGTGCTAACTCTGTTGCCGTGTCGAGGATTCCGATTGCATCGGATGCGCTCAGATCGTTGATGGAAAGGAGATGGCGCACTAGTTTGCCTCCCCTTCAATTACTACTTCATCGACACCATCTGTTTCAGTTAGTGAAACCCTGACTGATTGCTTCTCTGATGTCGGTAAGTTCTTACCAACAAAGTCTGCTCTGATAGGTAGTTGACGATGGCCTCTATCGACCAGGACTGCCAACTGCACAGTGCGCGGGCGTCCTACTTCTCCGAGTGCATCTAGCGCTGCTCGAATTGTGCGACCTGAATACAACACATCATCAATCAAGATGACATCTCTGCCTTGAATTCCAATTGGTGGGATTGATGTGGGCATGATTGCGCGGGGTGCGCGCAGGCGAAGATCATCTCGATACAAGGTGATATCTAAAGTGCCGTGGGCAATCTCTTTACCCTCAATCGAACTCATAATCGCTGCGATACGAGCAGCTAAGTGAGCACCACGAGTTGGAATGCCTAGGACGGTGATCTCTGAAGAACCATGATTCTTTTCTAAAATCTCATGGGAGATGCGAGTCAACGCACGTGAAATATCCTGTGCGGACAGGGCTACGCTCATATAAATCTCCTTCCCCACCTCGCAGGATGGGTCGTTAAAGGATGCGTGGGCGACTATATCAGCAGATTCGCACCTCTGTGGATATCCAAAAATGCGTGTGGCATCACATGCCTAGCCTTGCCCCATGAACATCGAAATGGAAGATATAGCCGCACGCCTTCGATCAATACGTCTTTCGCGAAATCTGACCTTGGCTGACGTTGAAACTAAGAGTCATAAGCAATTACGAGCAGTCGCCCTTGGCTCCTATGAACGTGGCGATAGAACGTTGAGTGTGAAGAAAGCGGCTCAACTATCAGAGTTCTATGACGTACCACTCTCATATCTCTTAACTGGACGTTCCCCCACTCAGAAGGCTGAGGGTGAGATTGTGATCGATTTGCGCAGAATCAAAGCGCTTTCCATCTCAGAGGAGAAGAGCACGCCAACTGCACAGATTCTCTTCTCGTTCCTCTTTGGGATTATCAAAGAGCGCCAGGATTTCAATGGGGAAATTTTGTCCCTGCGCAAGAGTGACATTGGATTTCTGACTATCACCATAGGTTGCACTCATGAAGAGTTCACGATGTATCTATCCCACAACAAACTGCTTTTTGAAACTAAAGGGACAAGTTCTCTTTAAGTGATGAGATTCGACCTAAAACACCATGGATAAAGCCTGATGACTCATCGGTTGAGAGCTCTTTAGCCAAACTTAATGCTTCATCAATTGCAACACTGTCTGGAATATCAGCTGCCCATAAAATCTCATAAATACCTAGACGCAAGATGTTGCGATCCACATTAGGAAGTCGATCCATATCCCAGCCTTGGGCATAAGTCGTGATGAGTTCATCAATCTTTCGAGTATTTTCACTCACGCCAGTAACAAGAGATCGTGTGTATTCTCGAATAGGCCTTGCATCTGGTCCCTCTTCAACAATATCTCTGAGGTTAAGAGTCTCCAAAGCATTAGTTCCCCGAATGTCAGCTTCGAAGAGTAGGTCTAAAGCTTGTTTTCTTGCTTTACTGCGAGCAGACACTAGTTAGCGCGGCCCTGGTATGAACCATCACGTGTATCAACCATGACAATTTCATCCTGCTTGATAAAGAGTGGTACTTGAATTTCAATTCCAGTTTCAACTGTTGCTGGCTTAGTTCCACCAGAAGAGCGATCCCCCTGGATTCCAGGTTCTGTGTAGGTAATACGCAAAGGTACTGATGCGGCTAATTCGATGTAAAGAGGATTTCCTTCGTTTACTGCAACTACGGCATCAGTGTTTTCGAGCATGTACTTGGACATATCCCCAACTACCGCTGCCGAAATAGTCATTTGGTCGTAAGTCTTGCTATCCATGAATACGAAGTCGTCGCCTTCTTTATACAAATACTGCATGTCGCGCTTTTCTAGAATAGCGATATCAATCTTAACACCTGAGTTGAATGTGCGATCAATGACTTTTCCAGTAAGGACTGACTTGAGCTTTGTACGAACGAATGCTGGACCCTTACCTGGCTTCACATGCTGAAACTCAACCACTGTCCATAGCTGGCTTTCAATTTCAAGAGTAATTCCATTTTTTAGATCAGCTGTAGTTGCCACGGTTCAAGCTCCACTCATGTCTGTAGGTGATTATTTACGGCCATTGATCGTCAATGACAAGAGGTTAAGGATACCTGTATTTGCTGGGCGATTTTTCAACTTAGCCAAGCAGGGATTTAAGGGCATTAATCGCTAAAACATAGGAATTGGGACCGAAACCTGCGATTGTCCCTGTTGCCACACCAGAGATAACTGATGTGTGACGAAATTCCTCACGTGCCATTGGATTAGATAAATGAACCTCGATAAGTGGTGCCTTTAATAGCTCTGCTGCATCACGGATTGCATATGAATAATGAGTAAATGCTGCAGGGTTAATAATCACTGGCAGCTTTGCATCTACTGCTTCATGGAGCCAACCGATAATAGTTGCCTCATCATTGCTCTGTCGCACATCTGCCTGCATCCCTGCTGAGGATGCACTTGTCTCGATCAAAGATTTGAGTTCTGCGTAGTTGAGATCTCCGTAAATTGAGGAATCACGAATATCTAACCGGGCCAGATTCGGGCCATTGATAACCATGATTTTCATGAACTAATTCTCTCATAGGCAGCTGCTAGTTCGCTTTCATTTGCATCCTCAATGCGCAACGTCTCACCAATTGCACTAAGTCCCACAAATCGAAGTTGGTGGCCACGAGACTTCTTATCAAGAGCCAAAAGCGGATAAAGCTGTTGCCAAGAATCGCTTGGATAAGTGGTCGGCAATCCCAGGTTAGCGAGGATCTGCTTATGTAGTTGAACACTCTTTGAATTCAACAAGCCTTTAACTCCAGCAAGTTCAGCGGCAAAAACAAGGCCTATCGACACAGCTTCTCCATGACGTAGTGAATACTTACTATGAATTTCTATCGCGTGGCCCAGAGTATGCCCGTAATTGAGAATTTCTCTTCCAAATGATTCTCTGAAATCACTTCCCACAACATGAGCTTTAACAGCTACAGAGCGGGTAATGAGATCTTGGACTAGCGAAGCATCCCCGCGAATCTCTGCTCTGCCCTTACCTTTTACTAAATCAAGAATCTTGCTATCCATAATAAATCCACACTTAACAACCTCAGCTAACCCTGCAGCAAAATCTCTATCACTTAGAGTGGTGAGCCATGAGGTGTCGATCAAAACCGTCTGTGGAGAATGAAATGCACCAATCAAGTTCTTTCCATAATCACTATTAATTCCAGTTTTTCCACCAATTGCTGCATCAACCATTCCGGCAACAGTGGTTGGAACAGCTATCCAATCAATGCCTCGTAACCACGATGCTGCTGCAAAACCGGCAAGATCTGTGATGGTCCCTCCACCAATACCCACAACTGCATCAGAGCGCGTGAAGCCAGCAGCTCCTAACCAATTCCATAATGATTGCAGGGACTGAGAAGTTTTAGCACCTTCCCCATCGGCAACTTCAAAATAATGAATCTCAGTGTTCTCTGGCGTAAAACCTTTTATGTGATCACGCATTGCCGATGAATACACGAGTGCTACGCGAGTATAAGAACCAAGTGAGTCTTTGAGGCTTGATTGCCAAGCACAACCAACGACTACATCATATTCGTGCTCTGCATGAACTCGGATAGTGTGAATCATAATTTTGCTGCAATCTCGTTAACTACTTCTTCCACAGACATGGAATCAACCTTAATGACAAAGGTTGCTAAAGATTCATAGATTGGCCTTCGTGTCTCTGCGAGTGATTGCCATTGCGCTCGAGGATTTGAGAGCAAGAGTGGTCTGTCACGATTAAAGCCAACACGAGGAGCCGCAACTGCTAATGAGACATCCAAAAAGAAAATAGGAGAAGCGCAGGACTTAAGAAGCTCTTGGGCTCTGGGTGCAATAGGTGCGCCGCCACCGAGTGACAAAACGCAATCACTCATACTTAAAGATTGAGTAAGTGCTGCGAACTCTAAGTCTCGAAAGAACGCTTCACCTTTGTCAACAAAAATATCTGAGATTTTATGGCCATATGAGGCTTCAATTTGCGTATCCGTATCAACGAATTCGATTGAAAGTTTTTCAGCTAAGGACGCTCCAACTGTTGATTTACCGCAACCTGGAGGCCCAATCAAAACAAGACGTGGCATTTCTATGAGAAGTTCAGGTTCTGCATGTAGCTGTTGAAATTACGGCGTGTCTCGGTTACTGAATCACCACCGAATTTTTCTAGTACTGCATCTGCTAAAACTAACGCAACCATTGCTTCAGCTACCACACCAGCGGCTGGAACTGCGCAGACATCAGAGCGTTGGTTAATCGCCTTGGCACTCTCCCCCGTTGCAACATCGATTGTGTCTAGAGCTTTAGGAACTGTAGAGATTGGTTTCATCGCTGCTCGAACTCGGAGAACTTCACCGTTAGACATGCCGCCTTCGGTTCCACCAGCACGATCAGTGCGGCGAACAATCTTTCCTTTGGCATTCTTTTCAATTTCATCATGTGCAACAGAGCCCCTGCGCGTTGCAGTTTCAAAGCCATCGCCGACTTCAACACCCTTAATGGCTTGAATGCCCATCAACGCTCCAGCTAAACGAGCATCGAGTCTGCGATCCCAATGAACGTGTGAACCTAATCCTGGTGGCATATTGAAAGCTAAAACCTCAACTACTCCACCCAAAGTGTCTCCATCTGCGTGAGCTGCTTCGATCTCTTTAACCATCAACGCACTCGTTGTTTCATCGGCGCAACGAACGGGATCCTTATCAATCCTTGCCATGTCCGTTGGATCAGGCAACGCATAATCATTAGGAACTCGGGCTTTACCGATAGATAAAACGTGAGACAAGATTGTTATACCAACGCTTTGCTCTAGGAAACTTCTTGCGACTGCACCAAGTGCGACTCGAGAGGCTGTTTCACGGGCACTTGCTCGCTCTAAGATTGGTCGTGCGTCATCTAAATCATACTTCTGCATTCCAACTAGATCGGCATGACCAGGACGTGGTCTAGTTAAAGGTGCATTGCGAGCCAAATCCTTAATCTCATCTTCAGGGACAGGATCTGCAGACATCACTTTTTCCCATTTAGGCCACTCAGAGTTACCAACTTGAATTGCAATTGGTCCACCTTGTGTCAGACCAAGTCGAATTCCTCCAAGAATGGTCACTTTGTCAGCTTCAAAGTTTTGTCTGGCTCCTCGACCGTAACCAAGGCGTCGACGCTCTAAATGGCGATCAATATCGGCAGTCGTAATCTTTACCGAGGCAGGGATTCCTTCAATGATCGCACTGAGTGCTTGACCATGAGACTCACCAGCTGTTAACCAACGCATGTGCCTATTCTTGCAGAAGTTAGCTCTGACTCGTTGCCAAATAAAGGCTAGTTCCAATAAATATCGCGGGAGCCATAGCAATTGTTCGGGGAATCACCTTGGAATAGAGCCATATGAGCACAATCTGAATCAGCGCGATCATAAAGATTGATAGCAGCAGAAGTTCAAATTCTTGAAATCTGGATAGTTGTAGCATCAGAACAATTAAGCCCAACAACTTGCAATCCCCCATACCAACGCCGATAGTCGCCATCAGCAACAAGGCAGCAAAAACCAACAACGTGAAAACCGCATTTGGAACACCCCGAACAACCACTAACACTGCGACTAAGTAGGCATAGAGCTGCAAATATATGTTCGGGATTTTACGTGAGGATATGTCTGCGATGGACATTGGTAACGCGAAGAGGAGATACAGCACTTCTCAAGAGTAGGACTTTCAATGAACCCAAAAAATTCTCTGTGGATTATTTAAGGGCGGCTAACCCAACTTCACGCAATTTTGTATACATGAGCGCGGAATCAAAGGTCGTGCCTGAAAAAATCGCTATCTGAGCTAAAGCTTGGTGAATCAAGAGATCTAAACCATCGATAACACTTCCCCCTCGGGAGGCCCACAAAGATGATGCAGGTGTTGGCCAGGGTTTGTAGAGTGCTTCGAAATATGGAACGGAAGTTTTAGCTGGTAAATCAATTGAATCTGTCACGCCCGCAGGTGCTGTGCTAATCACCAAGTCAGCATCGCCTAGAACACTCAAATCATCCCAGTTGAGAAAACTTAACTCTGACTCGATCACCGCATCTGACATCTCCTGCACTCTTGCCAGTGAACGATTAATAACTGTGATCTGTGTACTTGAGTTATCACATGCCGCAGCTGCAGCACGCGCGGTAGCACCCGCTCCCAAAATTACTACATGACCCTTAACTTCAATGTTGTGCATCTTGAGCGCATTAGTAAATCCAATAACATCTGTTGAAGTAGCGTGCCACTCCCCTGCTTTTCTATACAGAGTATTTGCACTATTAATTCGCTTTGCTAAATCATCAACGTGGGCTGCATAAGCAATCGCTTCTTCCTTCAACGGCATAGTCAGTGAAAAGCCCGTCCATGTTTCATCTTTTTCACCCATGAATCGAGACAAAGTATCTGCCTTCACTTCTATCGCTTCATAGCTTGCACTTAAACCCAAATGTTCATAGGCAGTACGGTGTAGCAGAGGACTTAGGGAATGTGAAATAGGAGATCCTAGGACAGCGGCTTTTATCATTTAAATACCCCTGCCTTTCTGTTCTTAACAAAGAGAGCTTTCCAAGTGAGGAATTCATCATGAGAACGAGTGAACCGTGTGTCCCCAGGTGCAACTGTAATGAAATACAGCCAATTCCCGTCGGCAGGTTTCAACGCTGCAGCAATCGCCTCACTTCCTGGATTTCCGATCGGTGTTGGTGGAAGACCATAATTTCTATACGTGTTGTAGGGAGACTTAATCAGCGTGGAATTAGTGCTTAAAAAGATCTCCCCACGAAGTTTCTTCACATAGTGAACCGTGGCATCTAACTGCAGTGGCATAGAAATTTCTAGGCGATTTCTGATTACTCGAGAAACCTTATAGAAATCCCCAGCACCCCCCTCGGCTTGGATCAATGATGCGATGGTCAACAGCTGTGCTGGAGAGTACTTTCCTTTCGCAGCTAAAAGTTCTTGTCCCATAGCTTCATCTGAAAAGCGATCAACCATCGCTTGCACGGCCTCTAATGCACTTGTTCCCATAGGAAATGAATATTGCGCTGGGAAAAGTAGACCTTCAGCATTTGAAAATCCTGCAGGCAACACAACTTTCTTGAAGGCAGTGTCTATATCCTTCTTTGTGAATCCATACTTAAGTAGAGAGTCGATGACTTCACTCTTCCAACCACCTTCGAACACTTTTATCAAATTCGGTATTCGCGCGGGGTCAAGAAGTTGGGCCAAAGCCTGACGTGCAGATATTCCGAGATTCAATTCATGTGCACCAGGTGCAACTTGGGCAGAACGAGAATCTGCAACTGCTACTCTAAAGTATGCCAACGCAGATTTGGTTACTTTGTTCTCATAAAGTATTTGCCCCACCGCAGATCCGCTAGCACCAGCTGGAATTTCAATAACTACAACCGGTGAATTGGCCTCTATTTTCGCTGTTGGAAAATCTGGCGCAGATGAGACATTGGATCTCACTGTGTGAATTGAAAGGCTAAGAAGGGCAACGAAGAGAAAGGCTGAAACCACGCGGATGAGAGGGTTGTTGAATATCTTCATCCTTTGTTCTTTTCAATTTCCAGAGCAAAGTTAAGAATCTCAACCGCAGCTGCTTGATCTATAGAGGCACGTGCATCCTTGGTATTAACACCTGAATCGCGCATGCCGCGAGTGGCGCTAACGGTACTTAAACGCTCATCAATGAGTGTCACCGGAGAAGATGTCATCTCGCCCAGCTCTTTTGCAAAATTTGCGGCCTTGACGGCTGACTCACTTTCGCGCCCATCCATGTGTGAGGGTTTACCGACATAGACATGAATTGGTTCGTATTCCGTGAAAATCTGAGCTAGTTGGGATTTAAGTTTGCTATCAGTGGCTTTCAATGTTGTGAGTGGCATGGCTAAAATTCCATCGGGATCACATACAGCAACTCCAATTCGCACATCGCCATAATCAAAAGCGATTCGGCGACCTCTTTGCATGGAGTGATTATCCAACGAGAGCGTGTGAAATTGCCGCTAATGCATCAACTGATTTAGCAGCATCGGTTCCTCCGCCTTGAGCGAAGTCATCTTTACCGCCTCCGCCTCCACCTAATACCGTCGAACCAATCTTTACCAGCGCACCTGCTTTTACTCCACCAGCACGAGCAGCATCACTTGCCGCAACAACTAGTACTGGCTTGGAATCATTGACACTGATGAGTGCGACGACACTGTTTGCAGTCTTTGAGCGAAGTTCAAGTGCAATCTTGCGCAAATCATCTCCAGATATACCATCACCCAAAAGCGCTGTGATAACTGTTGTTCCATTCACAACCTTTGCACCCTTTGCTATCTCGCCAACTTGAGATAGTGCTTGCGCAGAGCGCAACACACTTAGCTCTTTTTCGATCTCTTTCATTGAGTTGATGAGGCCGTTAATACGCTCTGGAAGTTCTTCTACTCTGGCGCCCTTAATGATGTCTGTAAGAGAGTTAAGCAAAATGTGTTCGCGAGCTAAGAAACGATAAGCATCCACACCCACAAGAGCCTCAACACGTCGAACTCCTGCGCCGATAGATGATTCGCTCAAGAGTTTAACAACACCGAGCTGGCCAGATCGAGAAACGTGTGTTCCTCCGCAAAGCTCACGTGCCCAATCACCAACACTGACAACACGAACTTGGTCTCCATATTTCTCTCCGAAAAGTGCCATTGCGCCGAGTTTCTTGGCGGCATCTTGTGACATAACTTCAGCACTTACTTCGAGGTTATCTAGAAGCAGCGTGTTAACACGTGATTCAACATCATTGAGTACTGATGCAGGTACGGCTCCTGTTGCCGGGAAATCAAAACGGAATCTTCCAGGTGAGTTTTCAGATCCAGCTTGTGTGGCAGTCTCCCCCAAAAGTTCACGGAAAGCTTTATGCACCATGTGAGTTGCGGTGTGTGCACGAGAAATTGCGTCACGGCGTTCAACGTCGATTGCAGCTTGTCCTTGTGATCCACTTTCAAGTGATCCAGAGAGAACACGACCGCGGTGAACAAAGACACCTGGGACAGGAGTTTGCACATCATCAATTTCCACAACAGCGCCATTAGCAAAAGTGATTGTTCCACCATCGGCTAGCTGACCACCACCTTCTGCATAGAAAGGCGTGCGATCTAAAACAATTTCAACTTCTTCCTCTGCACCAGCAGATCCAACTAAATTACCATCCACCAGAACTGCAGTTACTTTCGCTTCACTTGTCAGATGTGAATACCCAATAAACTCGGATTTTCCATTCTTGTCAGCCACTTGGCGATATACGGAGAGATCTGTGTGCCCACTCTTCTTAGCCTTTGAATCTGCCTTAGCGCGATCCTTTTGCTCCTTCATTAGACGGCGGAATCCGTCTTCATCAACTTCTAATCCTTCTTCGCGGGCCATCTCAAGAGTTAAATCGAATGGGAAACCGTATGTGTCATGGAGTTTAAAGGCATCCTCGCCAGGTAGAACAGCACTTTTGCTCTTCTTCAGGGCTGCACTTGCAACATCAAAAATCTGTGTGCCGCTCTTCAGTGTTTGCAAGAAGCTCTCTTCTTCAGAAACACTGACAGAGAGAATTCGCTTTGAATCACTTACTAACTCTGGATACTGAGGTCCCATAGCACCGATTGCCGCGACAGTGAGCTCAGACATGATTGGATCCATTGAACCAAGCAGGCGCATATTACGAATTGTGCGGCGCATCATGCGGCGTAGAACGTAGCCACGGCCTTCATTTCCGGGTGTTACACCGTCACCAATGAGCATCGCTGAAGTACGAGCATGATCGGCAATAATGCGAAGTGAGACATCTGATTTCTCAGATGACCCGTACTTAACACCTGTTAAATCAGATGCCTTAGTCAGAATCTGCATCGTCGTATCAATTTCATAAATGTTTTCAACACCTTGCAATAGAGCTGCCATACGCTCTAGACCTAAACCAGTATCGATACTCTTTGCTGGCAGTTCACCAAGAATTGGATAATCATTCTTACCAGAACCAACCCCGCGCTCATTTTGCATGAACACCAAGTTCCAAACTTCCATGTAGCGATTCTCATCAGCAATCGGTCCACCTTCTGCGCCATATGCAGGACCACGATCGTAGTAAATTTCAGAACAAGGCCCACATGGTCCAGGAACACCCATTGACCAGAAGTTATCTTCCATATCGCGACGTTGGATGCGCTCTTTTGGAACGCCCATCTTGGTGTGCCAAATGTCTGCGGCTTCATCATCATCTAAATAGACAGTCACCCATAAACGATCTTCTGGAAAACCATAACCACCATCATTAATCGGACGAGTTAATAACTCCCAAGCAAGTGCAATTGCACCTTCCTTAAAGTAATCACCGAAAGAGAAGTTTCCACACATCTGAAAAAATGAAGCATGTCGTGTAGTTTTTCCAACTTCATCGATATCTAATGTTCTTACACACTTTTGCACTGATGTTGCGCGCTTGTAGGGCGGGGTAATCTCGCCTAAAAAGTAGGGTTTGAACGGAACCATTCCTGCGTTAACGAGTAAGAGGTTTGGGTCATCAGCGATAAGGGATGCCGATGGAACAACGGTGTGAGTTAATCCTTGACGGTTATCTGATTCAAAGAAGCGCAGCCAGCGCGAACGGATCTCGGCGGATTCCACTTGTGGGGATCACTCAGCCTTCTTCTTAGATCGAGACTTCTTCTTCGACGCTGCAGAGATAAGAGCACCAGCAACTTTGACGGCTGAGCCATTTTTGCTAATGAAAGCTGTAGTTGCTTCATTGACCTTATCTGAGAGATCTTCAGCGTTTTTAGTAATTTTGTTAATGCTCTTGAGCGGTCCGTTTACTAAAGTCACAGTTGTGTGGACTTCATCGATTAGTGGTGCAGTTTCATCTGTAATTACCTTGAGAGAAGCCTTTGCCTCATCAATAAAGCGACCGAGACGAATAATTACGTAGGCAACTGCAATGGCGATAACCATCAGCGCACAACTTGCGATTATTGTTGCAATTCCACCTGGACCCATGTTGTTAGCCTACCTGAGGCGCTGCTTTAGGAGCGCCATCAATACCGCTCTCCTTGCGTTGCGCCGTAGTAATAGGAGTTGGAGCACCAGTTAATGGGTCTCCACCGCTTGCAGTCTTAGGAAATGCAATAACTTCACGGATTGAATCTGAACCAGTAAGCAGTGCGCATACTCGATCAAGCCCAAGTGCAATTCCACCATGTGGAGGTGGTCCGTAGTTGAAGGCCTCTAAGAGGAAGCCAAACTTGCTCTGTGCTTCTTCATCACTTAAACCAATAACACTGAAAACATCTTTTTGGATTTGGCGATCATGAATACGAATTGATCCACCACCAAGCTCAGTCCCATTCAAAACAATGTCATATGCATAGGCAAGTGCTGAAGCAGGATCTTTTGCAAATGTCTTTGCAAACTCTGGCTTAGGACCAGTAAATGGATGGTGAACAGCGGTCCAACCACCGTTATCTGTTGGTTCAAACATTGGTGCATCTACAACCCATAGGAACTCCCACTTATCTGCAGGAATTAAGTTGCAACGCTTACCGATTTCTAAACGAACCGCACCTAGTAAATTCAACGACGCCATGCGTTCACCAGCTGCAAAAAAGATTGCATCTCCAGCTTTTGCACCCCCTGCTGCAGCAATTCCTGAAGCTTCTGACTCAGAAAGATTCTTAGCAACTGGTCCGCCTAAAGTTCCATCTTCATTGACCAAGATGTATGCAAGGCCCTTAGCACCACGCGCTTTAGCCCAGTCTTGCCATGCATCTAACTCACGACGAGGAGAGGCTGCTCCCCCAGGCATAACAACGCTTCCAACATATGGTGCTTGGAAAACTCTGAAAGTTGTTTGAGCAAAATACTGAGTCTGTTCAGTTAGTTCATAACCAAAGCGAAGATCAGGTTTATCTGAACCATAGCGAGTCATCGCATCGGCATAAGTCATGCGCTGGAGTGGAAGTGGGATGGTGTACCCAACAGCTTCTTCCCAGATCTTTGAAACAATCTTTTCGGCAACTGCCAAGATGTCTTCTTGATCAATAAAGGACATCTCAATATCGAGTTGCGTAAACTCTGGTTGGCGGTCGGCGCGAAAATCCTCATCGCGAAAACATCTGGCGATTTGGTAGTACTTTTCCATTCCAGCAACCATCAACAACTGCTTAAAGAGCTGTGGCGATTGCGGCAAGGCATACCAACTACCTGGTTGCAGACGCACTGGAACTAAAAAGTCGCGAGCACCTTCAGGAGTTGAACGTGTTAGGTATGGGGTTTCGATCTCAAGAAAAGCTTCATCTTCCATCACACGGCGAATAACTGAAGTTACCTTGGAGCGCAAACGAAGATTTGCCGCTGGCTTCTCACGGCGCAGATCCAGGTAGCGATACTTCAAGCGCACTTCTTCGCTGATCTCTGAATCATTTCCTGAATCAACTGGAAAAGGCAGCGGTGCTGACTCACTCAAAACAACGACTGTGTCACCCATAACTTCAATTTCACCTGTTGGAATGTTTGTATTCTCATTTCCTGCAGGTCTTGCCAAAACTTCTCCCGTAATCATCAGACACCACTCGGCGCGAAGAGAACCCGCCATCTTTTCATCGCGAATAACTACTTGAACAGAACCTGAAGCATCGCGTAAATCAATAAATGCAACACCACCATGATCACGGCGGCGTGAGACCCACCCTGCCAAAGTAACGGTCGTTCCGGCATGGGATTTGCGCAATGAGCCTGCGTCATGAGTTCTTAACATATGTGCGTTCTACATCCCTATAACTAAATTGCGCTGATTAATGAGTCAATCTTAACCGATGAAGTGGCGCCAGTTTTCATCTCCTTTAGCTCCACCATTGCGCTAGAAATCTCTGATTCGCCTAAAACGATGACATAGCGCGCACCGCTCTTGTCCGCGCCTTTCATAGCACCCTTGAGCGCTCGATCTCCAAAAGCAATTTCAATACTCTTTCCAGCGTTGCGTAGTTGGCTAGCAATCTTCATCGCCATTTCTTTGGCCGCATCCCCCAGCGGAATGATGAATAAATCAGAAACAAAGGAGTTTTCATTAATTGCCCCTTCTGCCTCTGCTGCCAAAAGCGCTCTATCAACACCTAAACCAAAACCAATTCCAGATAAAGACTGACCTCCAAGTTCTGCCATAAGACCGTCATAGCGGCCTCCCCCACCAATTCCAGACTGAGCACCGAGAAGTTCATGTACAAATTCAAATGTAGTTCCTGTGTAGTAATCCAAACCACGAACCATCCGTGGATTAAGAACGTATGAAATACCCAACACATCGAGATACTTTTTCACTTGTTCAAAATGAGCACGGGAACTCTCACTCAAGTAATCAACCAACAATGGCGCTTTTGCCATTGCATCTTTAATTTCAGGGCGCTTATCATCAAAAAGGCGAAGCGGATTAAGTGCTGCACGCGCAGTTGTTGCCTCATCCAATTTCATACCCGAAATAAACTTCACTAGATCAACACGATGAGCTGCGCGAGAATCCGCATCACCCAAACTAGTTATCTCCAAACGATACTTACTTAGACCAATCGCCTTAAATCCTGCATCAGCGATAGCAATTACTTCAGCATCAATTGCTGCATCATCTAAACCAATAGCTTCTATACCCACTTGGTAGAACTGACGATAACGACCCGCTTGCGGACGCTCTGCACGAAAGAACTGACCCGAATACCAGAGTTTTGCTGGTAGTTGACCACGATCTAAACCATGTTCGATAACTGCGCGCATTACTCCGGCAGTTCCTTCTGGGCGCAATGTAATCGAGCGGTCTCCGCGATCTAGGAACGTATACATCTCTTTTGAGACCACATCGGTTGATTCACCAACACCACGAGTAAAGAGCTCGGTATCTTCAAAGACTGGAAGTTCGATTAATTGATAACCCGCTTTGCGAGCTGGCTCAATTAAGGATTCACGAACAAATTCAAATGCTGCAGAGCGCGGTGGAACATATTCACTGACACCTTTAGGAGCTTGAATTTTCTGTCCGGCCATTAGTAGCGACCTTTCAGGGCAGTTAAATATGGATTGTTCTTTTTCTCAGCAGCCATGGTGGTCTCTGCATAGTGTCCAGGCAGTACACGTAAATGATCGCCGAGCGGCATAATCTTTTTACGCAACGTAGTCTCCATCGCCTCAGCTGATCCACTTGGCAGATCTGTGCGTCCAATAGAACCAGCAAAGAGAACATCGCCGCTGACCAATAATTCATCATCTACTACAAAAACTAGAGAACCAGCGGTGTGGCCGGGCGCGTGGATGGCTTTGAATTTCATACCCACAAGCTCCACAACCTCTTCATTGCGCAATTCTCTTACATCCTTCGGTTCGACAAAGTCCATAGCCGATAATGTCGCTGCAAATTCTGGGCTCACATAACGCTCAGGATGGGCCAATGCCATGCGATCGAGTGAGTGAATATAGGCAGGAATTGAATAACCATCGGCAATAGGTTGAATAGAAAAGGTGTGATCCAGATGTCCATGAGTAGCTATGACTGCAACAGGCTTAAGTGAATGCTTCTTTAGAATCTCATCCAACTGCTGTGAAACATCGGGCATTCCGGGATCGATTACAACGCATTCACTTCCAGCCTTGGGGGCAATCACCCAGCAGTTAGTGGCATACATAGGGGCAGCAAAAGAGTCGACTAGCACCGTTTTCACCCTTTCGCCCACGCTCAAAATAGGAGCGATTGACGCTCACACACCTAGACAGGGTACCTTTTACCTCCGCACGATTCACGCTCATCCAAGGTGCGCCTTGAGTGAGCACGCACACTGATAGCGACGTTCTAGATCAGAACAACGCGCTGAAAGGGAACACACCATGAGCGATTTCAATCCAACACCACAAGCAAGTGCAGCATCAGCACTCATCGGAGATCCTGCAGCCTTTGGCCGCGTAGCCGAAGATGGAACAGTTTTTGTTCGTACCGCCTCTGGTGAAAAAGCGGTTGGTTCGTATCCTGGTAAAACAGCCGAAGAAGCTCTGGCTTACTTCGTTCGCAAATTTGAACTCCTTGCAGCCGAAGTTGCACTTCTTGCAGCTCGAATTAAAAGTGGCGCACTTGTCCCATCTGATGCATATACAGCGGTTAAGAAGCTGCGCGAGCAAGTAAAAGAATTAAATGGTGTTGGCGATCTTGATGCTCTTTCAGCATCAGTAGAACAAATCGAACCACTCATTGAAGGCCATCGCGAGGCATATGAGGCTAAGAAGGCCGCAGAGACTGCGGCTAAGGCTGCTCGACGCGAACAAATCCTTGTTGAGAAAGAAAAAATTGTTGCAGAAGCTGAAAGCCTTGCACTTTCTGAGAGTTGGAAGGTAACTGGTGATCGTCTCAAGGTGCTCCTTGATGAATGGAAATCAGCGCCTCGTTTGGATAAGAAAGCAGATGCTGATCTCTGGAAGCGTTTCTCCTCATCTCGCAACAAATTTGATAAGCGTCGTCGCACGCACTTTGCAGCCCTTGAATCAGTTCAAAAGGTTGTAGTTGATGCAAAGAAGGCAATCATTGAAGAAGCAGAAAAGCTTGCAACTTCAACTGAGTGGGTTCCAACCGCCAAGCGTTTCAAGGCTCTCATGGATGCTTGGAAAGCTGCTGGACGTGGAAAGCCAAGTGATGATGCAAAGATGTGGGCAAGATTTAAGGCTGCACAGGATCAATTCTTTAGCGCTAAAAATGCTGATCTGGAAAAGCGCGACACAACAATGGCCGCGAACCTTATTAAGCGCGAAGAGCTAGTCGTGCAGATTGAAGCGCTGCTACCAATTACTAATTTGGATCAAGCAAAGAAAGCGCTGCGCGATCACTTGAACGCATGGAGCAAAATTGGCATGACTCACCGCGATAAGCGTGCATCCCTTGATGCACGTGTTCACGCAGTGGAGAGCGTAATCAAGGAAGCTGAAGCTGAAATCTGGCGCAAGACAGATCCTGCAGCAAAGGCACGTGCTGCCGAAGTTGTTAAACAACTCACTGACTCCATCGAGAGTTACGAAAAGATTGCTGTAAAGTCAGAAGCTGCTGGAAATGCTAAGAAAGCATCTGAGGCTCGCGAATCTGCTGCAGCTCGTAAGGTGTGGCTAGCTGAAGCTGAAAAGGGCTTGGCTGAATTTAGTTAATTGTTGGTAGTGCGATAAACGTCATACACACCTTCAATATGTCTGACCGCTGCAATTACCGCATCTAAATGCGTTGCATCTGCCATTTCAAAAGTGAAGCGCGAAATCGCTGTGCGATCCTTTGATGTACTCACCGCAGCGCTGAGAATATTGACGTGCTGATCAGAGAGTGTGCGAGTGACATCTGCCAAGAGTGACTCGCGATCAAGGGCTTCAACTTGAATATTGACTAAGAAAACACTTGCTGCCCCCAAGCGCCAAGAGACATTAACAATGCGATCGTTTTGGTTGAGAACCAAATCATCTGCGTTGACACAGTCATTTCTGTGAATTGAAACGCCACTGCCCTTAGTGATGAAACCAATAATCGCATCGCCAGGAACCGGCGTGCAGCAGCGTGCTAACTTAACTAAGACATCTTCAGCACCTTCAACATCAATCGCGTTACTCGAACGTCTTGCTGTTGGGGCGCGTGGCGTGAAGGTATCCATAGTTGGTTCTGGATGAGAATCTTCTGCGCCCATTGATATAACAAGTTTGTCGATAACAGAGGCAGCAGAGATATGACCATCACCAACTGCTGAATACAAAGCATCGATGTCTGGGTAGCGAAGCTCATGGGCTAATTCAAGAAGTGAGTGGCCTGCAAAAATCTTTTGTAGAGGAAGACCTGCTTTACGCATTTGTCGCGCAATTGATTCACGGCCCGCATCAATAGCTTCTTCGCGTCTCTCCTTGCTAAACCAACCTTTAATCTTTGAGCGTGCTCGAGGACTCTTTACAAAGTTAAGCCAATCTCTACTTGGACCAGCATGTTCACCCTTATTGGTAACAATTTCAACGACATCACCATTGTTTAGCCGTGACTCCAACGGAACAAGACGCCCGTTTACCTTTGCTCCTGCGCAACGAAATCCAACATCAGTATGAACGGAGAATGCAAAGTCCACCGGGGTTGATCCACCAGGAAGAGCGACGACACTGCCCTTAGGTGTGAAAACAAAAACTTCCGGTGTTCCTAAATCAAAGCGCAGTGCTTCTAGAAACTCTGATGGATCTTCGGTTTCTTTTTGCCACTCGTGTAGTTGGCGAAGCCAGAGCATCTCAGGAGATGACTCATTGTTTTCATGGCCTTGCTTATATTTCCAGTGCGCCGCGATACCGAACTCAGCGCGTGAGTGCATATCAAATGTTCTAATCTGAATCTCAATTGCTTTACCTGTTGGTCCAATGACTGTGGTGTGTAGAGATTGATAGAGGTTGAACTTAGGCATAGCAATGTAATCCTTGAAACGACCAGGAACAGGACTCCATCTAGCATGGATTGCGCCAAGAACTCCGTAGCAGTCACGAACGTCCTCAACTAAAACTCGAATTCCAACTAAGTCATAGATATCATTGAATTCTCGTCCGCGCACAACCATCTTTTGATAGACCGAGAAGAAATGCTTTTGACGACCTGTAACTGTTGCTTTGATTCCATCGGCAGCTAAATCTTGTGTAACAATCTCAATAGCATCATGCGTTAACTTATCTCTAGACGGTGAGCGCTCTGCAACAAGGCGGGAAATCTCTTCAAACTTCTTAGGCTCCAAGACCTCAAAGGAGAGATCTTCTAGCTCCCACTTAATCGCATTCATACCCAAGCGGTGGGCGAGAGGTGCGTAGATATCTAAGGTTTCACGGGCTTTTCGCTGGGCACTCTCGGCTGAAACATATTTCCACGTGCGCGCATTATGAAGTCGATCAGCAAGCTTTATAACTAAGACTCTAATGTCCCTAGACATCGCAACAACCATTTTGCGCACAGTTTCGGCCTCGGCTGTTGGTCCATATGTGAGTTTGTCTAGTTTTGTCACACCATCAACTAATCCAGCGATTTCATCACCAAAATCATGACGCAGCTCTTTAAGCGAATATGCGGTGTCTTCGACTGTGTCATGCAAGAGCGCAGCAATGATTGCCTCTGAAGTTAACCCAAGCTCAGCCAAAATATTTGCAACGGCTACTGGGTGCGTTATATATGCATCGCCTGATTTACGAAGCTGTCCATCGTGAGCTTTTTCAGCAACTACAAAAGCACGTTCAACATCTGCCAAGTTATTCGTTGCATGGTGCTCTTTGAGCGCACTTATAACCGGTGCAATCAAAGTATCCATTTAGGTACCGCTATTTGCGATGTTTACGCTTTGGTTGGTTACGAGGTCCACGGCGCTCTTCTGTAACGGCCGGTGCAGGTGTTGGCTCTCCCATTGGTGCCGTCCGACTGTTAACCCGCTTTGCAAGTGCTTGCATTGCAGGCTCTCTCTCGCGAAGTTGAGCTAATACAGGAGGTGCAATAAAGATTGAAGAGTAAGTACCAACTGCTAAACCAATGAACAAAGCAAGTGATAGATCCTTGAGCGTTCCAGCACCAAGTAATCCAGCACCAACAAAGAGAATTGAACCTACTGGCAACAGTGCGATGACAGATGTGTTGATCGAACGAACAATCGTCTGATTCACTGCCAAGTTTGTTGCTTGTGAATAAGTGCTCTTTGACGTTGAAGTAATCGTGCGCGTGTTTTCGCGAATCTTGTCGAATACAACAACGGTGTCATAGAGCGAGTAACCCAAAATGGTCAAGAAGCCAATGACCGTCGCTGGCGTAACATCGAATCCAACAAGTGCGTAAATACCAACAGTAATGAATACATCGTGAACCACCGCAGCGATAGCTGCAACAGCCATCTTTGGCTCAAATGCCATTGCTAGGTAGAGCATGACGAAAACTAAGAAACCAAGGAGACCATAGACGGCCTTCTGGGTAATTTCTTTACCCCACGAAGGTCCAACAATTTGTGTATCAATTGATTCGACTGGAACTGCAAACTTTGCTGCAAGAGCATCTTGTACTGCGTTGTTCTGTGCGGTATTTAGCGCCCCAGTTTGTACGCGAATCTTGTCAGTTCCAATGGTTTGAATAATTGCTTCTCCCGGAACGCCTGTCTCTGAGACGGCTGCGCGGGCCTCCTCAACAGATGCACCAACCTTGGTTACCGTAAATGATGATCCGCCCTTGAATTCAATTCCCAAGTGCAGACCCTGTACGCCCAACGCTCCAAGTGAGAGCAAAACAAAAACAGCTGAGACTACATACCAACGACGACGGTGACCAATAATTTCAATTGAGGTTTCACCGCGATAGAGACGACCGCCTAGACCTGAAAACTTTGACATTTCTTATGCCTCCTTTGCTACTGGCAAGGTTCCAGTGCTCTTGGCTGATAGTCCGGACAACGGATGACCTGATGCAAAGAAATTCATCTTTGCAAGGATTGTCACCATTGGCTTTGTGAAGACAAAGACAACTATTAAGTCAACAAGTGTTGTTAAACCTAGAGTAAATGCGAACCCTCGAACGCCACCCACTGCAAAGAAATACAGCAACACAGCGGCGATAATTGACACAAAGTCAGCAACCAAAATAGTTCTACGGGCTCTGCTCCAGCCTGTTTCTACCGCGGTTCGCAATGAACGACCTTCTCTAATTTCATCTCGAATACGCTCGAAGTAAATAATAAATGAGTCAGCGGTAACACCAATAGCCACGATCGCTCCCGCAATACCAGCAAGAGTTAGCGTGAATCCAATCCACTCACCGAGAAGCAAGAACATGAGATAAACAAGAGTGGCGGCAACTGCTAGCGAGCCAACTGTCACTAGTCCAAGACCGCGGTAATAAAGAAGTGAATAGAGAAGAACAAGGCCTAGACCAAGTCCACCTGCAAGAAGACCAGCGCTTAGTTGATCTGCTCCAAGTGTTGGAGAAACCTGCTGAACTTCGCCACGATCAAAAGCAAGAGGTAGCGCACCGTACTTAAGAACGTTAGCTAGATCTTGAGCTTCCAGTTGTGTAAAGCTTCCTGTTATTTGAGCAGTACCTGATGGAATTGCTTCATTGATTCTTGGTGCAGATACAACCAAGCCATCGAGCACGATTGCAACTTGATTGAGTGGCGCGACCAGAGATGTCACACGTGAAGTGAGTGCACCAAATGCCGCTGTGCCTTCTCCATTAAAAGTTAGACTAACAAACCAGGAATTTCCACTTTGAGCATCAAGTCCAGCTGATGCCTCTGAAATCTGGCGACCTAAAACTTCAGCTGGGGCCAAGATATATTTTGTAAAACCCGCACGATCACAAGCAACGATAGTGTCAGTCTCTGAATCGGCTCCTGAGCCTTGAAGATTCTCGGGCTTGGTGCAATCTAGAGATGCAAACTTTTTATTGATTGCCGCGCTAATTCCGTCAACTGGTGATTCGGTATCAATGGCTGAACCTGCAGTCACTGAACCGGAGCCTGAAGATAAGGATGCTGAACCCGCATCAATAGCGCCAGGTCCAGCAGTTGCTAAGACTTGACGGAATCGCAGTTCTGCAGTCTGTCCTACTAACTCAACTACTCGACGTCCAGTATCTCCAGGAACAGAGATAACAATCTGGCGACTAGTACCGCTGCCTTGCGCAGCTACTTCAGACTCGGCAACACCGAGTGAGTTAACGCGTTGGCGGATGATGGAGACTGCCTGGTCGATTGCTTCATTTGTAACTTTTCCATCTTCACCGGCTGCGATACGTGGTTGAAGAGTGACAGAAGTTCCGCCTCGAAGATCAAGACCTAGACGTACTTGCGTAGCGCCTTGAACAAAAACAAGACCCGTAAGTGCGATGAGCACTAGGGCCAGGATTGCCAATGAACGCGCTGGGCGGGCAGTCGTCTTTACTGGTTTAGTAGTTGTAGACATAGGTGCAGAGTCTAGGCGTCAGGTGCTGATGTGTCGAAAAGTGAGGCAAATTGAGCGGGCGGTGTTCGTCCTATATGAGCAAAACCAGCAGCTGTTGCAACTCTTCCCCTCGATGTTCTGGCCATGAGGCCATTTCGAACTAAGAAAGGCTCTGCAACAGATTCAACTGTTTCTACCTCTTCACCCACCGCAATAGCCAAGGTTGATAACCCCACTGGTCCGCCATTAAAGCGCTCGACCAATGCCACCAATACCCCACGATCGAGTCGATCTAAGCCCATCTCATCTACTTCATACATCTCTAATGCAGCCTTTGCATCGGCTAATGAGATGGAAGGGCTGGCTTTGACTTGGGCATAGTCGCGAACACGACGCAGCAAACGATTAGCAATGCGTGGTGTGCCACGAGATCTGCCTGAGATTTCAGTTATTGCATCGGTATGAATGTCTATCTCTAGCAATGCAGCACTTCTCAAAATCACTTGCGCCAACTCTTTATCATCATAGAAATCCAAGTGCGCGGTGAAGCCGAAACGATCACGAAGTGGTCCAGGCAATAAACCAGCACGAGTTGTTGCGCCCACTAGCGTGAAATGTGGAAGTTGTAATGGAATAGCTGTGGCTCCTGGGCCTTTGCCAACTACAACATCGACTCTAAAATCCTCCATCGCTAGATAGAGAAGCTCTTCAGCAGGTCGTGGCAGTCGATGAATTTCATCTAAGAAAAGAATCTCTCCTTCAACTAGAGAAGAGAGAATTGCAGCTAAATCACCAGCATGTGTAATTGCAGGACCGCTGGTTATGCGAATCGGTGCTTGCATCTCACTTGCCAGAATTAGCGCCAACGTTGTTTTTCCAAGTCCTGGAGGCCCAGAAAGCAAGATGTGATCAGCTGGTGTATTTCGATGACGCGCAGCAGTTAACAAAACATCTATCTGCTCGCGCACGCGATGTTGCCCAATGAAATCTTTGAGAGTTTTGGGGCGAAGGGCTTGTTCTAACGCAGACTCTTCTCCCTTGATATTTGAGCCCACTAAGCGCTCTTGATTATCAGCCACGTGAGCTCTTTCCACTTGCTAGCGCTAACTTCAATAGCTCACTTAACTCCATGTTGGCTGGGTCTTGGTCGTTGCCATGTAAATCATTAACCACATAACTAATTGCAGAATCTGATTCCTTGGGAGAAAAACCAAGAGAAACAAGGGCGCTAATCAGTTGTTCACGCCATGCAGGTTGATGTCCTTTATATGTTGAGCTCGATGAGAGATCACTGAGCTTCCCCTTCAACTCCAAAATCATGCGCTGAGCACCCTTTTTACCAATTCCTGGAACGCGCTCAATTGCAGAGGTATCTTCTTGAGAAATCGCGCGAGCTAAATCTTCAGGGGTTAATGAGCTCATGATTGAGAGAGCTACTTTTGGTCCCACTCCAGAAACCGTTTGAACAAGTTCAAAAAGATTGCGCACTTCTTCAGTTAAAAAGCCAAATAAAGTCAGTGAATCTTCACGTACAACTAGGGATGTATAGAGAGTGGATTGGGAACCAAGAGTTAACCCTGCACTTGTAGGTGGATTAATCAAAACACTCAACCCCACTCCCCCGACTTCAATAACTAACTTGTCGAGTGAAAGAGAGCGAATTGTTCCAGTTACTGTTGAAATCATTTAGCCACGCAGTTTTCTAAGACGCGATTTTTCAGCCTCTACTGCTTGATTAATTCTGGCAGTTGAACCACCTCGCCAGATATTACAAATGGCAAGTGCGAGTGCATCAGTTGCATCAACTGGCTTTGGGATTGAATCCAAGTTGAGAATCTTTTGAACCATCTGTGCCACTTGTGTTTTATTTGCTCGACCTGAGCCTGAGACTGCCGCCTTTACTTCACTAGGTGTGTGCATCATGACTGGAATTCCAGCTTTAGCTGCAATGAGTAGTGCAATTCCGGCAGCTTGTCCGGTGCCCATAACTGTTCTCACGTTGTGTTGGGCAAAAACTCGCTCTACGGCGATCACATCTGGATTCCAGAGAGCAATCCATTCATTTAAACCTTTATCGATTTCAAGTAGACGATTTTCAAGTGCCATATCCGCTGGTGTCATAACAACGCCCACTCCAACCAACTTGAGTGGAGATCCAGGGCTACCTTCAACGATTCCAATACCGCAGCGCGTTAGACCAGGATCAATCCCTAGTACGCGCATTGTGGCCACCATTTCCTCTGACGAAGTTCAAGGTTTCTAGCCTAGGCCTTACCTGTGACGAACTTATTCCAGGCTCGCCATAACCTCATCTGAAACATCGAAGTTGCTATAGACGTTTTGCACATCATCGAGCTCTTCGATCGCATCAATAAGTTCAAATACCTTCTTGGCCCCATCGGCATCTAGAGGTATTGACATTGATGGCAGAAATGAAGAATCAGCTGATTCATAGTCAATTCCAGCGCCCTGCAAAGCAGTACGAACTTGAACCAAATCAACTGGCTCACACACCACTTCAAAAGATTCACCTAAATCATTAACTTCTTCAGCGCCTGCATCTAGAACTGCTTCAAGAACTCGGTCCTCAGTTAATCCAGTGATCTTGTTAACGATGATGACACCCTTGCGATTGAAAAGATATGACACAGAACCAAGATCTGCCATAGATCCGCCGTTGCGAGTAACTGCAACTTTGATTTCAGAGGCAGAACGGTTGCGGTTATCAGATAGACACTCAATCATGATTGCCACACCACTTGGGCCATAGCCCTCATACATAATGGTAATCCAGTCTTTGGCACCAGCCTCTAAGCCGGCACCGCGTTTGATTGCGCGATCGATGTTATCTGCTGGCATAGAAGATTTCTTAGCCTTTGTAACCGCATCAAATAAAGTTGGGTTGCCTTCCATGTCAGCGCCGCCATTGCGAGCTGCAACTTCAATTGCGCGAATCTGCTTTGCAAAAACCTTTGCACGACGACTATCGATAATCGCCTTCTTATGCT
>JBIIJO010000037.1:0-8392 GCA_044233685.1 Candidatus Planktophila sp.
GCATGGCAGAGGAAGGAATGGAATCAACACTTGCAGGAGTAGAAAGACGTTTGTTTTCACTGACTAACCCAGCCTGTGTGTATTGGGCAATCATGAGCCCTGAATCAACGCCTGGATCATGGGCTAAGAACGGTGGCAGACCAGCAGATCGGTATTGATCAAGTGCTCTATCTGTGCGGCGCTCTGCCATAGAACCCAAATCAGTTGCAGCAATTGCAAGAAAATCTAGAACATAACCAACAGGTGCTCCATGAAAGTTTCCATTGGATTCAACGCGACCATCAGGCATAACAACTGGATTATCAATAGATGATGCCAGTTCTCGCTGGGCAATCGTTGAAGCGTATGCAATCGTGTCACGAACTGCACCTGCTACTTGAGGAGCACAGCGAAGAGAATAAGCATCTTGGACACGTGAGTCATTTTCACGATGTGATGCCACGATTCGGGAATCTTTCAGTAAGGCAAAAATATTTGCAGCACTAATTGCTTGGCCGATCTGTGGGCGAAGTGGAGCATGGAGATCTGGAGCAAAAACACGATCCGTACCGAGAAGACCTTCAATACTCATTGCAGTAGTTATATCTGCAACCATGCATAGTTGTTCTAAATCAGCACAGGCCATAATCAACATGCCCAGCATTCCATCTGTGCCATTAATGAGAGCAAGACCTTCTTTGGCCTCTAACTCAATTGGTTTAATTCCGGCAGCGATAAGTGCTTGCATTGTCTCCATCTCAACACCTTTGGCATCATGAACACGGCCCTCACCCATGAGTGCAAGTGCGCAATGTGAAAGCGGTGCTAAATCTCCACTGCAGCCCAGAGAACCAAACTCTGGAACTACTGGTGTGATGCCCTTATTTAAGAAGTCAACGTATGACTGCGCTAATGCCACGCGCACTCCTGTGCGACCAGATGCCATGGTGCGAAGGCGCAAGAACATCAGTGCGCGCACTACTTCACGCTCAATTGCAGGGCCAACACCAGCTGCATGTGAGCGGATAAGAGATTTCTGTAGTTGTGAGCGATCTTTAACATCGATGTGGCGATTGGCAAGTGCTCCAAAGCCAGTTGAAACGCCATAAACAGGTACTCCGCCTGCGGCATATTCTTCAATATATTTTCTAGATGCATTCATTGCATCAATTGCAGCACTTGAGAGTTCAACCTGTGCACCATGGCGGGCAACATCAATGACATCGGCAAAAGTTGTGCCAGATGTTGAGAGCGTTACGGTCTTATTTGATTTGGAGGCCATCTCGCCACACCTGTTCTATTAATTGAACACCTGGGCGATATGCCAAGTGAATGTATGAATCTGCCTTCAGAATTGAAAAGTTAGCTCGAGCTCCTTCAAAGAGATGGCCAATGTCATCACGGCGAAGTGCTTTGGCACCGCCCATCGTTGCTGACCACAGCGCTTGTTCAGGAGAGAAATGCATTTCACGAACTGCAACGGCCATGATGAAAGCCATGCTGGTTGTGTAAGAAGAACCTGGATTGCAATCAGAGGCAAGAGCAACGGTGATGCTGGCCTCAAGGAGTGGGCGAACATCAGGATATGCAGAGCGAGTGGAGAATTCAGCACCTGGCAAAAGCGTTGCAACAGTCTTTGACTTTGATAGGGCTTCTATATCTTTCTCACTCAAGTGAGATACATGATCAACTGATGCAGCATCAAGCTCAACACCTAAGCGAACTCCTTGGCCTTCTTGTAATTGATTGGCATGAATGCGAGGCAATAATCCCTTAGCCATTCCAGCTTTTAGAATCGTGCGGGCATCATCGACTGAGAATGCTCCTTTGTCACAGAAAACATCTATCCACTTTGAAAAAGGAAGCACGGCGTCCAGCATTGGTCCTGTAACAAGGTCTACGTAATCTTTTGGATTCTTTTTGTACTCAACTGGCACAACGTGTGCGCCTAGAAAGGTTGTCTCATCGGTAAGACCCTGTGCGATTTCAAGTGATCTGCGCTCATCATTAACAGTTAATCCATAGCCAGACTTAATCTCAATCGTTGTTGTTCCCGTGGAATAAGCCTCATTTAATAGGTTTTGCGCATTTGAGCGCAGTAGCTCATCACTGGCAGCTCTGGTTTTTTCTACTGTGTGGGCAATGCCGCCAGCGGTGTAGGACTCCCCCAACATGCGTGCACGAAACTCTTTGCTGCGATCTCCAGCAAAGATCATATGTGTATGGCTATCTACAAAACCTGGAATTACTGCCCGGCCCTTAGCATCTAATTTGCGCTTAATGTGATGTGTCGGTGCATCGGCGTCTGGACCAGCCCAAGCAACAACACCATCTTCAATAAGCAGCGCTGCGTTTTCAATAACTCCCATCTTTGTTCCATCATGGGCTGGATCATTGGTAACTAACTGGCCAATGTTGTGAACAAGCGTGCTTGTCATTCAGTATCCAACATAGGAACGTGCACGTGGCGTTGCTTTGCTGTGTCAACAGCGATGTCATAACCAGCATCAGCATGTCGAATAACTCCCATGCCTGGATCATTTGTGAGTACTCGCTCTAGTTTTTGTGCAGCTAGCTTTGTGCCATCTGCAACAGAAACCTGTCCCGCGTGAATTGAACGCCCCATACCAACCCCACCACCATGGTGAATAGAAACCCAAGAAGCACCGGATGAAATATTGACCATTGCGTTAAGTAATGGCCAGTCCGCAATCGCATCAGAGCCATCGAGCATTGCTTCAGTTTCACGGTAAGGAGATGCGACAGAACCACAATCCAAGTGATCGCGACCAATAACAATTGGGGCTGAGACTTCACCGCGTGCTACTAAATCATTAAATGCAAGACCTGCTTTGTCTCGCTCTCCATAACCTAACCAACAAATACGGGCAGGAAGTCCTTGGAAAGCAACTTTCTCTTGAGCCATGGTGATCCAGCGATGTAATCCTTCATTTTCTGGAAACAAATCAAGAACTGCTTTATCTGTGCGATAAATATCTTTAGGATCTCCAGATAAAGCCACCCAGCGAAACGGACCTTTTCCTTCACAAAACAGCGGACGAATATAGGCAGGAACAAAGCCTGGGAAGGCAAAGGCACGTGTAAAGCCGCCTTGGCGGGCTTCATCACGGATTGAATTACCGTAATCAAATACTTCTGCGCCTTTATCCATGAAGCCCACCATCGCTTCAACATGTTTAGCCATAGATGCTTGTGAGCGCTTAGTGAAATCTTCAGGATTATCTTTTGCCATACGTGCCGCATCATGAACGCTCACGCCAACTGGAACATAGGAGAAGGGATCATGAGCTGAAGTTTGATCAGTGACGATATCGATGGGAACATCCATAGAGAGTAGAAGCGGGAAGAGCTCTGCAGCATTTCCCTCGAGACCAACTGAAAGTGGAACCTTGGCAGCTTTTGCTTTGAGCACACGCTCAATGGCATCATCAACGTTATCTGCAATCTCATCCAGGTATCTGGTTTCAATGCGCTTTTCTAATCTGGTCTTATCAATATCGATAACCAAACACACTCCGCCATTCATGGTCACAGCAAGCGGTTGTGCTCCGCCCATGCCGCCGCATCCACCTGTGAGAGTCAGAGTTCCTTGAAGCGTTCCGTTAAAGCGCTTTTGTGCAACGGCTGCAAAAGTCTCATAAGTTCCTTGCAAGATTCCTTGTGTGCCAATGTAGATCCAAGAACCAGCAGTCATCTGCCCATACATCGTTAAACCAAGTTGTTCTAACCTGCGAAACTCTGGCCAGTTAGCCCAGTCCCCTACAAGGTTTGAGTTTGCGATTAATACACGTGGTGCCCATTCATGGGTTTGAAAAACTCCCACAGGCTTTCCTGATTGAACGAGAAGAGTTTCATCATCTTTTAGGTTAGTAAGGCTCTTAACAATTGCATCAAAGGAAGGCCAGTTACGCGCAGCTTTGCCTGTGCCACCGTAGACAACAAGGTTTTCTGGATGCTCTGCAACGGCTGGATCTAGGTTGTTGTGAAGCATGCGGATTGCAGCCTCTTGCGCCCAACCCTTAGCCGTTAGATTTGAACCCGTTGCGGCATGCAAAATGCGCGGTGAAGATGTCATGGGTAAACACTATCGGGGCTTGGAGCGCGTGCAAAGAGGCTAACTAAGCAGGCTTTGCGCCCATTCTTGGTATTTGCCGGATAGTTCTTTAACTGCAGCAATCTCTCCGACTTTAGAGCGCTCTCCATTTTTTGCTGCATACAGATCTGCAATTGAGATGTGATGTTGTGGTTTAGAAATAACTTCAATTTCATCTCCAGCGCTGATGTGGCCTTCTTGAATAATGCGTAGGTATGTTCCAGGTTTTCCGGAGGCCATGAATTCCTTAATCAATGTTGGTCGTTGCCAGAATCCAGCAAAGACTCGGCAAGGAATACGTGGTTGTGAGACTTCAAGGACTGTTGTGCCGATCTTCCAGCGCTCTCCCACAAGTGCACTGTTAACATCAATGCCAGAAGTGGTTAGATTTTCACCAAAGCGTCCGTTTGCAATTGATTGACCGAGCTCTTTTTCCCACCAGTCAGCATCTTCTCGTGAATAGGCATAGACCGCTTGGTCATATCCCCCATGGTGATTGCGATCTACAACAACATCGCCTGTGACTTCTTCATTAGCAAAATGAACTGGTCCTAGCGCTGGACGCTTATCAATTCCAGTTTTGCCTTCACTGCCAGTCCATTCACCCTCATGTACAACGCTGGTGATATTGACTGTTAAAACTTTCATAGAAGGATTGTACTCGAAACGGTTTTAACCGTGTATTCACTTACTTTTATACAACCATTGCTGCCTAGCAATTCGCTCTAAAATTAGCGTAAATGAGCCTGTTCATTAAGGGTTCGCAGTGCTCGTAATCCATCACTTGGCCACACAGAGACTGTGGTAATTGAGCATGGTGAAATATCGATGTGAAAGATTGATTCAGAAGGTGCACCAACAACTACTTTTGCTGCAGATTTAATCGTTCCGTTATGTGTAACAACTACTACACGCTGTCCTGGATATTCAGATGCAATCTGAGAAATTGCTGCATCCACACGCTGTGCAACTGAGTCATAGGACTCACCTTCAGGTGGAGCAAAAGAAGTTGAACACACCCATGAGTTGTAATCAGCTGGGTAGCGCTCTTTTACTTCATCTATAGACATGCCATCCCAAATTCCAAATGAGCACTCAACCCATGCATCTTCAAAAACGATAGGTAGCCCAGTTGCTTTAGAAATAGCTTCAGCTGTTTGAGTTGTTCGCTTGAGAGGTGAAGCAATGATTACCTCTGGGTTAAGTTTTGCAATCGCTTGCGCGACTTTTTCTGCTTGGCCTAAACCAATATCGGTCAACTCTGGATTTAATGGCCCATCTCCTGAGAACTTCTTCATAGGGGTTAAAACAGTCTCACCATGTCTAATTAAGAATATTGTTGTTGATTCTTCGGGGTTGAGTAGGCGCTCAGTTAAGTAGTTCTGGCGCACAGAGATGATCTCTCCCCCACCACTTTGCTCATCCAATGCTTTATTTGCCAGGCGATCTGCATGGGAGTTTTCATCACGTGGAATCCAGGTGTATTTAACAAGGGCTGCGGTGTGGGCAGAACGGGCATCACTGGCTAGTTTTCGCATGTCTGCATGCTTAATCTGCCAGCGCCCAGACATCTGTTCTACTACTAATTTGCTATCCATCTTCACGTCGACTGTTGCTTGCGGATCCAATGCATTAATGGCAGTCAAACCAGCAATGAGTCCGCAGTATTCAGCAACGTTATTTGTTGCAATTCCTATGAAGTCATAGAGCTCTGCAATGATTTTGCCGTTTTCAGTAATGACTGACCCATAACCAGCAGGTCCAGGATTGCCGCGTGAACCACCATCTGCAGTTAATGAAAAATGACGTGCCATTTATTACGCTCCGCGCACCAAGATGCAGCGGCACTCTTCACAGCGCACCACTTCATCATCGGCTAATTCAGCAATTCGCTTGAGCTCCACAGTATTGATGGAAAGGTGACAGCCTGTGCACGCACCAGCAACTAGTGCAGCCGCACCTGTTCCATTATTAGAAGCTCTAATTTTTTCATACAAAGCTACAAATTCGCCAGAAACAGATGCCAGAGTCTCACTGCGCTCTTTAGCAATACTTTCTAGTTCGCCATTAATCTTTGCGAGCGCATTTTCTTTGCGGATATTGAGATCATTGATTTGCGCGGTGAAATCAGCTTCTTGGTTTTGCAGATCCGTGATGCGAGCTTTAATTTCATCGACTCTCATCATGATCTCTAGCTCTACTTCTTCTAGTTCGGCACGACGTGCGTTAAGAGTTCCCACTTCATGTTGAAGTTGTTCCAACTCTTTAGGAGATGCTGATCCCCCAGAAAGACGGGCTTCATCACGGGTAATGCGTGTGACTATCTGTTCAACATCTGCTTCTGCGCGCAAGAGTTCGCGCTTAACATCATTGAGTTCAGTCTCAGCGCCAATGCGAAGATCGCGGGCATTATGAGATTTTGTCGTAGTTGTTACTAGCTCTGCAATCTCAGGAAGCGTTGAGGCGGTGTGGTTGAGCGCAGTGGTTTTCTGGTCAAAAGCTGCCACATCAATAATCTGACGTTGATCACTTGGGCTGGCTTTCATTTGCTGCAATCAACCCCTTCGTAAATATCTGGTGGGCGCTGAGGGTTTCGAACCCCCGACATTCTCGGTGTAAACGAGACGCTCTACCACTGAGCTAAGCACCCTTTGTACTGCTATGAGTACTGGTGAATCTTACTTCACCATAGTTAAATCGCTAAATCCCGCGCTTAGAGCGCAGCAATTGCCGCCTTGTAATCAGCGATATTGCGAGCATCGCCAAGACCATTGACTACCTGCCAGCGCAAGATGCCTGCTTTATCAATGACGAATGTGCCACGAGTTGAACAACCGCGTGATTCTTCAAATACTCCGTATGCCTTAGCAACTGCGCCATGTGGCCAGAAATCTGCAAGCACTGGGAATTTATATCCTTCAGCTTCAGCAAATGCACGTTGTGCATACATAGGATCACATGAGATTGCTAGCAGTTGCACGTTATCGTTTTGGAATGCTGCTAGATCATCACGCAGTGCACAGAGCTCACCGGTGCAGATTCCTGAGAATGCAAAGGGATAGAAAAGTAGAACTACATTCTTCTCACCCTTAAAAGATGAAAGTGAAATCATCTCACCATGTTGATTGAGAACTTCAAAATCTGGAGCGGCTTGGCCAATTGTTAGAGTCATAGCGGCAAATCTACCGTTTACCCGCTTTACGTGCCACCAGACGAGTAGCACTCCAATCAGCTGCAATTGAAAAAGATGATGTCTGACTTAAGCCTGCCGTCGGCGCTGCATCTTGAATATCACTTGGCTCAACATGGCCATCACGGCCGACTTTGGGAGTTAATACCCAGATAGGTCCCGTTTCACTTAAATAAGTAAGTGCATCCATTAATTCATCAACTAAATCGCCATCACCATCGCGCCACCAGATAATTACGCCATCAACGACTTCTTGTGCATCAGTATCTACAAACTCTGTTTTAGTAATGGCGCTAATCGATTTGCGTAGGCTTTCATCGCAGCCTCCAGAACGGCCGACCTCTAGAACTAGGTCACCCTCCTTGAACCCCATACGCGCTGGCACAGGCTAATTCCACACAATGAATGCCCCTTGCACAAGAGATATGGCTGGTCCATTTCGACTTACTGGTCAGTTCGCGCAAGAATAGGCACTATGAGCGAAACCTTTGAGGCGCCCGATCAGATAATCGACCAGTTGGTTGATACCGACCCTTCAGAGACGGCGGAATGGCATGCATCCTTTGATGCCGCGCTCGCTAATGCAGGTCCAGTACGCGCTCGCTATTTAATGTTGAGCCTTTTAAAGCGTGCCCATGAGAAAAAAATAGGTATCTCTGACCTTCGTACAACTGACTACATGAACACAATTTCACCTGAAAATGAACCAGCTTTTCCTGGTGATGAAGGTATTGAGCGCAATATCCGTGCGATGAATCGTTGGAATGCAGCGATGATGGTGCACCGTGCACAGCGTCCAGGAGTTGGCGTTGGTGGACACATCTCTACTTATGCATCTTCTGCTGCGCTCTATGAAGTTGGTTTTAACCACTTCTTCCGCGGACAAGATCACCCAGGTGGCGGAGATCAAATCTTTTTCCAAGGACATGCAAGTCCTGGAATGTATGCACGTGCATATCTTGAAGGACGTTTAATTGAAGATCAGTTAGATGGATTCCGCCAAGAACTCTCACATCCAGCTGGTGGACTTTCCTCTTATCCTCACCCTCGTTTGATGCCAGATTTTTGGCAGTTCCCAACTGTGTCAATGGGTATTGGACCAATCAACG
>JBIIJO010000011.1:0-18244 GCA_044233685.1 Candidatus Planktophila sp.
ACCAGTGATCAACGCGTCTGGGCATTCCTTGGAGATGGTGAAGTAGATGAAGTCGACACATTGGGTGCTATCGGTTTAGCAACACGTGAAAAACTCGACAACTTAACTTTTGTTGTGAACTGTAATTTGCAACGCCTTGATGGTCCGGTTCGTGGAAATGGCAAAATCATTCAAGAGCTTGAATCAATCTTTGGTGGCGCTGGTTGGAATGTTATTAAGGTGGTTTGGGGCCGCGAGTGGGATCCTCTATTGGCACAAGATCGTGAAGGCGCACTTGTTAACTTGATGAATAAGACTCTCGATGGTGATTACCAGACCTTTAAAGCTGAATCTGGTGCCTATGTTCGTGAGAACTTCTTTGGTCGCGATCCTCGCACTGCAGCAATGGTTGCAGATTGGTCTGATGAAAAAATCTGGGGCTTAAAGCGTGGTGGACATGACTATAAGAAGTTATTTGCTGCATACACCGCAGCAACTCAAGACAATGGTCGCCCAACAGTTATTTTGGCTAAGACAATTAAGGGCTGGACTCTTGGCTCAAGCTTTGAAGGTCGTAACTCCACGCACCAGATGAAGAAGATGTCACTTGAAGACATCAAGCGCTTCCGCGACACTTTGTATCTAGATATTCCAGATGAGAAGTTAGATAAGTACTTACCTCCTTATTTAAAGCCAGCAGCTGATTCACCTGAAGCTTTGTATCTAGCTGAGCGTCGCGCAGCCCTTGGTGGATCTATCCCTCGCCGCCGTGCAATTTCACGCCCACTTGCCCAACCTGATGATTCTGTCTATGAGTCAGTTAAGCGCGGTTCTGGTCATCAAGAGATTGCAACAACGATGGCATTTGTTCGCATGCTCAAAGATTTAGTGAAAGATCCAGGACTTGGTGCACGTATTGTTCCAATCATTCCGGATGAGGCTCGCACATTTGGTATGGACTCATTGTTCCCAACGTTAAAGATTTACTCACCTAATGGCCAGCAATATGCCGCAGTTGATCGTGAATTGATGCTCTCATACAAGGAATCAACTACCGGTGTGATCCTTCACGAAGGAATTAACGAAGCTGGATCTGTTGCATCCTTTACTGCAGTGGGCTCTTCTTATTCCACACACGATGAACCAATGATTCCTATCTACATCTTCTACTCAATGTTTGGTTTCCAGCGCACAGGAGATGCTTTCTGGGCTGCAGCTGATCAATTAGTACGTGGCTTTGTAATCGGTGCAACTGCTGGTCGCACCACACTTAACGGAGAAGGTTTGCAGCATGAAGATGGTCATTCACACCTTCTTGCTTCAACTAACCCAGCTGTGGTTTCTTATGACCCAGCCTTTGCATTTGAACTTGGACATATTGTTAAAGATGGTTTGCGCCGTATGTATGGTGAGAACAGTGAAAACATTTATTACTACGTCACTGTTTATAACGAGCCATATGTTCACCCAGCTGAGCCTGAAAACCTAGATGTCGAAGGACTGCTTAAGGGTATTTATCTTTACTCTCCTGCAGCTAAATCACGCAAGAAATCAGCGCAGATCTTGGCATCAGGTGTTGGCGTGAACTGGGCGCTAAAGGCTCAGCAACTACTTGCCGATGACTGGGGAGTTAAAGCATCTGTCTGGTCTGTAACTTCATGGAATGAACTTCGCCGTGATGGTCTTGAAACAGATCGCCATAATCTTCTTAATCCAAATGATAAGAAGCGTGCATATATTTCACAGAAGCTAGCTGGTCACAAGGGTCCAGTTATTGCTGTGAGTGATTACATGCGCTCTGTGCAAGATCAAGTTGCACCCTGGGTTGATGCACCTTTCTACTCACTTGGAACTGATGGCTTTGGATTATCAGATACACGCGGTGCACTTCGCCGTCACTTCAAAGTTGATGCTGAATCAATTGCAGTTGCCGTGTTGCAGCAATTAAGTAATCAAGGTGATATCAAGAAAAGCATTGTCACAAAGGCGATGGAAAAGTATCGTATCCATGATGTCTCAGCTGCAGATGCTGGCAATACCGAAGGCTCAGGTTGATCTCACGAATTGCAATTAGCGATATCTCCCCCGCGGTTTACTTCGGTGGAGAATTTTTACCTGTTAAAGCAGTAGCTGGCGAGACTATTCAAGTCAGTGCAACTGCTGTCATTGAGGGCCATGAAAAGCTAAGTGCCCAAGTAGTTTTGCACGACTCAAAAGGCAAAGTGCTCTCTCGCACAGATATGAAAGAAACCTGGCCTGGAACTAATCGTTATGAAGGTTCAATTACTATCCCCGCACAAGGTGATTACTTTTTCGTCGTTGAGGCAGATAGCACTTCGCAATATCGCACGGTCTATGGATCAACTGAAAAATACCCAATCCGTGCTGATCGTGAGCGCGCGCTTTCTGGTGCTTGGTATGAGTTCTTTCCACGCAGTGAAGGCGCAGTAAAAAACGCTGATGGAACAATTACTTCTGGAACATTTGTAAGTGCAACAAAGAGATTGCCTGCAGTTGCATCCATGGGCTTTGATGTTTTATATCTGCCCCCTATCCATCCAATCGGTGTTGCCCATCGCAAGGGACCTAATAACTCTTTAACTGCTGGTCCTAATGATCCTGGCGTGCCATGGGCTATTGGTAACTCAGATGGTGGCCATGATGCGATTAATCCAGCACTTGGAACGATGAAAGATTTTGAAAACTTTGTTGCAGCTGCAAAAAAGGCTGGCTTAGAGATTGCATTAGATCTAGCACTTCAAACTTCTCCTGATCATCCGTGGGTGAAAAGTAATCCTCAATGGTTTAACAAGCGTGCCGATGGAACTATTGCTTATGCTGAAAATCCACCCAAGAAGTATCAAGATATCTATCCCATCAACTTTGATGATGACTACGAGGGCATTAGGGATGAAGTTCTACGCATCATCCGCTTGTGGGTTTCAAAGGGTGTAAAGATCTTCCGTGTTGATAATCCACACACTAAGCCAGTCCACTTCTGGCAGGACTTGCTCGATATTGTGCGCAGAGAAAGCCCAGAAGTAATCTTTTTGGCTGAAGCTTTCACTGCGCCAGCCATGATGCATGCACTTGGTAAAGCAGGCTTTCACCAGTCATACACATATTTCACCTGGCGCACCAGCAAGTCAGAGCTCACTGAATATGGCCGTGAAGTTGCCCAACAAACTTCTGCATTCTTTCGTCCTAATTTTTGGGTCAATACCCCAGATATCAATCCTTTCCATTTGCAAAGTGGCAATCCAGCAATGTTTGCACTGCGCGCAGTTCTGGCTTCAACTCTCACGCCGTCTTGGGGAATGTATGCAGGATATGAAATTTATGAGCACCGACCATTCAAGGAAGGTGGCGAAGAATATTTAGATTCAGAGAAGTATGAAATCAAAGTCCGCGATTGGGATGGTGCAACTAAGAAGGGTCTGACTCTGGCACCATTTATTACTCAACTCAATGCAATTCGCAAAGCTAATCCAGCTCTGCAGCAGTTGCGCAATTTAGTTTTTCACAACACCGAATCTGAAGCAATCATTGCTTACTCAAAGCGTGAAGGTAAGAATCTGATTTTGGTGGTTGTAAACCTTGATCCCTCTTTTGCTCAGGGCACCATTGTTCATTGGGATATGAACGCACTGGGTCTTGAAGGCACATTTGCTGTAAAAGATCTCCTTGATGGCAAGAGTTTTGATTGGTCTGAGCACCAATTCATTCAACTCGATCCCACACGCCCAGTCGGCAAAGTAGCCCACATCTGCCAAGTGAAGCTTTAAGAAATGGGAATCTTTTCCAGATTTACTAAGAGAGATTCAACCCACCTTATTCAGCCTGCATCCTTTCTTAATCCACATTCAACTTTAGGTGAACTTGATCTGTATCTCATTGCTGAAGGTCGCCATGAGCAGCTGTGGAAAGCATTAGGAGCACATGTCCGCCGAGATGATTCAAATGAGCTTCTAGGCACTGCTTTTTCAGTGTGGGCACCCAATGCCCAGGCTGTTTCACTCATTGGTGATCACAATTTCTGGGATAAAAACACACACCACATGGTTCGTATTGGTTCCTCTGGCATCTGGGAAATCTTTATGCCAGATATCGGAGTTGGAACTAGATATAAGTTTGCAATTTGTGGCATCGATGGACGCTGGGTAGATCACGCCGATCCGATGTCGCGCGCTACAGAAATTCCTCCATTGACTGCATCGATTGTTGAAGAGTCAACATATGTATGGAGTGATTCAGATTGGATAACTAAGCGCACAAAGTTTGAATCATGGCGCTCTCCTGTTTCAGTCTATGAAGTGCACTTAGGATCATGGAAGTTAGGTCTTTCATATCGCGAGCTTGCAATTGAATTAGTCGATTATGTTCGAGCACAAGGATTCACTCACGTTGAATTCCTTCCAGTAACAGAGCATCCATATGGTCCATCATGGGGTTATCAAGTAACTTCCTTCTTTGCACCCACTTCTCGCTTTGGCTCTCCTGATGATTTCAAGTTCTTAGTAGATGCATTGCATGCTGCTGGCATTGGAGTCATTCTCGATTGGGTTCCTGCACACTTTCCAAAAGATGAATGGGCTCTGGCCAAATTTGATGGCACCGCACTCTATGAGCACGCAGATCCACGTTTAGGTGAACACCCTGACTGGGGCACGCTCATCTTTAATTTTGGGCGAAATGAAGTCCGTAACTTTCTAGTTGCAAGCGCGCTCTATTGGTTAACCGAGTATCACATTGATGGATTACGTGTTGATGCCGTTGCTTCCATGCTTTATTTGGACTACTCACGCAAAGAAGGCGAATGGGTGCCAAATATCAATGGTGGGCGTGAGAATTTAGAAGCAGTTCAACTGCTCCAAGAAGCAACGTCCACAGCCTATAAAACCCACCCAGGCATCATGATGATCGCCGAAGAATCAACTGCATGGTCTGGCGTCACTCGTAACACTTCATCTGGTGGTCTTGGCTTTGGATTTAAATGGAACATGGGCTGGATGCATGACACGTTGCAGTATCTACAACACGATCCTATCCACCGCGTTTATCACCACAATGAAGTAACTTTCTCAATTCTCTATGCTTGGAGTGAGAACTTCATGCTTCCTCTGTCCCATGATGAAGTTGTGCATGGCAAAGGCCAGCTAGTTAACAAATTCCCTGGAGATCGCTGGCAAAAGACTGCAACATTGCGTGCTCTGTATGGATTTATGTGGGCGCATCCAGGTAAGAAGCTCTTGTTTATGGGTAGTGAATTTGCTCAAAATGATGAGTGGAATGAAAGCGCCGGACTGCAATGGTATTTAACTGAGTATGGTGAGCACCAAGGTGTTCAAAAGTGTGTTGCTGAAATAAATGCTCTCTATAAAAAGCTTCCATCACTTTGGCAAAAAGACACATCCCCTGAGGGCTTCACGTGGCTCGTTGGAAATGATGGCGCGGCAAATGTTGTTGCTTTTGCTCGCTGGGATGATCAAGGCACTCCCTTAGTTGCAATTACAAACTTCTCCCCTATGCCACATGAGAACTACTCCTTACCATTTCCAACTACTGGCACATGGACCGAAGTTCTCAACACTGATGATTTAGCATATGGCGGCAGCGGAATTACAAATGAACCTGTGGCAGTCAATGATGGGGCGCAACTAGTTGCACGGGTGAGAATCCCACCGCTTGCAACTATTTGGTTTAAACGCTCTTGAGTGCTTTTGCGAAAAAAGGAACTGTTAGTAAAAGAACCGCTGGAATGATTAAGCCGATTGTTAGCGAAGTAGCTTGAGCAGTCCAAGCAACAATCCACTTCAAAATGAAGGCCAAAACAATATTTGCGACGCCGATATGGCCAATAACCACGCTAGCAGGGTGTTTTGAGCGGGTATTTGCCGCAGCCATAAAAGTCGGTCCAAGGAATGAGCTTCCAAGACCAGCAAGTGAGAACCCGATGCAGATAACTAGAAACGCCATATCTTGATTAGTAGCAAAGACTGATCTTGCTAAAAAGACACTCCCAAGGAAAGAAGTGCCAGCCAACAGTGATGCATGGACTGCTAAACGCTCTAATGAAAATCGTGGCACTAAGAAGTGAACGGTGAATCTTCCAAAAATCATCCACACTGTGAAGAGAATATATGGCAGCGTGTTAAAGCCACTCTTAATTCCAATTTCTTCCTTGGTGTAAATAGCAGCCCAGTCACCAAGCGCGAACTCTAGAAAAATCGCACAGATGAGGCCAAATGAAACCATTCGATCAAAAGAGAACCCTGAAAACAGTTCTTTGATCTTGTAGTCAACATCTATATCTTGATTAGCCTTAAGAAGCTCTGGTGCAAGAGATTTGATCACTACGGTCTGAATCAGGAATATAACTACAGTTAAAACTCCCACATGAAGATGCAATGAGACTCGGTCAACGAGAAATCCTGATATCAAAGCAGTGAGTAATGCACCAGCGCCCCATACTCCGCTCATCTGAGTAATAATGAATTTTCCTGTGCGATCTTGGTAATTGAAGCCTTGAGCATTGATTGAAATATGAAAAGCAGATATTGCAGCACCAAATGCGATATTTGCAAAGAAAAAAATGAGAGATGAATCAACAGTTGTGAGAATTATCAAGGTTGCCATAAGAAAGAATGAGGCAACATATAGAACTCTCTTAACTCCAATCTTGTGAACTACGTATCCCACAGTCAGCAGTGAGATAAGTGAACCTAAAGCTCCAGTACTAATCAATGAACCAAAGCCACCATTGGTTAGCTTTAACGCCTCTTTAACTTCTGGAAAGCGCGGAATCCAGGACATGATTCCTAGACCAAATGTGAAGAAGAGAATTCTTAGGTAATTAAGCTCTTTTTTAGGGGTAACTGTGCGCATATTAAAAGAGAGCGTTCGCTAGCGCGCTGCGAGCTGCAGTTAAGCGTGGATCTGCTGGATCAACTAAGGCAAAGAGTGAAAGTAGATGATCTTTGGCTTTGTTGCGATCATCGCCCGCACTTTCTTTGACTGCATGCAAGAGACGAGTAAAAGCTGCCTCAACTCCACCATTTACTATCTCCATATCAGCTGCCCTTAATTGCAAGGACAAATCCGTGGGATTATCTGTCGCTTCTTTGATTACTGCATCTAATACCAAACCGTTGGTACGAATCAGCAATTGAGTTTGCGCCAGACCTAGCTTTGCAAAAGAATCTGCTGGCTTTCTAGCTAGCAGTTTCTTATAGGCAATCTCTGCAGTGGCAAAGTCACCAGCTTCAAGAGCAGCAACTGCTTCTTCTTCCTCGGGTTCGATAACTTCTACTGGTGCATCACCAACACCTTGTTCGGAAGCTAAAGTTAAAACCTTATCTAGTACAAGGCGAATCTGTGCTTCTGGATAAGCTTGTTCAAACAAAGGAACAATCTGCTCATTAATGAGTGCAACTGCATAAGGAATCTTCTGAGTTTGCAGAGCCTGTGCAACTTGAGGCTGCGAATCGATATCAACTCGTCCCAAACTCCAAGCACTCTTGTAACTAGTTTCTAGCAGACCCATCACATTCAACATTTCAACTGATTCAGGGCTGCGCGGTGACCAGCAGAACAAAATGACTGGACGTGTTTTTGATAGAGGTAAAAACTCTGATGTTAAGTTTGCAGCAGTGACTTCAACTCCTGGAGTCGGTCCTGCTGGGGCGCTCTTTGGTTTACCTAATGAGCTCAGATCAACTGCTTGTGCAAAATTAGGTGGGTTGCTCACGTTGTAATCCTACTGGGCGATGAGGTCAACGCCAGAATCACGCCGATGGGGCAAAATCTCTTCTACGTAGTTATCGGCTGCAAACTCCAAGCCCACATCAGTGCCCTTTTGTTCACTTAAATACCAGCGGTTTTCAAGGATTTCATGGAACATCTGAGCCCGCTCAACGCGACCACGCATCTGCTCTGGGACTCGGTTAATAATTGGTTCAAAGACTTCTAGAAACCACACCTTGGCCATCTCAGTTACTGACATAGCTGTGTTTTCGTGACGGGCACGATAGCGATCAAAAGATGCAAGTAAGCGTTTGGCTTGTAGCTCCTCAGTTTCAATTCCCATTAACTCACGCAAACGTTGTGTGTGATAACCAGCTGCAACTAAACGAGGCTGGAAAGATAGAAGCTGTGTGTCACCATCGATGGTGATTGATACTTCTTCCACAGCAAAACCTAAATCATGTAACTGGCGCATAGCGCGCTCCACTGCATGTCGATCTTTAGGGTCAAGTAGTTGTCGCTCTTTAAGGGCTGACCAAATTCTGCGATAGCGACGAATGACAGCTTCGGCCGCACGCACTGGATCCATACCGGGATATAGAACTCCAGATAAACGTAAGTCTTCTAACTCAGCTGCAACGTTGAACATTGCAATATCTAAATCATGTTCTCTCTGACCATCACTAAGTGTTTTTTGAAACTCTCCCGTTTCAGCATCTACCAGATAGGCAGCAAAGCCTTCAGCATCTCGGCGAAATAAAGTATTTGATAGTGAGCAATCGCCCCACCAAAAACCTAAAAGGTGTAAACGAACAAGAAGTAGTGCAAGAGCATTTGCCATTGTATTTATGTCATGAGCGGTGACCGAACCAGAGAGCAGGACACGATATGGCAATGAATATGGCAAGAAACGAGTAACTATCGCGCAAGGGAGTTCCTCCCCGGCAGAATCTGTTCTACCTTCAACAACTGCAATCTGCTCAACGCAGGGTGCATTCAGGGATGTGAGTTCGCGCAAGACCTTGTATTCGCGGTTGGCAAACTCTGACACTGTTTCTTTGACGGCATAGACCGGTGCATCTGCATCAGTGGTCGCTCGAACTAAGCGGACCACGTGGCGTGAAATACCGCGCTTTTCTGCCAGAGCCGGATCCTCTGGCCACTCTTCCAAACTCTGTTGCCACGGCAGGCCAGTAACAGCTGCGATCTCCTCGCCTAATCCTGTTATCCGTAGGGCCATAGGGCTCATTCTCCCCTAAAAATGTGACAGGAAGATGAACACCACGTCTCATACAAGTGAGATAACTATCTTTACAATGCACCTATGGCAATTAAAGAGCGAATTAAGAAGGTTACCAAGCGAGCAGCCAAACCTGCACAATCTCCTGCAGATTACGGAGTTGCAGGTGTTCCAATCAATAGATCCCATCCTTATTACTTTGGATTTGTTGCAACGCTTGGTGCGCTAACAGCCATCGTATTAATGCGCGCACTTGCCAGCGTCTCTCAGATATTTATTTTGATCCTTATAGCGCTGTTCTTAGCAATGGGTCTTAATCCAGCAGTTGAAGCTCTGCGTCGTCGCAAGATGTCACGCGTTACTGCAGTAACAATCATCTTCACTTCAGTCATTGCATTTGTAGTCTTTTTTGCCCTCGTGGTTGCCCCTCCTGTAATTTCTCAGGGAACACAACTGATTAATAAGGCCCCGACACTTTTAGGGGATCTAACGAATAATGCAACAATCAATAAGCTCAATAATCAATATGGAATTATCGATACCCTGCAAAGCAAATTGACCTCAGTAACTTCAGATGGAACATTATTAATTTCAGCGTTCGGTGGAGTCATTGGTGTTGGCAAATCAGTACTTTCAGGTTTTTTCACTTTCCTCACAATCCTGGTTCTGACTCTTTACTTTATTACTTCCTTACCTCAGGCCGTTAATCTTGGACTTTCATTAGTTCCAGCTAGTCGCCGGGAACGAGTTGGTCACCTCACTAACGCCATCATTGCTCGAGTGGGTTCATTTGTGGGTAGCCAAATAGTTATTGCAGCTATGGCTTCTGTTTTTGTTTTCGTGCTCTCACTAGTACTAGGTCTTCCTTCACCAATAGCAATTGGAATGATTGTTTTTGTCTGTGGATTGATTCCACTAGTAGGACATTTCTTAGGCTCTGGAATTGTCACAATAATCGCACTCACTCAATCAATTGCCATTGGTGTCATCGCCCTTGTTGCATATGTGGTTTATGTCCAAATTGAAAATTATGTTGTAACACCACGTATTATGAAAAGAACTTTGGCAGTTCCTGGAGCTGTAACAATCATCTCTGCCTTGATTGGTTCATCTCTTTTGGGACTTGTCGGCGGATTACTTGCCGTGCCTGTTGCAGCTTCAATCATTTTGATTTTGGATGAAGTCGTAATCCCTCGCGCTAATAACTCTTAATACTCAAGAGGTAGAGGGCTGGTATCACCAGTAACAATGGTGTTGATTTCAGATAGCACACGGTGAACTGATGGTTCGCCCAACCAAAGATGCTTGGCATCATCTACTGGAATAATCCTTAACTTAGGCACGATTGCAAAGCGCTCTCTAGCAGCATCTGGTTTTAAGTAATCATCATGTTCTGGCACAAGGGCAGTTATTGGTCGTGGATCACTGTTCCAATACAAAAGCTCTTGATCAGTTGTTGTGCGAAGCGGTGGACTAAGAAGAATAAGTCCTTTATGGCGTTGATCTTTGGCATGGCGCAAAGCAAGATCTGTTCCAAATGACCAACCAACAATCCAAAGGTTTTCTAACGCTAAAACATCGAAGCAATAATTAATCATTGCCTGAACATCTAGGCCTTCTGCTCCACCGTTATCGAACAAACCAGTACTTGTGCCCGCCTCAGATGATGTTCCACGTGTATTGAAGCGAACAACTGTTATGCCAGCCATAGCAGGAAGTCGGTTAGATGCTTTTTTATAAACATGACTATCCATCATTCCCCCTGCAGTTGGCAGTGGGTGCAGAGTTAAAATCGCCCCTTTTGATTGACCTAAGGGTGATGCGACTTCTCCGATTAAATCCACGCCATCACTAGTAAGAACATGAAATGGTGTGCGAAGGGCCGGCAACACTGTGCTGGGTCTGATTATCTCGGCCATACTTCAAATCTTATCTTCACCCCACTAGGCTTCCAACCATGGCTACTAAGCGCACTCCATCATTTGATTCTTATAATCCTGCAACCGGTGAGGTTGCTGGAACATATCCAATAATGAACGCCAAGCAAGTGAGTGAAATTGTTGCTCATGCACGAACTGCCTCAGTACAGTGGCAAAAACTTGGATTCTCTGCTCGAAAGAAAGTTCTTCTTTCTTGGTCTAATGTGATTATCAATCGAATTGATCAGATTGCAGCATTGATTTCACTTGAGACTGGCAAGCCTGTTGGAGATGCAAAGCTGGAAGTAAGCATTGCTGTTGGCCACATCGGCTGGGCAGCGCGCCATGCAGAAGAGATTATGCGCACTTCTTATCGTGCGCCAGGCTTACTTTTGTCGAATATGTCAGCAACAGTGCAACGTTCTCCTCTTGGAGTTGTCGGTGTCATTGGTCCATGGAACTACCCCATGTTCACACCAGTTGGCTCCATCACTTATGCATTAGCTGCTGGAAACACCGTTGTCTTTAAGCCCAGTGAATACACACCTGGTGTTGGAATGTGGTTAGAGGAAACCTTCAATGAAGTTGCACCCTTTGCAGATGTCCTAACAACAATTACTGGACTGGGCGAAACTGGCGGTGCATTGTGCACAAGTGGCGTGGATAAAATCTCATTTACCGGATCAACTAGAACTGCAAAAATCGTTGCAGCACAATGTGCAACAACAATGACTCCAGTTGTTTTGGAGTGTGGCGGAAAAGACCCAGTCATCGTTGCCGTTGATGCCAATCTTGAGCGGGCAGTTGATGCAACTATCTGGTCTGCCATGGCTAATGCTGGGCAATCATGTATTGGTGCAGAGCGTGTGTATGTTGATGAAAGAGTGGCCGATAAGTTTGTAGAACTAGCGGTCCAATTAGCCAAGACAATTCATGCAGGTGCACCAGGTGATGGAAACTATGGACCTGCAACGATGCCCTCACAAATTAGAGTTATTCAATCTCATATAAAGAGTGCAATTAAAGATGGTGGAAGGTGTGCCTATGGCGGCCCAGAGTCTGTTAAACCACCATTTGTTCAGCCAGTCATCTTGTTAGATGTGCCTGAGGATTCAGCGGCAATGCGTGAAGAAACTTTCGGGCCAACAATAATTATCAATCGTGTGAAGAGTATGCGAGAGGCCATTGATCTCTCTAATGCATCTAGCTATGGCTTAGGTGCAAATGTTTGGTCTAAGCGTCAAGGCAAAAAGATTGCTGCAGAGTTGGCATGTGGAATGGTTGCCATTAACTCAACGTTTTCATTTGCCGCGGTTGCTTCCGTGCCATTTGGTGGCGTGAAAGATAGTGGTTATGGACGTGTTCATGGACCTGAAGGCTTACTTGAGTACACCTATGCCCGCACAGTAGTTCGCACTCGCTTTAATGTTCCGCTTAATCTTTTAAGTTTTAAGCGCAAAGCTAAAGAAGAGAAGTTAGTTATTACCTTGACTCGTTGGTTAAAGGGACGCTTCGGTTAATAGCGCGGTGCGTTACGTGTTCGTTCAATATTAGGACGACGCTTATCTTTCTTTGCCCAACAAGCGTTGTGCCAATGACGCCTGCTTTCTTCATCATCTTCTAACCAGGCAACAGTGTGCGGCGTGGCCATTGGAATTACCTGATCGCATCCTGGACAGCGATATGGCTTGTTAGAACTAGATCCAGTTAATTTGCGAACTATGTACATTCCTTCATGATGTTCCTCAATAGTTTGACTTGAGGTGGAAATGTCGCGCTCATCACTTTTAGGCCGCTTGTTTTTGGGGTAATTTCTGCGCGGACTCATGCCCATATTTTCTCACATCAATTGCAGGAGTAGTATCTGAACGTGAATGTAATCGAGGTCAAAGGTCTCAAAAAGAGCTACGGCCAGGTGCATGCAGTGCGTGGAGTTGATCTATCTATTCCAGCCGGAGAAATCTTTGCTTTGCTTGGCCCGAACGGTGCGGGTAAAACCACCACCGTTGAAATCTTAGAAGGCTTTAGAGGCCGTGATGCTGGAGAGATTTCCATTCTAGGATTTGATCCTCAAACACAAGGATATGAAGCACGCCAATGGCGTGATCGCATTGGAATAGTTTTACAATCTGCAGCCGATGCTGGTGATTTAACAGTGATTGAAACAGTGAAACATTTCAGTGGGTATTACTCAAAGCCTCGCAATATTGATGAAGTAATGAGCGCTGTTGGATTGGAAGATAAATCTGGGGCACTTATTCGCAATCTCTCTGGTGGTCAGCGCCGACGTTTAGATGTCGCTCTTGGAATTATCGGAAGTCCTGAGCTCCTTTTTCTAGATGAGCCAACAACAGGCTTTGATCCTGAAGCACGTAGAGCATTTTGGGCACTTATTGAGCAATTGCGCGGGACTGGAACAACAATTCTGCTCACCACCCACTATCTAGATGAAGCTGAAGCTCTAGCTGATCGTGTGGCAGTTATTAACAATGGCTTGATCGTTGAAGTATCTACGCCTGCTGAATTAGGTGGACGTTCTACTGCTCAAGCAGTTGTGACTTGGCGTGATGGCAGCCAAATAAAAACAGAGGCAACAGATAATCCAACTGCAGTTGTTGCTCGCCTTAGTGCCCACTTTGGTGGAGAGATTCCAGAGCTGGCAGTCATAAGACCCTCACTTGAAGATATCTACCTAACGATGATTGGGGGTAGGTAGAGATGAATAAGATTCCCAGCGCCCTTACTCTAGGTATTCGCCGTGGTGGACTTGAGATTAGGCAGTTTGCCCGCCAACGTGAGTCAGTAGTCTTTACGCTTTTGTTCCCAGTTATCTTGTTAGCAATATTTGGTTCTGTCTTTAAAGACACTATTGCCCCTGGTGTGACTTTCTCGCAGTATTTTGTGGCGGGAATGATCGCCTCTGGCCTTGTTAATACTGGTTTCCAAGCATTAGCAATCACTATTCCCATGGAGCGCGATGTTGGCGGCTTAAAGCGCCTGCGTGGCACACCAATGCCAGCCTCAAGCTATTTCATTGGTAAGGCAATTTTGATTGCTGTAAGCATGATTATCCAAATCGCACTTCTCTTTGGATTTGGGCTTCTATTTTTTGGTGTTGAAATGCCAACAGAGTTAAGTAAGTGGCTTACCTTCACCTGGTTAGTTCTACTTGGCAGTGCTTGTTCTACGGCGCTGGGTATCGCATTTTCAATTGTTCCAAAGAGTGGCCGCGGTGCCTCCGCTGTTGTTTCACCCATTGTCATCATTTTGCAGTTCTTTAGTGGTGTGTTCTTTGTTTTCACTCAACTACCAACCTGGATGCAACAACTTGCTGCAATATTTCCCCTCAAGTGGCTCACGCAAGGTATGCGCTCAGTGTTTTTGCCTGATTCATTTGCTGCCCAAGAAGTAGCTAAATCTTGGGAGACAGGTAGAACGTTTCAAATCCTTGTTCTCTGGCTTGTGATTGGAGTCTTTTTCTCGGTCCGCAAATTTAAGTGGGATCGTGATTAAGCGCATTTTAGGCATCGTAATCACGTTAATGCTGGCATTAACGATGGTGCCAACACATGCCGCAACGACGAAAGCTACGCCCACACCCACAGCTAAGGCCTCTGCTAAACCTTCAGTTTCTGCAAAAGCCACAGCCAAACCCACTGCTACAAAAAAGGCCGTTGTTAAAAAGAAACCACGCAAGAAAATAACAATCACGCCATCTCCAAAACCTAAATGGCCACCGAGTGGATTTAAGGCAAATGGTGGCGTCTATGCAAAGATCCCAAATGCAAAAGAGTTGGTCGGAACAGCATCAAATAGCAAGATTTTGACCGCGCAGTTAGCCCAAAAGGTTGATGGTGTTGCAATCTGTGAAAAGTATTCATGTGGCGCGGTGCAGGTGGCCGCTCTGGATGGCTGCACGTGGTGGGAAGTGAATTCAAAGTTAGTTGGAGAAACCTCAGCTACTGATAAGACATTGAAAACTTTTGGAAGTATTCGCACTCTTGGAGGCAAAACTACGAGCAAACAGATAACAACAATATTGATAATCAGTCAGGAACCTCTGGAATTGCGACATGTAGTGACAAATATTTCAGCAATCTGTCACAAAAATCCAGCTACAGAGAAAATTCCAAGTACTACTTATAAATCAGCTACAAACTAACGGTTAGCTCCTGGGACCCATAGTTGGTCCCCAATTTCCTTGTTTGCATAACGTGCCAAAACAAAGAGAAGATCTGAGCAACGGTTTAAGTACTTAGCTGTTAATGGATTCACTCCTCCACCAAAAGCGTGGATTGCGGCCCATGTGCGGCGCTCTGCGCGACGAACTACGGTGCGAGCAACATGGAGGTGGGCAGCTGCAGGTGTTCCTGAAGGTAATACAAAAGAGCGCAAAGATTCAAGCTCTGAATTGAACTTATCAATCTGCTCTTCTAAATAAACAACTTGAGATTCAAGAACACGCAATGGTTCAAAGGCGGGTGCATCAACAACCGGCGTGCAAAGATCTGCGCCAACATCAAAGAGATCGTTTTGAATTCGCACTAACAATGCGCGCACTTCATCAGATAATTCATCAGTTGCTAGAACAACTCCGATTGAAGAGTTGCCTTCGTCAACGGTTGCATAGGCCTCAAGGCGTGGATCGTTTTTAGATGTTCGACTCATGTCCCCCAGTGAGGTTGTGCCGTCATCGCCTGTCTTGGTGTAAATGCGCGTTAAATTAACCATGCCCGTAGCCTATAAGTAGACTGCGGCTATGGCATCTCACGACCGTTTCCGCGTAATTGGCGGCACTCCACTGCGTGGTGAGGTCACAATCTCTGGGGCTAAGAACTCAGTTCTAAAACTCATGGCTGCCTCATTACTAGCTACTGGCAAAACCACCATCACTAATGTGCCAGATATCGCTGATGTGGACATCATGGCCGATCTTTTAACCCGCCTTGGCTGCACAGTCATCCGCAGCCAATCTCAAGTAAGTATTAATGTTCCACAAACACCAGGACATCGCGCCGATTATGACTTGGTGCGCAAAATGCGTGCATCAATTAACGTACTTGGACCTTTAGTTGCCCGTGTTGGCCAAGCAGAAGTTGCACTGCCCGGCGGAGATGCAATTGGATCTCGTGGATTAGATTTTCATATCAAGGGTCTTGAAGCCCTAGGAGCTAAGGCCCATATTGAACATGGTTATGTAGTTGCCGAAGCTCCTCATGGATTAACTGGCGCAGTTATTGATTTAGATTTCCCAAGCGTTGGTGCCACCGAAAACATCATGACGGCAGCTGTTTTAGCTAAAGGTGTAACAACTATTGATAACGCAGCTCGTGAACCAGATTTAGTGGATCTAGGAGAGTTCTTAATTTCCATGGGTGCAAACATTCAAGGTTTAGGCTCTCCAACAATCACCATTACTGGTGTGAATGAGTTGAAACCAACTACACATGCAACGATTCCAGATCGCATCATCACTGGAACATGGGCTTTTGCTGCTGCAATGACACGCGGTGACATTACTATTCACGGAGCACGCGCCGAACATCTTGAATTACCACTTGAGAAACTGGCATCAGCTGGCGCAATTGTTACAACCACTGCCGATGGAATTCGTGTGCGCATGGATGTTCGCCCTCAAGCAATTGACGTTGCAACACTTCCCTACCCTGGTTTTCCAACAGACTTATTGCCTATGGTTATTGCCCTCAACTCAATTGCAGATGGTCACTCTTTAGTGACTGAAAACGTCTTTGAATCACGCTTCATGTTTGTTAATGAGCTCAGCCGCCTAGGTGCTCAGATTTCAGTGGATGGTCATCACGCCTCTATTGAAGGCGTTCCAGAGCTTTCAGGTGCTCCAGTTGAAGCTCACGATATTCGTGCTGGTGCAGGCTTAATTCTGGCTGCACTAGTGAGTGAAGGTGAATCAACTATTGATCAGGCTTTCCATGTTGATCGTGGTTATCCAAACTTTGCCGAGCAATTACAGGGCCTAGGAGCGAATGTGAGACGAGAATAATGGCAATTCCAGATCGCAACTTAGCACTTGAACTCATCCGTGTAACAGAAACTGCAGCCCTGGCTGCTGCTCCTTGGGTTGGCCGTGGTCAAAAAGATTTAGCAGATAAAGCTGCAGTTGAAGCAATGCGAAAGATGATCAACACAGTTGATATGGCTGGCGTTGTAGTCATTGGTGAAGGCGAAAAAGATAACGCCCCAATGTTGCACAACGGTGAAAGCGTTGGAAACCAAGAGGGGCCAGCGTGTGATGTGGCAGTTGATCCCATTGATGGAACATCTCTAACGGCAAATGGAATGAATGGTGCGATTTCAGTTATTGCCCTGGCACCGCGTGGCTCGATGTATGACCCAAAGACTTCCTTCTACATGAACAAGATTGCTACTGGTCCCCAAGCAGCTAACGTCATCGATATCACCGCAACAACTGCGCAGAACATTGCAGCTGTTGCTAAAGCAAAGAACTTAGCAATTAGTGATGTGACTGTTGTTGTTCTTAATCGGCCTCGTCATGAGCAACTTATCAAAGAGATCCGTGAATGTGGTGCGCGTATTCGCCTCATCCAAGATGGTGACGTTGCTGCAGCAATTGAAACTGCACGTCCTAACACTGGAATAGATCTGCTCATGGGCATTGGTGGAACTCCGGAAGGCGTTATTACCGCCGCTGCAATGATCTGCTTGGGCGGTGCCATTCAAGGACAACTCCATATTGATGGCAAAAACTCTGGGCCAATTCTTTCAACGCGTGATTTAGTCAATTCTGACGATGTTTTCTTGGCAGCAACAGGCATCACTGATGGAGAGCTAATCAAAGGGATTCGATACACCAGCTTTGGCGCTGTGAGCCAGTCAATTGTGATGCGAGGAAAATCTAAGACGGTTCGTGTAATCGAAACCGAGCATTACCTCAAATAAACTACTTATTAACCGTCTCTGTAAGAATAGAAACTCGGTTATTAGCAACAGATAGGAATCCACCACTTACAGTGAACTGCGTGGTGGTCCCATCTGTTCCTTTTATACTGACTGCACCATCGACAAGTACTCCAAAGAGCGGTGCGTGATCGGTCAAAATACCGAGATCACCTTCGACTGTTCGGGCAGAAACAAATGATGCTTCGCCAGACCAGACGCACTCTGATGGAGATACGAGTTCGACTTTAAGTGTCATTGTTTAATTACTTTCCGATACTTGCTGCTAGTTCGGCAGCCTTGCGCTCTACGTCATCAAGACCACCACACATGAAGAATGCTTGTTCTGGAATATGGTCATACTTTCCATCTGCAAGTGCTTCGAATGCTGCGATTGTGTCGACTAGTGGAACGAATGAACCATCAAGGC
>JBIIJO010000005.1:0-26421 GCA_044233685.1 Candidatus Planktophila sp.
CGAAGCTTTGAACGATCAGTTAAGCGCTCTTGCTTCTTTGACTGTGTTGTTGAATCAACATCTGAATAACGACGAGTTGATGCAGGCTTACCTGTTTTAGAAGTAGTTGCAGCGCTTTTACGTGCATTCTTTTGTGCAGTTGTGTGACGAGCCTTTGGATCAGCTGCTTTAAATGCAGCTTTCTTTGCTCGCTTAGGCTTACCAACTGATGCTGCGCGACGGGCTTTTCCGGGCGCTGAAGTACGAGGTGTTAATGACATAGAAATACATACCAATCGAGACGACAAGCGCGTCTCGGGTGTGATCGGCGCTCAATGGCCGTCAGGGTGGTGATAAGACTCGCATGTAGTGCTGCATGTGCAGCACTTGGGGGAAGTTCTTTGATGCGGTTGCATCAACGGGTTAATTCTACCGTGGATTATTCCTTCTCTTTACCATCGGCTAAAGCAGCCGCTATCAATGTTTATGCCATCATTACCGGGTGCATTCACACTCGGCTACTCAAAAAAACAGTTCAAGTTGGATCGGTGTGTATATCGCTTTAGGCATTGTTTGGGGATGCTCATTTATCTTCATCAAAATGGGTCTTGAGTTCCTAACCCCCATCGGCGTGGCTTTTGGCCGTGTTTCCCTAGGCGCACTCACCTTAGTTTTTTGGGCTCGCTATAAGGGAATTGAGCTTCCGAAAGATAAGAAGTTGTGGCTGCATTTATGGGTTGTGGCGTTGCTATTAAATGTAATTCCAGGATTTCTCTTTGCTTTTGCTGAAACAAAAGTCACTTCTATTTTGGCTGGAATTATTAATGCTGTAACACCGTTAATGACTTTGCTTGCAATCATGATCGCATTTCGTGAAGAGAAACCTAAGAACTACCAAGTTGTAGGTCTACTACTCGGTTTTGTTGGCGTTCTGACGGTTCTTGGTGTCTGGAATGGCTTGGGTGCCAACCCAATCATTGCCGTAGTTGCTCTTCTCTTTGCAGTTACTTGCTATGGAGTTTCATTTCCTTATTCACGCAAATATGTTTTGCCACACAAATTACAACCTGAAGCAATCGCAGCGGCACAAGTTTCTGCAGGTGCTCTCACGCTACTTCCGTTCTATCTCATTGATGGAATTGCAAAAGATGAATATCGTGCCGGCCCAGTCTTAGCAATGATTGCGCTAGGAGTCTTTGGAAGTGGTTTTGCCTATATATGGAACTTTAGAATTATGGAAGCAGCAGGCAGTGCTATTGCAAGCACTGTTACTTATGTGACGCCGGTAGTTGCCGTAATCGTTGGAATTATCTTCCTAGGTGAATCTATTGTTTGGAACGAACCAGTCGGAGCTTTGATTGTTTTACTCGGAGCAGCTATTGGCCAGCAGCGAATCAAATTGTTTAGATAACAAATCCAACGGGTAGTTCAAGACGATTTGCAGCTAGTAGGGCTGTGTTTGTAAGAATTGATTGAGTTGGTCCATCGGCAACAATGATGCCGCCATTTAAAATAACTGAGCGAGCACAAATCTCATGGGCATATGGAAGATCATGGGTAACCATGACTATCGTGATGTCGAGTGAGCGCAAAATATCAGCTAATTCACGCCGGCTAGCTGGATCAAGATTTGATGATGGCTCATCTAAAACCAGGATTTCTGGCTTCATCGCAAGCACGGTTGCTACTGCAACTCTGCGTCGTTGCCCAAATGAAAGGTGATGCGGTGGTCGATCGCGAAATTCGAGCATTCCAACCAGCTCTAGCGCTTCATTAACCACTGCATTGAGTTCATCTGCCCGCAGCCCCATGTTGTAAGGACCAAATGCAACATCCTCTGCAACTGTTGGCATGAACAGCTGGTCATCAGGATCTTGAAAAACGATTCCAACTTTCGAGCGAATCTCCTTGATTGACTCTTTGTTCTTAGAATCAACGAGTTGTCCCGCAACATGAATTGAGCCATGAGATGTTGGGTGGATGCCATTCATATGCATTACAAGAGTTGTTTTACCAGCACCATTTGGCCCAAGAAGTGCAACACGTTCTCCCTTTTGGATGGAGAGGTTTACACCGAAAAGAGCTTGATTGCCATCAGGATATGCAAAGGCGAGCTCTTTGATTTCTAGGCTAGGCGTGTTCATTACATTTTTCCAATCAGAAACTGAGTTATAAAAATAATTGCAGCAACAAGTGGATACATCATTGCTTTGAGCCAGACTGTGGCTTTGTGTTCAATCTGCTCTTCATGGGGCAAAACCCCTTCATATCCACGAGACAACATAGAAAGGTGAACTCTTTCCCCTCGCTCATAAGAGCGAATGAATAATGCACCAGCAGCTGTTGCCAAGACTTTCCAGTGCTTAACTCCGGTTGCTTCGAAACCACGTGACTCGCGCGCAACCTTCATGCGCTCCATTTCATCGTTTACAACATTTACATAGCGCAACATGAAAGAGGCAATCTGCACCATTAGAACCGGTAGTCGCAAGCGCTCAAGGCCCCGAAGAATTTCTCGGGCTGTTGTTGATGTAGACAAAATAATTGCAGTCATAACACCGAGAGTTCCCTTAGCAACGATTCCAGAGCCGGCAATTAAACCTTCGCGATATAGATCAAAAGGACCGACTTGAATCTTTTCTCCCGTCCCAAAAAATGGCATCAGTATTGCGAAGAAGATAAAGGGAATTTCAATCAATGCGCGCTTAAAAAGAAGAGGAAAAGGTATTTTTGCAATGAAGACCACCGTTAGCAGCCACAGGAAGTAGGCGATGAATGCCCCCCATTGAGTAATGGGGGTAGAGACAACGATCAAAATAAATGCAATGGCAGCAATGATTTTAAGGTGAGATGGAAGGGAGTGAACTAAAGAGTGGCGATGTAGGTAGAGCCGCTCTCCCACATCATGTCCGTGGTGATGGTTCTCCTGCTCGAGTCTAATTTCTATCCTTTTTTGGTTTACGTGCAAGCAACTTAAATCCAAAACCAGCAACAATTGCAGTTCCGACTACACCGATAACGCCAGCAACTCCCACGGATGCGCGCTCATTTTCAATTCCCTTAACTCCATAATCTGCCAGAGTTCCTTTTGAATTTGTGTGCTCTTTAGCTGTTTGAATAAAGCCAATGTCCTCAGCAACTTTTTCTAAGCCATCAGGAGAAGATGAAGCATAAAAAGATATAACGCCGGCAAGAAATAGAGAAACGACTAATCCAGAGAGATAAAACTTTCGATTAGTTAGCACTTCGGATCTCCAACTTTTGAACATTATTTTTCCATCCATAAACCAAATCACTTCTACTTGCTAAAACCGCACTCACTGTTAAGCCGGTAATAAAGGCTTCGCCAATACCAATCAAGACATGTGTTCCAACCATTGCACCTAATACAGTAGATACCGAGAAAGTGGCAGTCGCGCCCATTGCATATTGGATAGTGAATCCGACCGCTGCTGCTGGAACTGATAACAATCCACCAATTGCTGCAGCTAAAGAGATTGAAGATTTATTCTTTGGCAAAATCTTGCGCAGCACTAGGAAGATTCCATAGCCAGCCCACACACCAATTACTCCCATGTTAAAAACATTCAAGCCAATTGCAGTTAATCCGCCGTCAGCAAATAAGAACCCCTGCATGATCAACACAACAGCTAATGCCAATGTTGCAGCCCACGGCCCCACCAAAACGGCGGCAAGTGCGCCTCCGAGTAAGTGACCACTTGTTCCTGCAGCAACAGGGAAGTTGAGCATTTGAACAGCGAAGATAAAGACTGCGGTTAATCCGGCTAGAGGCGCGGTTTTTTCATCAAGTTGGGTGCGAGCGCCTTTGAGCGCAGTTGCAACTCCTGCGGCAGCTAAGCCTGCAAAGATCGCTGAGGTTTGGACATCAATAAAGCCATCAGGGATGTGCATGCTCAGATTTTAACCTAGATGCAAACCATTCGCATCTGGAAAATAGCCATACGGCTCTGTCCAAGCCTGCCCCTCTAGCTCAGCCCAGAGGGCCATCTATTTGAAACGAGTTTAAGGTTGGCGGGTGCGCCTTGCCTTGGTTTCTCTCTTAGTCCTTGGGCTGATGGCACCGGTTTCTGCGCCGGCGCAAGAATGTAACTGGCAAGCCGGTTGGGTAAAGGCCGAGAATGCAAAGGCTGGAAACAAGAACTGGGATTCAGATGTTGTGATGCGCTTTAGCGCAGATTTCACTCGGCGCAAAGAAGCCAAGCGGGTTGAAGGTTATTTCGATCAGGCAAGCATTGGTTGTGGGCAGAGTGCATCCTTGAAAATCATGGGTGCTAGATCCGTAGATGTCTCGCTCTATCGTATTGGATATTACAAAGGAGCTGGCGCTCGCTTAATCACAACAATTAAAAATGCAAAGCAAATTACAGCAACGCAATCGACTCCACCAGGTCAGTATCTAGTTAAATTAAAATCTTTAGGTTACCGATCTACATTTGTTCCACTTGTAATTACTGGACAAGTGCCAAGTGATGTGACTTTTGTTTCTTCAGTTCTCACGTGGCAGGCATATAACCAGTGGGGCGGAGAGTCACTCTATAAAGGTGCTGATGGACAAAGAGAAACCAGAGCCATTTCGGTTTCACTTGATCGTCCCTATGACGGTGATGGCTCTGGGCAATTTAGATATATGGAGCAACCTCTTGTTCAGTTAATGGAACAACTCAACTTAGATATCAATTACCTAACGGATATCGATTTAGATAAAGCGCCTGAGATTAACTCTGCCTCCATTGTTCTGGGTGGGCATAGTGAGTACTGGACTCAGGCGATGCGCGATGTGATTGAAAAAGAAATCAATGAGGGCACGAACTTGTTAGTCTTTGGTGGCAATACTGCGTATGCAAAAATATATCTCATTGACCGAACAATGAATGAGAGAATTCCTTATCGTGACATTAATCAACCGGAATCTTTGTTTATGGGATCACAGTTTTTTGCAGTTGGAATTAAAAAAGATTTAGAAGTGCAGGCTGCACAAAGTTGGCCATTTGATACTCTCGGTAAAGCCGGCAAAATTAAGGGGATTTACGGCTACGAAGCCGATACGGCGATGGGAACAAAAGGTCCTGGCGTTGAAGTATTGGCACGATCAACTATCAGCCCTACAGAGAAGGGCTTTGTTGCGATGAGCACCTACTACGCAGCACCTAGCGGGGCAGGAGTGTTGAACCTGGGCACTAATGCCTGGGTGTGTGCAATGGCCAATCGCTGCCCCTGGGGCTACAGCTTTGATGCAAAGACTGTGCAACAAATTCGAAAAGTAACCACAGCAATTATTGAGCAAGCCGGGCGAGAAAAGATTGGGAATTGGCGTGTGCCACAGATCGATATTCCCACTCGTGCCTAAGAGTTAGCGTATAGAGTCACACTCGTGAGTGAAGATGACGACATGGAAGAACTCATCACCGAGGAAATGCTTTGGGATCGAATTCCTGAAGTAGATGGCGAAGAACGTGCCAGCACATATTATGAATTAAGTGCTCGAATTTATGCACGTGGACAATACGATGAAGCATTAGCGTTAGCTGAAACTGCGCGCGATATTTACTCAACACTTGGAGACAGTGCGCCAAGTGAAGGCTTAGCTCAGGCATATTCTGCAATCGGTTATAACTTAAACCAATTAAAGCGCATGGATGAAGCTGCTACTGCAATGAGCAAGGCAGTAGAAATTTTGCGCGAGAACAAGTCACCGATTGCACTAGAACTTGCTTGCACATTAGGCGAGTGGTGGTACACCTCAAAGCAGTATGACAAAGTTGTCGAAACAATGAATGAGTGCGCACAAGAGCATTTAGTAGATGGAAATGAAATTGGTGCAGCAAACGATCTACATCTCATAGGTTGTGCCGAGCGTGAACTAAAAAACTATGAAAGATCTATTGACGCATTTAAAGAGGCCCGCGCGCTATTTAAGCGCAATAAAGAAGTCATTCATGTTGCTCGCTGTGATCAAAAAATCGCATCATGCTTAATTGAATTAGGTGAGGGTGAATTAGCCCTTGAAACTGCCCGTAAAGCAGTTGATGTCTTTGAAACTGGGCATGATCATCGTCGTGAAACTTTTGCGCAATTTGAATACGGCAAAGCACAGATTTTGCTCGAGAAATTCGATGATGCTTTAGCCACTTTGGAGCAGGTGCTCTCAGTGGTGAGTGAAGATGAGCCTAAAGACTTTGAATTTATTGTTGATGTTGAGACAAGAATTGCAAAAATCATTCGTATGCAGGGCCGTACTGATGAGGCCGATGAGATTGAACGTCGCCTGAAGTCAGTGCAGGAGACGCTAGATGAAGAGCCGCAGGCTTGATTGAGCATCTAAAAACCCTGCCTGAAATCCGTATAACGATGGTTTGTATGGGAAACATCTGTCGCTCACCTATGGCTGCAGCAGTTCTATCAAATCGCACAGCACAGTGGAGCTCACCCAAGATCATCGTTGATAGTTCTGGAACAAGTGCTTGGCATATTGGTCAAGGAGCACACCCAACTTCGCAAAAAACCTGGGAAAAAGCTGGATACAAATACTCCCACTCTGCGCGCCAATTTAAATCAAGTGATTTCTTTGAATCAGATTTAATCTTGGTGATGGATTCAAATAACTATAAGAAGATAATTGAACTTGCACCAGATAATGACTCCCGGAGCAAAGTTTTCTACCTACGTTGCTTTGATCCAGCTCTATCGACAATTGATCCTGCGTCAGCACAATTCAATGAATTAGAAGTTCCAGATCCGTATGACCAATCCAGTGAAGTCTATGAAGAGACGCTTGTTATGATCGAGCGCGCCGTAGATGGATTGTTGCAAGAACTATCGCACCAATAAGTGCACCAATAGCAGCGACAACAAGAGGCCACTGAATATCGCCTTTACTCCACAGTGCACCACCCCAAATACCGGCACCGAGAATGGCAAAGTTCATTGATGCTTGGTAAACGCCTTGAGCACGACCACGATGATTTGCTTCACTTAATCCTGCTATCCAAGCCTTACCAACTCCATCAGTAAGCGCTGGGAACAATCCGTAGAGTGCTAAAGCAATGAGTGCAACTGTGTGGTTTTGTGTTAACCCTAAGGTTGCATAGGCCGCAGCAAAAGCAACTAAACCAACGGAATAGACAATTCTTGGTGAGTATTTATCGGCAATTGCACCACCCGGATAGGCTGCTAAGACTGTTACAGCGCTAAAGAGCATGTATGAAAGAACTACACCCTGAGTTGAAAATCCAATGTCATATAAGCGCAGTAATAAAAGCGCATCTGGAATATTTGTTAGTTGAATGAGTACCAAAATTGTAATCGACCTTTTAAGTGGTGCTGGTAAAGGTGGATGTTTTACCCTGACTTTAACTTCAACCTTTTTTGGCTTTACAAAGTTTTCTCTTATAAACAAGGTGAGCAACCCAGAAATTATTGCTGGAATCAATGCCCACATTGCAACTGCTCGCACATCACCATCGAGCATTGCTAAAGCAATTAGCGCAATGCCAGGTCCGATTACAGCGCCAATATTGTCGCCTGTGCGGTGGAAACCAAAAGCTTTGCCAAGGTGAGCTTTGTCTACAGAATCAGCGATTAAGGCATCACGTGGTGCACTGCGCATGCCTTTGCCAATGCGATCTGTAACACGACCAAGAAAAACAAGAGGCCAAGATGTTGCAACAACTACAAATGCTTTGCCTACACCAGCCAACGTGTATCCAGAAATAACAAAAGGCTTGCGACCCAAACGATCACTAGATTTTCCGCTAATTAACTTGGTAAAACCTGCCGCCGCTTCAGCACATCCTTCTATTAGACCTAGAGCTAATGGCGCAGCACCAATAACACCTGTGAGCAAAATTGGGAGTAGTGGATAAAGAAGTTCGCTAGCGGCATCTTGAGCAAGTGAAACAATAGTAAGCAGAATTAAATTACGTGTGAGCCATATTCTTTTCATCGCGGCAAGTGCTGCAATGCCCAGTGATACATAGCAATTGCTCCGGCAGCAGATGCATTCATTGATCTTGTCGAACCATATTGATTGATTTCATAAAGCACTTCACACACAGCAATTCCTTCATCTGACATTCCTGCACCTTCTTGACCAAACAAGAGGACGCATTTTTCAGGAAGCTGTGCGGATTCAAGTTGTTTAGATCCTGGAACGTTATCTATCCCAATAATTGGTAACTCATTTTCTTTACACCACACTGCAAAATCTTCAACAGTTGGATGATGGTGCACAGTTAAATACCTATCTGTCACCATTGCACCGCGCTTGTTCCAGTCACGCTTTCCAACGATATGAACACCAGAGACATTAAATGCGTTTGCAGTACGGACAATTGATCCAATATTCAAATCATGTTGCCAGTTTTCAATAGCAATCTGCAATTTGTGACGCTTTGAATCAAGATCAGCGACGATAGCTTCAACAGTCCAATATCGGTAGTAATCTAAAACATTTCTGCGATCACCATTGAGCAGTAACTCAGGATCATATTGAGCGCCTTCTGGCCACGGTTTTTCGTGAGGTCCAACACCAACTACTGGGAAGAATTCACCTGGGCCAATTGAGGCCGGGGTAGTTGGATTAGACATGTAGGCACTCTAAACTGAATGCATGTCAGCTATCAATACGGTTCTTTATGCAGTCCACCTCCTTTGCGTAGTTGCAATTCTTGTTTTATTGCTACTCCAGTGGAATAAGAATCCACGCAAATTTAACCCAGGAATATTGCATGCCAGCCTTACTGCACTTATTGCCGGCCTTGCAATGGTGGGCATGTGGGGGAGCGTTCATCCAGATGAAGTTCTTAACCACACAAAAGTGGGGGTTAAATTGTTAATCCTTCTTGTGATTCTTGTAATTGGCTACATGAATCTTAAGAAACCTATTTTGACTAAAAACACATTGCTTGTATTAGTTGGCCTCACGACCACAAATATCCTTATTGCATCACTTTGGCGTTAACAGGCAGATGCGCTCTCCTAGATTCATAGTTCTTCTTGCACTAGCTACGGTTCTTACCGCAGCACCTGCAAGTGCCGTGCTATCCCCAGCCTCAATCCCAGCGGCTTTTGAGGAGCTCTTACAACAGCCATCTCTTTCTAACCCTGCAATGATTTTGATTGATGGAACAACAGGTGAAGTTGTTTATGAAAAGAACGCCTTTTCACAGCGCAAACCTGCATCAGTGATGAAGATCTTTGCTGGAGCTGTTGCAATCAAATATTTAGATATGCAATCTCGTTTCACAACGAATATCTCACTTGGAGTAAATGAAAAAACTTTAGTAATCCAGGGGAGTAATGATCCTTGGATTAGCTTGAGTCACAGTGTTGCTGAAAAAATGGATCGAGCATCACTACCGTATTTGGCTTTCAACACTCTAAGTGCCGTTAAGAAGAGCAATAAAGGTTCACTCAAGGGAATTACAGTTTTGTACTCAAAGTTGTATTCCCAAGATGTTTCAAATCTCAAAGCTTTTTGGGCTAAGCGTGGATTCAAACCTGTGATGAAGGCAGTGAGTAGTGATGAAACTTTGCTAAATGCCGGTGAGTTCATCGTTGGCGATGAGTCACCAGAAATATTCAAGATACTGGACTACACAATTATGTGGAGTGAAAATAACCTTTCTGAAAGACTGGCTCGATTGTCTGCACGGGCTGCCGGAAATTCATTTAGTGACAAAGGCGTTGCCCAAGTTTTTGAGGCTTTGCTTGTTGAGTATGGAATTAATCCCAGCAAGCTAGTCACAAAAGATGCCAGCGGGTTGTCTAAAGAAAATCGTATAACTGCCAGCATGATGGGTCAGCTTCTCTATCAACTTCGTAAAGATCCAAAATACTCGCTTCTTTATGAATCCCTGCCTGTTGGTGGAGTTTCTGGAACTTTGCGATCACGATTTCTAACCACAGCGCCAGGTGCGGTGGGGTTAGTTCGAGCAAAGACAGGAACTCTCAACGGAACTGTGACTTTGGCCGGTTATGTTGAATCAACTGATCGTGAGTATGTCTTTGTTACTTTGGCCGATGATATTTCAAGAGGTGCAAAATCAAGTGCTAAAGCACGGGCAGCCATAGATAGATTGTTAGGCAGAATCGCTGCACCAAATATTCCAGCGGTGATTTCTGAAACGCCGACTACCCCTTAATTATTTATTATCAAAAATCTTGACTGATCCACCATAACAAGCAACCCATGTGCGTGAGGTTGGAGAGTCATAAGTAATACCAATTGGTTCATTACACACTTTTATATTTTGTAATACTTTCATGTCACTGGTGCGTACTTTTGACATAGTGTCACTTACAAAATTGACTACAAAGAGTGCAGTGCCATCGCTAGAAATAGCAAGGCTTCGTGCAGCTTTTCCAGTTTTGACTGACTTACCAGCTTTGTTGTTTACAAGATCCCAAGATGCAACTTTGCCGGATAAATTCATCGTCACATACATCATGGAATTATCAGGAGATAGGACAATTGCTCGTGGGTTGCTTCCAATTGGAATATAGGAGACGGAGAAATCTTCCAAGTTAATTACATGAATTCGGCTGCCACCCATTTCGGCAACGTAAGCAAACTTGGAATCATTGCTCACTGCAATACCCCGCGGATAGCGCCCAATTTTAATCGTCTTAACAACTTTTTGTGATTCTACCGAGATGACATTGAGGTCATAAGAACACCAGTTCGAAACGAGCACAAACTTGTTATCAGGAGTTGTTTCAACAACTTTAGGGACTGAACCAACTGGATAGACATTATCTATTTCATAGCTAGCTAGATTGATTCGGTAGAGAAAGCTTGAGTCAAATTTTGATGCGGGTGAGCATATGTCGTGGCCCTCACGGTTAAAACCTTTGCCATACATCGCATAGTTAGTTACATAGAGGTATTTACCATCTGCTGAAAAAGCGCCCTCTACGGGTGCTCCTCTATAGGTGGATGTGTATTTTGAATAGCCAAATTTGGAGAGCTGAACAGAGTCTGAAACCGTTTTAACCAGTTCAAAAGTATTTGCGTCATAAATAGTGACACTGTGTCGATACATCATGTTATGTGCACTTACTAAGCCATTGCCGGAAGATCGCACTGACTTTGGTGAGATGTCACCAGTAATGGTCTTCACAAGAGACATCTTTGTATCAGCAGAAACAACGTCACTCTGTGCCGGTGTTGCTATGACACAGAGTGATGCTATTAATAAAACTGCTAGATAGTTACGGCGCATGCCCTAACTGTAATGGCTATGACTTAGTCGTCATCGCCTTCATCCTCATCTTCATCATCCTCATCTTCATCATCGCCCCCACCCATTGGCTTTTTTGCCAGAGGGTTAGCAACTCCAGATGGAGCTTTGGGTGCGATAGGTGTTACGACCGATGTAGTGCCGGCAGGTGCATTATTAATTGATGCAGGGACCGATTCGGATTGTGTAGATATTTGAGTTGATTCCAAAACTGCAGGAGCAAGAGTTTCAGTCGCACTTGCAAGGTTTTGTCCTTGTGGTTGTCCATAGATTGCCCCAACTCCAATAATCGCTGCCACAGCAACCAGGGCCATAATCGGCAAACCCTTAGAAATCTTGCGAATAGATGCTGAATTATCTGCATCTGCTAGTTGGAACCATTCGGGCTTCTTATCGGGTGTCATGATGTGGTCCTTTCGTTAAAGAGAAAGTAGCCCTTTTGCCTGAGAGGAAACTGGGAAGAATGCACGAGGATGCTGAGTTAATCTAAGGCAGTGAGCACAGTTATGCGGGGCTACCTCGATCTGATGAAGCTTCGGGTGGTTGAACTGCTCCTAGTCTCGACATTGCCTGCCATGGTCTTGGCCGCAAAAGGCCTTCCATCATTCTCACTGGCTGCAGCAACAATCCTTGCAGGAACATTAGCTGCAGGAAGTGCCAATGCCTTCAATATGGTTATTGAAAGTGACATCGACAAATTAATGGCACGCACTGCAAAGCGACCAATTGTCACTGGAGTAATGAGTAAGACAAGTGCAACTTTTTTTGCAACAATAATTGGAATTATTTCATTGTTAATTTTTTGGATGTTTACAACTCCATTAGCCGCATTTCTTGCTCTTATCGCAATTTCTTTTTATGTTTTTGTTTACACAATGGCTCTGAAACGACGAACCTCACAAAACATTGTTTGGGGCGGAGCAGCAGGATGTATGCCTGTTCTTATTGGTTGGGCTGCCGTGACAGACTCACTCTCAACGACTGCACTTGCATTCTTTATGGTTATCTTTTTTTGGACGCCACCACACTTTTGGGCGCTAGCAATTAAATACAAAGATGATTATTCAGCCGCAGGTATTCCAATGCTTCCTGTTGTTGCAACCAAGGCTAGAGTCCACAAAGAGATGTGGTTCCACACAATCATGATGATCGCTAGTTCGATCTGGCTGATTATTTCTGCCGATCTTCCATTATGGTCAATGGTTGTCACGATCTTGTTAGGTCTTGTCTTTGCCCGTGAGTTAATTGCATTAAAAGAAGGATCTGAAAACTACGCAAAGACTGCAGCCAAGATATTTCAGTGGTCGATCACTTACTTAAGTTTGCTATCAGTGGTCCTTGTGGCTGCTCAGCTCACTGTTTGAGCATATGTGGAAAATGTGGCTCTTAATCTCAATTTTAGGCTCGTTGATAAAGTATTAACAAGTAATTAACTGTGCCTTGATTGATATGGCAGGATTGCACCCATGTCCAATACGGCAATCTCAGTTACAGACCTAAGCAAGAAATATGGAGATCAAGTGGCGGTTTCCCATGCCACCTTCGAAGTTCCACTTGGAACCATCTGTGGCTTTGTTGGGCCTAATGGCTCGGGCAAGACAACCACAATGCGCATGCTCCTTGGACTTATCACTCCAAGCGGTGGCACAGGCGAAATCTTGGGTGAATCAATTAAGCATCCCGAGAGATATTTACCACGGGTTGGCGCAATGATTGAAGGACCAGCTTTCTATCCAGCATTGAGCGGAAAAGAAAATTTGAATGTTCTTGCAACTCTGGGCGGATTCTCAACAGATCGTGTCCAAGGATTGTTAGAACAAGTTGGTTTGGGTGATCGCGGGAAATCTAAATTCAAGACATATTCACTTGGAATGAAACAGCGTTTAGGTATTGCAGCTGCATTGTTACCAAACCCAAAGTTGTTAATGCTAGATGAACCAACAAACGGTTTAGATCCAGAAGGTATTCAAGAAGTCCGCGCGCTACTTCGCTCTCTAGCTAATGATGGAACATCAGTCTTTGTTTCATCTCACTTACTTTCAGAGCTTGAATTGATAAGTGATTACCTAGTCATGCTTCGCAAGGGTGAAGTTGTTTTCACTGGGAAAATGAGTGATTTAATGCTGAGCCAACAGCCAGTGATTATCGCTAAAGGTGCGAATGAGAATGATTTAACTTTGTTATTAGCAATTGCGCAGCAAGCAGGACACCATGCAACTATTCGAGATGGAGCCGTTCATGTTCAGGGTCCGGCTGATTGGGCTATTGAATTTAATCGCGCAGCCTTTAATGCAGGAATTACTCTGTCCCAGCTCACACCACAGTTACCAAACCTTGAAGAAACTTTCTTTGAAATGACAGGTGACAAATAATGTGGAATGTAGCTTTTGCAGAACTACGCAAACTCCGTCGCCCTACTTTGTTTTTTGGCACCATGGGGGCAGTTGTATTCTTCAGCGCACTCTTTTCATCACTCTTATTTCTGCTCATTGATTCACCACAGGGAAACTCTGATCGTGGACGCACAGTTGGTCGCGAAGTACTAGGACTTGCAACAGGTGGGGTTCAGGGATTCAGCAATGTAGGTGGATTTTTAGGAATCATCGCCCTCTGTGTGTTTGCCGCGCAAACTGCGCAGGAATATACCTATGGAACTCTTCGCAATTTATTAGTTCGACAACCTGGACGTCTGCGCATATTGCTTGGCAAATTCGTTGCGATGAAGTTGTTTGCTTTGCTCATGATTGTTTTGTCAGCCATTGTGAGTATTGGTGCCTCTGTGATTTTGGCCCCAAGGGCCGAAGTTTCAACTGATCTTTGGTTTGGCGCAGATGGTCGCCATGCAATCTTTACAACCTTTATAAACGTCACAATTTCAGTCATTGGCTTTGGAACCATTGGAATGGTGCTTGGTTTGCTACTTCGATCACCTATCAGTGCAATTTCATATGGTGTTTTATGGTTACTGATTGTTGAAAACCTATTAATCGCAGTTAAAAACTCATGGGAAAAGTGGCTTCCAGGTGCGCAACTCAATGCAATCGCAACTGGCGGAGGCCCAACTGGACGTTCAGAGGGAATCGAATTTTCACAGGCACTTCTAGTTGGTGGAATCTATGTTGCCATTGGGGCAACGGTTGCGTCATTCCTATTTGTGCGCCGTGATGTAGCTAATTAGAGACACCAGCACCTAAACACACGGTTTTCTAAAGAACACCATTTATTATTAAGGCCTTCCCCCGGAGGTCTTAACTTGAAAAAATACCGAGCGATTTCACTCGCTCTTGCCCTTGGTCTGACGCTCACAACAGCGCCGGCTCTGGCAAAGACCCCCAAACCAACATTGGCTGAAATCGAAGCAGCAAAGAAAGTCGAAGCTGCAAAGAAAAAAGCTGCCGATGCACAGGCTGCAAAATTAGCTAAAGCCAATCAGAGTCTTAGAACTCTAACTGCGAAAGCAAATGCAGCTACTGCTCTTTATGTGAAAGCTCAAAGAGAGTTGGCGGTGGCCGTAGCAGCTGCGCGTGCTGCAGCTCAATATGCAGCAGAAACCGCCGCCTCAGTTTCAGAAGCGCATCAAGTTATTGGACGTCTTGCGACAAATGCTTACATTATGGGTGGAAGCATGACCGATATTGAACCGTTACTTAGTTCCAATGGACCACAGGATTTAATAGATCAATTAAGCACATTAAGTAACTTAGGAACAAAGAATTCAATTGCACTCGATCGCTTTAAAGCCGCAGAAGTAATTGCGCGAGCCGCGAAAAAGGCAGCAGATGATGCAAAGGTTGTGCAGGAAACTGCAACCGAAAAGGTGGAAGCTGCAAAGAAAGTTGCAGATGATGCAAAAGCTGAACAAGCACAAGAAGTTGCAAAATTGCAAAAGGTGCAAGATGCTTTGATGAAAGAGTTGATGAGTGCTAGAAAAGTTAGAACAACTCTAGAACAGCAGAGACAGTTGGCTTTGCTTGAAGAATCTCAAGCTAACCAAGCGACACAAACTGTTGGGCAAAAGAATGTATGGCCAAATATTGGCTTCAAGGGGCGTTCGACAATTAGAACTACCCAAGCAGAGCGAGATAAAGCTGTGGCATTTGCTAAGACTCAAGTTCTTGCGCGAAAGCCATATGTTTGGGGCTCAGAAGGACCAAATACTTTTGACTGCTCTGGTTTGGTTTATGCCGCATATAAATATGCAGGTTTGGGATGGCCTAACTGGGATCGCCTTAACTCGGCGCTGTATTCGGGCTATACAAAGCATGTTTCACTCAATGAGTTGGTGCCAGGAGATCTTCTGTTCTATTCCTATAAGGGAACAATTTCAACGATTCACCACATCACCATTTACGCTGGAAACGGCATGATGTGGGAGGCCAACTCCAAGGGCAAGGGCCTTCTGTTCTCAAATATCTACAGCATTAAGGGCTTAATGCCATTTGGTGGTCGGGTCTAGTCTTAAGGCATGAGTTCACAGCTGCCAGCTATTCGCAGTGCAGTTCGCCCCTTCCTAGAAAAAATGGAAGCCGGTGATCGCATTGTCGTTGCTGTATCAGGTGGTGCGGATTCCTTAGCTCTTGCTTATGCACTCTCACAAGAAGTCAAGAAACTAGCAATTCAACTTTCTGCAGTAACAATTGATCATCAACTTCAAAGTAAATCTGGTGAGCAAGCAAACCAGGTTGTTGTCCAAATGAAAGAACTTGGCATTGAGTGCAACGTTGTGAAAGTTAATGTTGAAATTACAGAAGGTTTAGAAGCATCTGCACGCAAGGCGCGATATGTTGCTTTAGATGAGTTGCAGGCCGATGCAGTTTTCTTAGGTCACACTCACAATGATCAGGCTGAGAGCGTTTTGCTTGGACTTGCGCGAGGTTCGGGTACACGATCACTTTCAGGTATGGCAGAGGTAAATGGAAAATATTTTCGACCTTTTCTTGCAATTACACGTGAACAAACCGAAAGCGCTTGCAGTGAAATTGGTTTAACTCCATGGAATGATCCACACAATAAGGATTCACAATTTGCCAGAGTGCGGGTGCGCACGCAGGCACTTCCAGTTTTAGAAGAAACAATTGGTCCAGGAATTTCAGATGCATTAGTTCGTAGCTCGCACTTACTCAGAGATGATGCAGATGCACTTGATCAATGGGCAGAAGAAGAGATTGTTGGATTAGATCTCCATGATTTAGATTGTTCCTACTTACAGGGCCTACCTAGAGCTATCCGTTCTCGAATTATCCGCCGAGCCATCTATGCCACTGGCGCCCCATCAGGATCACTCACAGCCGAGCATGTTGGCGCAGTTGAGGCCCTGATTTGTGCGTGGAATGGCCAAGGTCCCGCTCATTTACCCGGCGGTGTGAAGGTTGAGCGTTTTTCGGGCAGACTTTCGCTCTCACGCCACCAACCATAGGGAGCACCGTGGATTTAGCAGCAATCTCAGGCGATATCGAACGCGTCATCGTCACCGAAGAAGCTTTGCAAGCACGCATTAAAGAACTTGCTGCACAGGTTGATAAAGATTACGAAGGCAGAGACCTTCTACTTGTCGGCGTATTAAAAGGTGCAGTAATGGCTGTTGCCGATCTATCACGTGCACTTCAACGTCACGTTGAAATGGATTGGATGGCTGTTTCTTCATATGGCTCTGGAACCAAATCAAGTGGAGTCGTTCGAATCTTGAAGGATTTAGATCGCGACATCACTGGCCGCAATGTTTTAATTGTTGAAGACATTGTTGATTCAGGCTTAACGCTTTCTTGGCTTAAATCAAATCTTGAATCACGTGGTGTGGGAAGTGTTGAAATTCTCTCAATCTTGAGAAAACCAGAAGCCGCAAAGGTTCATGTTGATGTTAAATACGTTGGATTTGAAATTCCACCTGATTTCGTAATCGGTTACGGACTAGATTTTGATGAGAAATATCGCAACCTTCCATTTATTGCTGTGCTTGCCAAGCACATGTATTCATAAGAATTCATTCCCTACGAAACGAGACTATTAAGTTATGACTGACGCTAAGAAGTCAAAGAAGAAGAGCCCTGTAAAAAAGAGCTTTTCGGGCAAAGCACCGTCTAAGAAGCCAACAACTCGTTCTGGCCGCATACTTCGTGGTCCATTGTTTTGGATTCTTGTCGCAATACTTGGTGTTTCAGTCTTTGGTCAGATCAGCGCTGCAGGAAATCGCTACACGCAAATCGAAACTTCACAGGCACTTGATGCCATTGCACGCTCTTCTGTTGAGTCAGCAGTCATTGTTGATAAAGATCAAAAGATTCGCTTGATACTTAAGCCAAGTTCTCCAATTAACGGTGCAACAAAGGTAGAAGCCTCATATGTGGCCCGCCAAGAACCCACGATTATCGATGCTTTAACGGGTAATCCACCTACAAAAGGCTGGAATGTAAAGGTCCCATCACAGTCCTTGTTGGTCTCATTCTTGATGTCGATTGTTCCTTTCTTACTCATCGGATTCCTGTTCTTCTGGATGATGAGCCAGGCTCAAGGTGGAAACAAGGTATTCCAATTTGGAAGATCGAGAGCAAAACTTCAAAGTAACGACGTTCCAAAGACAACGTTTAAAGATGTAGCTGGCGCTGAAGAAGCAATTGCCGAACTTGATGAGATCAAGGATTTTCTGGCTAACCCAGATAAGTACGGCGAGCTAGGTGCAAAAATTCCAAAGGGTGTTCTGCTCTTTGGTCCTCCAGGAACAGGTAAGACTCTTCTTGCTCGCGCAGTTGCCGGCGAAGCAAATGTTCCTTTCTATTCGATCTCAGGTTCTGATTTCGTAGAAATGTTTGTTGGTGTTGGAGCCGCACGTGTTCGCGATCTATTCAATCAAGCAAAAGAGAATGCACCTGCAATTGTTTTCGTAGATGAAATTGATGCTGTCGGTCGCCAACGTGGTGCAGGTATGGGTGGCGGTCATGATGAGCGCGAACAAACTCTCAACCAGTTACTAGTTGAGATGGATGGCTTTGAAGAAAACACTAAAGTTATTTTAATTGCTGCAACTAACCGACCTGATGTTTTGGATCCAGCTCTGCTTCGTCCAGGACGCTTTGATCGCCAAATTGCTGTTGATCGCCCAGATCTCAAGGGACGTGAAGCAATTCTTGCCGTGCACGCAAAGGGCAAACCTTTAAGTGATGATGTCAAACTTTTGGATTACGCACGTCGCACACCAGGATTTACTGGAGCAGATCTAGCTAACGTTCTAAACGAAGCAGCCTTGCTTACAGCGCGTGAAGAAAAGAAGTTAATTACTAACAAAGAACTTGATGAGTCAATTGACCGCGTTATGGCTGGACCACAGCGTAAATCAAGGATTATGAGTGATTCTGAGCGCCGAGTAACGGCTTATCACGAGGCAGGCCATGCACTTGTTGCACATGCCTTGCCACATACAGATCCAGTTCACAAAATTACAATCATGCCTCGCGGTCGCGCACTTGGTTACACCATGGTGCTACCTGATGAAGATAAGTACTCAACCACGCGCAATGAACTATTGGATCAATTGGCATATTCATTAGGTGGCCGCGCAGCAGAGGAATTGATTTTCCATGATCCTTCAACTGGCGCATCAAATGATATTGAGAAGGCAACTGCGCTTGCCCGAGCGATGGTCACACAATATGGAATGACTGAAGCAATTGGTGCAATCAAACTTGGTGGTGGAAGTACTGAGCCGTTTATGGGTCGCGACTATGGACATCAACGTGACTATTCAGAAAACATCGCAGCCGTTGTTGACCGCGAAGTTCGCACACTTATTGAAAATGCTCATCAAGAAGCATTTGATATTTTGGTTGCAAACCGCAAAATCCTCGATGAGATGGTCCTAGAACTACTTGAAAAGGAAACTCTCAACAAGGACGATATTGCTGTTATCTTTAAAAAGGTTCGTGCAGTCACTCCACGTCCAGCCTGGACTGGTTCACCTACTCGAATTCCTTCAACACAACCTCCGGTTGATGTTCCCGAAAGAATTGTTGAAGAAGTAACTGAGACAAAGAAGCCAACACGTCGAAAGAAGTCTGCAAGTGACGATAAGTAAAGTCTCAGTGACCGATGGTCGCGCTTCAGGTCCTTATGACCAAGCGCGCGCAGAAAAAGCTGTGCGCGAACTTCTTCTTGCTTTGGGTGAAGATCCAGATCGTGAAGGCCTAAAAGAAACTCCTGCGCGCGTAGCAAGGGCGATGAAAGAAAACTTTGAAGGCCTATGGCAATCACCAGAAGATGTTTTAACTACAACTTTTGATATTGGCCATGAGGAGCTAGTAATTGTGCGTGATATTGAGGTCTTTTCACACTGTGAGCACCACCTAACGCCTTTCCATGGTGTTGCACATGTTGGATATATCCCTAGCGGAAAAATCACTGGGCTTTCCAAGATTGCCCGTTTAGTAGATATGTATTCACGCAGACCACAAGTGCAAGAGCGTCTAACAACACAGATTGCTGATGCGATGGTCGAAATCTTGAACCCACTGGGTGTAATTGTGATTATTGATTGCGAGCATTTGTGTATGTCAATGCGCGGAGTTAAGAAGTCCAATGCACGCACAACGACAAGTGCTGTGCGCGGAGTATTACAAAACACCGCAACTCGTGCTGAAGCGATTAGCTTAATTACAACTCGGTAATCACCATGATTGTCATGGGCATTTTAAATGTCACACCAGATTCTTTTGCTGACGGCGGACGCCATAATGATTTCGAAGCAGCAGTAAATCGTGGACACGAAATGTTGGCTGAGGGCGTTGACATCATTGATATCGGTGGTGAATCAACTAAGCCAGGTGTTGATCGCGTGTCAGAGGAAGAAGAACGTGCTCGAGTAATCCCAGTAATAAAAGAGTTAGCAAAAGATGGTGCACGAATTAGCATCGACACAATGCGAGCAAGTACTGCAAAAGCTGCAATTGAAGCTGGCGCTCAAATCATTAATGATGTCAGCGGTGGATTAGCAGATCCAGATATGTTGCCAACAGCAGCGAAATTAGGCGTTCCATACATAGCGATGCATTGGCGAGGACACTCTAAAGATATGAATTCACGGGCAGTCTATGGCGATGTAGTTACAGATGTTATTTCAGAACTACAGGAACGAGTCGATGCAGCATTAGATGCCGGAATCACTAAAGATAATTTAATTATTGATCCAGGCATAGGCTTTGCCAAAGATGCCCATCACAACTGGGAAATCATTGATTCCATTGATGAATTCGTGGCCCTTGGCTACCCAGTGTTAATCGGGGCATCACGTAAGCGCTTTCTTGGTGGAGACAATCCCGATGAGCGCGAAGCAGCAACTATCGAGCTAACTAAACGCCTATCTACATCGGGCATTTGGGGAGTTAGAGTTCACTCTGTGAAACCTCACAAGGAAGTTCTTAACTCATGAGTGATCAGATATTTCTAACTGGTATTGCAGGTTTTGGATATCACGGCCTCTTTGATCATGAACGCCAAAATGGTCAGGATTTCTTTGTTGACGTTGCCTTGACCGTTGATTTAACGGCTGCATCTAAAAGCGATGAAATTAGTGACACCGTGAATTATGCAGAGATTACGAACTTAGTTGTAGCTCACATAACCACTGAACCAGTTAACTTGATTGAGAAATTAGCCGGTCGCATTGCAGATCACATTCTTAAAGACCACGCTAAAGTTTTAGAAGCTACGGTTACTGTTCATAAGCCACAAGCCCCCGTAGATGCAGTGCTTAAAGATATTGCCGTGCAGGTCACACGTAAGCGATGAAGGCAGTTATTGCACTCGGTGCAAATATTGGAAATCCAAAAGAGAATCTAGATATCGCGGTGGCTCTGTTGAAAGAAGCTACTGACTTTCGAATTGTCTCTTCTTATTACTCCACAGCGCCTGTTGGTGGGCCAGAACAGCCTGACTATCTCAATGCCGTGTGTATTGTTGAAAGTGAATTACCAGCAACAGATTTACTCTCACTCTTGCATGGTATTGAAAAATCAATGGGGCGAGAGCGAATTGAACGCTGGGGACCAAGAACTATTGATTTAGATCTTATTCAATACGGTTCACTGCTAAGTAAAAGTGAAGAGCTAGAACTTCCACATCCACGGGCGCATGAGCGTCGCTTTGTTTTAGAGCCTTGGTTTGAAATAGAACCCGATGCCATCCTGCTTACACATGGGAAAATAAGCCAGCTTTTGGAACAATTGCCTAAGTAAGCGTAAACTTTTCACATCTTGCCCGGTACCTGAAAGGACTGGAGCCACACGATGACTGTATTAGTGCCAACTATGGGCGCCTTGCATAAAGGCCACCAAGCGTTGATTAAGCGTGCTCGCAGTATGAGCAAAGAAGTTGTTGTGAGTATTTTTGTTAATCCACTTCAATTTGAAAATACAGATGATCTTAAAAACTATCCACGAAGTCCCGAAAGAGATATCCAGTTAGCAACTTTGGCTGGTGCCACAGAAGTGTGGATGCCTGAGTATGAAGAGATATATCCAGCTGAGATTAAGAAGTTAAGTGCAGGCCCATTAGGTGCGCTCTATGAGGGCCAATCTCGTCCTGATCACTTTGATGGTGTTGTAACAGTTGTTAATCGCTTATTTGAAATTGTTAAACCAGAATCAGCAGTCTTTGGAGAAAAAGACTTTCAGCAATTAGCAATCATTAAAGCCATGAAGAGCAAAGTGGAGATTATTGGAGTGCCAACCGTTCGCGAATTTGATGGCCTTGCCCTTTCTTCTCGCAATGTTCGCTTGAGTGAACAAGGACGAGTAAGTGCCAATGTCATTCAAAGAGCTTTGGCTGCAGCCCATTTGGCACCAAGTGTTGTTATTGCTCAAGAGATCATTGATTCAACGCTTGCTACTGAGACTGGATTTAAAAAAGACTATGCAGCAATTATCGATGAAGATTCATTTGAAATAGCAAGTGATCAAACCCGCAATAAACGGGCAATTATTGCGGGCTGGATAGATGGAGTTCGATTGATTGACAACATGAAAATGGGAGAGGGGCGTTAAGTGTTACTAACTATTGATGTGGGTAATACCAATACCGTGCTAGGAGTTTTCAAAGGGGATGAATTAGTGCGCTCATGGCGCGTTAAAACAGATCCACGCAGCACAGCTGATGAACTCTGGTTGCAATACCGCTCACTTGTGGATGGCTATGAAATTACTGGCTTATCAGTGTGTTCAACTGTTCCAGCTACTTTGCGAGAACTGCGCTCCATGATTGATGATTATTTCTCAGAAACAAGAGTGACTATTGTTGAACCAGGAATCAAAACAGGTGTGCCCCTTCTAGTTGATAACCCAAAAGAGATTGGCGCTGACAGAATTGTTAATACATTAGCTGCACACACCCTTTTCGGTGGTCCAGCAATTGTGGTTGATTTTGGTACTTCTACTAATTTGGATGTTGTTTCACCTAAAGGTGAATTCCTAGGAGGTGCACTCGCCCCAGGAATTGAGATCTCTGTTGATGCCCTAGCTGCTCGCGCTGCTCAACTTCGTAAAGTTGAATTAGTTCGCCCAAAGAATGTAATTGGTAAGAACACAGTTGAAGCTCTTCAATCCGGAACAATCTTTGGATTTGCCGGACAAGTAGATGGATTAGTCGATCGTATTTCAGCTGAACTTCTTGAAAGCTATTCACAAGCGCCAACAGTCATCGCCACAGGTGGCTTAGCCCCGCTGATAATTGGTGTTTCTGAAACTATCGACCATCATGAGCCAGATTTAACGCTCATTGGCCTTCGTTTGATTCACGAACGAAATGCCTAACTCGGTAGACTTCGCCTCATTATGAGCACAGAGAACGCACCTATTGAAGAGGATCTGCCAGAGCAGCTTCGCATCCGCCGTGAAAAGCGTGCATCGCTACTAGAGGGTGGAACGCAGCCATATCCAGTCTCTGTGCCAAGAACTAAAACTTTAAAAGAAGTTCGCGAAAAGTATTCAGCTCTTGAAATCGATGTCGCAACGGGTGATATCGAATCCTTAACAGGTCGCATTATCTTCAAGCGCGACACAGGAAAGCTTTGTTTTGCAACCCTTCGCGAAGGCGATGGAACTGAACTACAAGCAATGTTTTCACTGGACAAAATTGGTCAAGAATCAATTGACTCCTGGAAATCGGATATTGATTTAGGTGACATTGTTTCTGTTACTGGTGAAATCATCACATCAAAGCGCGGAGAACTTTCTATTCTTGCTAACTCATGGAAGTTAGCTTCTAAATCTCTTCGTCCACTTCCAAATGATCACAAGCCAATGTCTGAAGAGACACGTGTTCGCATGCGTTATGTGGATTTGATTGTTCGTCCTGAAGCTCGCAGTAATGCACGTTTGCGTCCGCAGGTCATGCGCTCACTTCGCGAAACTTTCCATAACCAAAACTTCATTGAGGTAGAAACTCCGATGCTGCAGGTTATGCATGGTGGTGCAGCTGCTCGACCATTTAAATCTTTCTCTAACGCCTATGACATGGATCTTTACCTACGTATTGCTCCAGAGCTCTTTCTTAAGCGCTGTGTAGTGGGTGGGATAGAGCGCGTATTTGAAATTAATCGAAATTTCCGCAATGAAGGTGCTGACTCTTCTCACTCACCAGAGTTTGCAATGATCGAGAGCTATCAGGCATATGGTGATTGGCGCAGCATTGCTGACTTAACTCGTGAGCTAGTTCAAAACGCTGCAATGGCAGTTGCTGGTTCACACGTTGTTACCCACCATGATGGTCGCCAAGCAGATCTAGGTGGAAAGTGGCGCGAAATATCCTTATACGACGCTATCTCTGAAGGCGTGGGCCAGAGCGTTACTGCACTTACCCCTATTGCTGAACTAAAAACAATTGCCACAAAGTTAGGAATGAAGATTGATCCAAAGTGGATAACAGGCAAGTTAGCTGAAGAAATATTTGAGCATGTTGCTAAAGATCAGTTGATTGCACCTACTTTTGTGATGGGCTTCCCAGTTGATACATCTCCTCTCGTTCGTGCACATCGTGATATTCCTGGTGTGGCAGAAAAATGGGATCTCTATGTTGATGGTTTTGAATTAGCAACTGGATACTCAGAGTTAATTGATCCAGTTATTCAAAGAGATCGCTTAGTTGAACAAGCAACACTTGGTGCTAAGGGAGATCTTGAAGCCATGCAAGTAGATGAAGATTTCTTGCGCGCCATGGAGTTTGGAATGCCACCTATGGGTGGAATGGGAATGGGCGTTGATCGTTTGTTAATGGCACTAACTGGACTTGGAATTCGCGAGACTATTTTGTTCCCATTAGTAAAGCCTGAGGTTGAGTAAGAATGGTTCTTGTTCGCCCTGCAAAAACTAATGACGTGAAAGCTATTCGCGCACTAGTTGATTCCTATGCAGCCCCTGGACAAATGCTCTCTAAGGAAACAGTTACATTGTATGAAAGCGTTCAAGAATTTATCGTTGCTGAAGTAGATGGTGTTGTTGTTGGTTGCGGAGCACTTCACATTCTTTGGGAAGATCTTGCAGAAGTTCGTACTATGGCAGTTAAGAAAGAGCTCAATCGTCAAGGTATTGGCCATAAAATCTTGGAAGCAATCATTTCGCGTGCAGGTGAAGTGGGAGTTGAAAAGCTTTTCTGTCTTACTTTCCAAACTGAATTCTTCGGGGCCCATGGCTTTGAGGAAATTGAGGGAACCCCGGTTAACCCAACGGTCTATGCCGAGCTTCTGCGCTCTTATGACGCCGGTGTGGCTGAGTTCTTAGATCTTGAATCAGTGAAGCCAAATACCCTGGGCAACACCCGAATGCTCAAGAAACTGGCCTAGATATAGCCTCACCCGGGCATAAATGACCCAGTTATTGGGTTGTAAAAGACAGTAGCAATCCACCTCGCGAGCGTAAGCCTGTAGGTATTAGGCTAAAGATAAGAGACAAAGGAAGAGAGCCCCGCCCATGTTTGAGCGCTTTACAGATCGAGCCCGCCGAGTTGTTGTGCTGGCTCAAGAAGAAGCACGCATGCTCAATCACAACTACATCGGCACAGAGCACATCTTGCTCGGACTCATCCATGAAGGCGAAGGCGTTGCTGCAAAGGGTCTTGAGTCATTAGGTATTTCACTTGAAGGCGTTCGCGCGCAAGTAGAAGAAATCATTGGTCAAGGTCAGCAAGCACCAAGTGGACATATTCCATTTACACCTCGTGCAAAGAAAGTTCTAGAGCTGTCACTTCGTGAAGCTTTGCAACTTGGACACAACTACATTGGCACAGAACACATTTTGCTTGGCCTCATTCGCGAAGGTGAAGGCGTTGCCGCACAGGTTCTCGTAAAGCTTGGCGCGGATTTGAATCGTGTTCGCCAACAAGTTATTCAATTGCTTTCTGGTTACCAAGGAAAAGAAGCTGTACAAACTGGTGGACCTGCAGAGGGCACACCATCAACATCATTAGTTCTTGATCAATTCGGTCGCAACCTCACACAAGCTGCCCGTGAAGGAAAGCTTGATCCAGTTATTGGTCGCGAAAATGAAATCGAACGTGTGATGCAAGTTCTTTCACGTCGCACAAAAAATAACCCAGTTCTAATTGGTGAGCCAGGTGTTGGTAAGACTGCAGTTGTTGAAGGCCTTGCACAAGCGATTTATAAGAACGATGTTCCAGAGACTTTGAAAGATAAGCAGCTCTATTCACTTGATCTTGGCGCACTTGTTGCCGGTAGCCGCTACCGCGGTGATTTCGAAGAGCGCTTGAAGAAAGTACTAAAAGAGATTAAAACTCGTGGAGACATCATTCTTTTCATCGATGAAATCCACACACTTGTTGGCGCTGGAGCTGCAGAGGGTGCAATTGATGCTGCCAGCATCTTGAAGCCAATGCTTGCTCGCGGTGAATTACAGACAATCGGTGCAACAACTCTTGATGAGTATCGCAAGCATGTTGAAAAGGATGCAGCCCTTGAGCGCCGCTTCCAACCAATTCAAGTTAAAGAGCCATCAGTTGCTCACACCATTGAAATTTTGAAGGGTCTTCGCGATCGCTACGAAACTCACCACCGCGTTTCAATTACAGATGGTGCGCTAGCTGCGGCAGCAAACCTTGCTGATCGTTATGTTTCAGATCGTTTCTTGCCAGATAAGGCAATCGATTTAATCGATGAAGCAGGTTCACGTCTTCGCATTAAGCGTATGAC
>JBIIJO010000114.1:0-7232 GCA_044233685.1 Candidatus Planktophila sp.
TCAGCTTTTAACTGTTGTTATTCCTCGCTTTGAAGCACTTAAGCAAGAAGGGCAATCAGGAACTGCAAAGCTGACTCAGTACACACGTTATTTAACAATCGGTCTTGCAATCTTGCAGTCAACAGGTTTGATTGCAGTTGCTCGTACACCAGGACGTCTACTTGCAGGTTGCGACCTACCAATCATTCCTGATACTTCATGGCAACGTATTGTCACCATGATCTTCGTTATGACTGCAGGAACATCTGTAATCATGTGGTTGGGTGAATTAATCACTGATCGCGGTGTTGGTAACGGTATGTCAATCTTGATCTTCACATCAATTGCTGCCTCATTCCCAAGCCAGTTGTGGTCAATTAGATTACAAAAGGGCTTGTTTGCCTTCATCTTCGTAATGGTTGTTGGTGTCATGGTTGTTGCAGCGGTTGTCTTCGTTGAGCAAGCTCAGCGGCGTATTCCAGTCCAATATGCCAAGCGCATGGTTGGACGCCAGGCATACGGTGGAACAAGCACATACATCCCAATCAAGGTTAACCAGGCTGGTGTTATCCCAGTAATTTTCGCGTCTTCACTTCTCTATATTCCTTCGCTGATTGTGAACTTCACAAATAGCCAGGCAGCATGGGCAGTATGGGTAAGCCGTAACTTTGTTACAGGAGATCACCCAATTTATGTTGCAACATATGCAGCACTCATTATTTTCTTTACATACTTCTATGTTGCAATCACATTTAACCCAGATGAGGTTGCAGATAACATGAAGAAGTACGGCGGATTTATCCCTGGTATTCGTGCGGGACGCCCAACTTCTGAATATCTACAATATGTTCTCTCTCGCATTACAGCCCCAGGTTCTTTGTATCTAGCTCTTGTCGCCGTTATTCCAATCGGTGCCTTGATTCTCTTTGGTGCAACACAGAACTTCCCATTCGGTGGAACAGCGATTTTGATCGTTGTGGGTGTTGGTCTTGATACTGCAAAGCAGATCGAGTCACAGTTGCAGCAGCGTTCATATGAGGGATTCCTTAAGTAATGCGTCTAGTCCTGGTAGGTCCACCAGGCGCTGGAAAAGGAACACAAGCACAATTCCTTGCAGCGCATTATTCAATTCCACATATTTCTACTGGTGATATCTTCCGCGCCAATTTAAAGGCAGGAACACCTCTAGGTCTTCAAGCTAAAGGCTTCATGGACAAGGGTGAGTTAGTACCAGATTCAGTAACAAATGAAATGGTTAAAGATCGCCTCACTCATGATGATGTTGCAAATGGATTCTTACTTGATGGTTTTCCACGAAATGTTCCACAAGCAGAAGTCTTGCGCGCAATCTTGGCCGAGAAGAAGACACCACTGCATGCAGTTCTAGAGTTTTCATTGGCTAATGAAGAGATTGTTGCCAGATTATCTTCACGTCGCACATGCAAAGAGTGTGGACAGCCATCAGTTGGACAGGATAAATGTCCACAATGCGGTGGAGATGTTTACCAGCGTGAAGATGACAAAGCTGAAGTTATTGCCCGTCGCTTAGAGGTTTATCAAGAGCAAACTGCACCAATCGTTTCTTTCTATCGCAATGAGGGCCTACTTATTACTGTTGGCGCACTCGGAAGCGTTGAAGACATAACAGCACATGCAATTTCGGCTCTAAGTCGCGTTTCAGAATAAACTAGTAAACATGGCAATTCAGATCAAAAACATTGAGCAGTTGAAACTCATGCGCCGTGCTGGATTAGTTGTGGCTGAGATTCACCAACTCATTCGTGATGCAGTTAAGCCAGGCATGACAACAAGTGCGTTGGATGCAATCTCTGAAGCTCATATAAAACGTAGTAAGGCGACATCAAATTTCAAGGGCTATCACGGTTTCCCAGCCACAATCTGTGTTTCAGTTAATGAAGAGATTGTGCATGGAATCCCTGGATCAAGAATTATTAATGATGGTGACATAGTTTCAATTGACTGTGGAGCAATCGTCGACGGCTGGCATGGTGATGCTGCTTTTACAATTGGAGTTGGAACAGTAAATCCAGAGGATCAAAAACTTATGGATGTGTGTGAAGCATCAATGTGGCGAGGGATTACTGCAGGAAAGCACGGAGCAAAGCTTTCTGACATTGGTTATGCAATTGAGCAATACGTTAATTCACAGGGTAAATATGGAATCTTGCAAGAGTACGGTGGTCATGGAATCGGTACTGAAATGCACCAGGAACCACACGTATTAAATTTTGGTCGCGCAGGACAAGGACCAGAGATAGTTGCTGGTTTAGCTCTTGCAATCGAACCAATGATTACTCGCGGATCTGCCCGAACTAAAGTGTTAAAAGATGATTGGACTGTTGTCTCTACTGATTCATCTAGAGGTGCTCACTTCGAACACTCTTATGTCATCTGCCCTGATGGGAAGCCCTTTGTACTCACAGCCATTGATGGCGGCCAGAGTGACCTAGAACACCTAGGAATTGAGATATCTAGCCTGCTCATGTAAATAATTAATCGTTTTGTTACATACAAACGCTTAACAATGGTGGGGATTCATACTACTTTCTACTCAACCTTCACCCTCGAAGGTAGAAATTATGGAGATCTCATCGATGAGAAAGAATTCTTTTATTCGTTTCGCTGTTGCGGCAACTGCAGTTGCTGTTTTAGCAGGAACAGCGTTTCCAGCAAATGCTGCAGTTAAGCCGGCTAATAAAGCAACAATCGGTGACGACTGCACTAAAGCATCAACTGGCAAAAAAGCTCCAGGCCGTGGAGTTGATGGAACAGATCTAACTTGTATGGTTGTGCCAACTGGTTCATACAAGGGTGATAACAAATGGTGGTACGCAGATGTTAAGCCACTAAAAAATATTGATTGGACAATCCCTGCTGATCCAGGCGGATATTCTCTTACAGCGAATGCAATTACAGATTCACTAAAGGCAGAAGGCCTATTGACATCCACTTCATCTGTCTTTAAGCCAGGTGCTGGTGGTTCAGTTGGACTTGGTGCATTCCAAGAAATTAAGGGCAAGCCAGAAGCTGCAATTGTTACTGGTATTGCAATGACTGGTGGACTCTATTCAAACAAGTCAAAGTTGAATCTTCTCGACTCAACACCAATTGCAAAGATCTTGCGCGAGTATGAAGGAATCGTTGTTCCAGCTTCCTCTAAGTACCGCACATTGAAGCAATTGATGGATGACCTTGTAGCAAAGCCAAACGTGGTAGCAATCGCTGGTGGCAATAAAGGTGGAGTCGATCACCAGACAATGGGATTACTTGCACAAAAGGCTGGCGTAGATCCAACTAAGTTGAACTATGTTGTTTACTCAGGTGGACCAGCAGTTATTGCTTCACTACTTAGCAACGCAACTCAGGTTGGTATCTCAGGTGCACTTGATTTCGCACCTTACGTAACATCAGGAAAGATGCGCTATCTCGGAGTTTCATCAGCTAAGCCACTCTCTGGTATCAAAGCTAAGACTTTCGTTTCACAGGGTTATGACCTTGTATACGGAAACTGGCGTGGAGTTATGGCCCCAGCTGATCTTTCAAAGGCTGATTACCTCAACTTCGTTAAGGTAATTGACATCATGCACGTTTCACCAGCATGGAAAGCTGAGCTTACAAAGAACAAGTGGGACAACGAGTTCGCAGCAGGAGCTGCTTTCAAGTCATTCCTTGAGAAGCACATTCCTGAAATCAATACAGTTATGAAGGGCCTTGGAATCTAATTGATTCTAAAGATCTCTAAGCAGGCTAAGGGGGAGCTGGTATTTGCCAGCTCTCTCTTCCTGCTTGGGATATTTGTAGCTTGGGATACATCACGGATGGATGTCCCGCAGGGTTCATCAATTGTTAGCCCTCAAACTTTTCCATACATTGTTTCAGCTTTCACTTCATTAGTCGGTTTCAGTTTGATTCTGCAAGTTTTGCGGGGTCGACTTGGAACACCCGAAGGCGATCAGCCAGGTGATCCATTTCTTGGAGCCAACTTTAAAACGATGGCAATAATTGCCACCGCGATTGCACTCCATGTGATTTTGCTTGAGATTGCTGGATATGTAATTGCAGCAACAGTCTGTTTCTTTGGAGTTGCCTATGGATTTGGCTCAAGAAAATACTTGAAAGATTTAGGAATTAGTCTTGCTTTTGCATTAATCGTTTATTTCTCATTCACAATAGGTCTAAATATCAACCTTCCTTCAGGCTTCTTCGAAGGAGTGTTTGGAAATGGGTAATAGCTTTGCAATGTTGATGGATGGTTTCCAAACCGCCTTCACTCCAACAAATTTGATGTTTGGACTTCTAGGAACATTCCTTGGAACTCTTGTTGGAGTATTGCCTGGGATTGGGCCTGCACTAGCAATTGGTTTACTGCTTCCTGTTTGTTTAACGGTTAATCCCACTTCTGCACTCATTATGTTTGCCGCAATTTTCTATGGCGCTATGTATGGCGGATCAACTACATCTATTTTGCTCAATACTCCGGGTGAGAGTGGCTCGGTCATTACGGCCCTTGAAGGCAACAAAATGGCCAAAGCTGGCCGTGCTGGTGCTGCACTAGGAACTGCTGCTATTGGTTCATTCGTAGCTGGAACTATTGCTACATTGTTATTGGCTTTTGGCGCTCCTTGGATGGCCGATGTTGCACTCACAATTCAGCCAGCAGGTTATTTATCTCTAATTATTTTGGCCTTTGCAACTGTTGGAACGCTGCTGGGTTCATCAAGAATCCGTGGCTTAGTGGCACTTTCAGTGGGATTGGTTATCGGACTCATCGGCGCTGATCTTCAATCAGGTGCTCTGCGATTAACTTTTGGCAATATGAATGCCATTGATGGAATTGAAACTGTCACAGTTATTGTGGCAATTTTTGCATTAGGTGAAGCGCTCTATCTTGCAAGCCGTCACACATTGGTGCGCACTGAAGTCCTTGAGATGAAAGGCAAAGCCTGGATGACGCGGGAAGATTTCCGTCGCTCATGGAAACCATGGCTACGTGGAACTGCAATTGGTTTCCCACTGGGAGTTATTCCAGCGGGTGGCTCTGAAGTACCAACATTTTTAAGTTATGGTGTTGAAAAAGCTATATCTAAAAATAAAGATGAGTTTGGTAAAGGTGCAATTGAAGGCGTTGCTGGCCCAGAGGCTGCAAATAATGCAAATGCTGCAGGAGTGTTAGTTCCAATGCTTGCTCTAGGTTTACCAACTTCTGCTACTGCAGCCGTTGTTTTAGTTGCATTCCAGTCTTTCAATATTCAACCAGGACCTATGCTTTTCCAGACAAGCCCGGAAATTGTTTGGGGATTAATCGCCTCACTATTTATCGGTAACGCTTTGCTATTAGTACTTAACCTGCCTTTAATTCGCTTTTGGGTGCTGTTGCTTAAGATCCCAACACATTACTTATATGCAGGAATTACTACCTTTGCCTTACTAGGTGCCTACGCCCTTAATAACTCCACATTTGATTTACAAGTGGCATTGGCTGTTGGATTTATTGGCTATTTGTTCCGCAGATTTGGTGTGCCAGTTACGCCTTTGATTATCGGTGTGATTTTGGGGCCATTAGCTGAACTGCAATTCAAGCGCGCGCTGCAGATTAGCCAAGGGGATTGGAATATCTTGATCGCTGGGGGCTTCCCAAAGATCATCTACGGCATTTTATTGCTGGTGATTATTGGGCCATTGGTATGGAACTTTAAGAAAAAATTCGCAGTTAAGAAGTAAATGAGTTCAGACAAGCTCTTGCCCTGGGCTAGGCCTTTACTTATTTCATCCACCCTTACCCAAGCAACTATCTATGTTTTGCGTCCGATGATTACTTATCGAGCGTTAGAGCTTGATGCCAATGCCGCACAAATTGGTTTGATTGCATCGGTTTATGCTCTTTTCCCAGTTTTGCTCGCACTTCAATTTGGTAAGTGGGTAGGGCGAATGGGTGAAGCCAAATTCATTATCTATGGAACGTTAGCGATGTTGGTAACTTCCGCAGGACTTATGGTTGCTCATTCAATTCTTTGGCTATCAATTGCCGCAGCGTGTGCAGGCACTGCACACTTAGCGTGCATGGTGGGTGGACAGTCCATGGTTGCACTTCGTGCACCGCGTGAGAGCTATGACAGATATTTTGGTTTCTATACTTTCAGCGCATCGGTTGGACACATGCTTGGTCCGATAGTTGCAGCAGTTGTTGCAGGATCAAATGGAAATCTTCCTAAATCAACATCCAACGCCTTCTTACTTGGAGTGGTATTAACAATTCTTGCGCTCTTTCCTGTAATTAGGTGGAGAAATGAGCGACCAACAGTTGTAGCACAGCAAAACCCTGAAGGAACATATAAGACCGCCTTTAACTTAGTCAGACGTCCTGGAATCCTTGCAGCTATCTATATTTCTCTTGCAATCTCATCGGCTGCCGATGTTTTAGTAGTCTTCTTACCGTTATTTGGTACTGAAAATAACTTCTCGCCCTATGCAGTGGGTGCGATTCTTGCGATTCGTGCAGGTACGACAATGCTTTCAAGGCTCTTTCTTGGAAGACTGAGTGAGCGATTTACTACATTTCAGCTGCTCTGGTGGAGCACGGTGATCTCAGTTATTTCATGTGCTGCAATGGCATTTGCACACACACCACTCACACTTGGACTTATTGTTTTTGTTGCAGGCTTCTCACTTGGTATTGGACAACCTTTAACGATGTCATTAGTTTCCCAAAAGACTCAAAGTGATGAACGAGCATTAGCTGTCTCTGCTCGCTTAATGGGAAATCGATTGGGGCAGTTTTTAGTACCGGCCGCGGCCGGTATCGCAGCAGCTGCTTCTGGGGCAGGGGCGGTCTTTATTGGCCTTGCAGTGCTTTTGGGTAGCTCGCTTTTCAGCGTGAAAAAAGAGTAGATGTGGCCTGAGTTACACCTATGTAATTCATTTGGGCCGATTTCCCTTATCTGAGCCCGCCCTCTAAACTACGACTTCGCTTGTTTCACGCTCAAAACAGAAATGTGGTTACAGCTTGGCTAGTAAAGATGGTGCTATCGAAATGGAAGGCACTGTTGCTGAAGCTTTACCTAATGCAATGTTTCGCGTGGAGCTAACAAATGGACATAAAGTCCTCGCTCACATAAGCGGCAAGATGCGAAAGAACTACATTCGCATTCTTCCTGCCGATCGTGTGATCGTGGAAATGAGTCCGTATGACCTTACAAAAGGTCGAATTATTTATCGTTACAAGTAACGAAGGA
>JBIIJO010000006.1:0-25956 GCA_044233685.1 Candidatus Planktophila sp.
TAGCAGGAAAAATTGCTAAGCCCATTAACGTTGGCACAGAAGCAACTGTTTTCGAGTCAGTTGTTAAGCATGCCGATGGATCTATAACGGTAGTTGGATCAAGTAGTGAAACTTTAGGCGGTAAAAAGCTTGTAGGAAAAGTTGATGGAGTGATTATCAAGGTTTCAAAATTGGGCAAAGTTGTTTCAGTTGTGCGAAGTAGCGCACCTAAAGCTTCAAGAAACTGGTTGAGTGCATCTAATTCCCTTTTACTGGGTGGAGAAGTAACTACTTGGCCAAAGGTTGAAAGCGCAATCACCAAGTTTTCAAGTAGCTATGTTCCATCCTGGACATATAGGTTTGCTTCATCAGGAAAGACATTTGCTGCAGGATCAACGTTTGCATTTTTTCAATCAAAAGGTGCGATTGCACAGCTAGCTAATTGGGCACCTAAGAGCCCGCAAGCCTTACTTCTAACTTTTGATGCCAAAGGTGTCATTACTGCCGCCCACAGCGCCCCAGCCGAGCAAAAAGAAGTACTAGGACTCTACCTTTCCAAGGATTTGGGTCCTTTGTGTATCACTTCAAGCGCAGAAACCGTTTCGATTTTTACCCTCAACTAGAGGTAACCTAATTCCCTAAGCACTAACGATCTAGAGATGAGAGCGTGACATATGGGTTCCGTAATTAAAAAGCGACGCAAGCGCATGGCGAAGAAGAAGCATAAGAAACTTCTCAAGAAGACTCGCATTCAGCGCCGTAACGCTAAATAGTAATTACGGTTTTAGTAAGGCCAGCTTTCCATTAACCGTGGCAAGCACATACTTAATTTTGTTAACGATCACCCAGGTGCTCTGAGTAGGTTCAGAGCCTTGGGTGCTTCTAATTAAGCTGATTGCAGATTGGCCAAGATCTTTCTTAGTTGTATCAACTGAACACAGACGCTCTTGGCAGTTAAATAAAATTGTTTTTCCATCGGTAGATAAGTACTCACCTGGTGTTCCAAAGTTCTCAGTAGTTATCTTTGAAATCTCAAGTGGCTTGCTCAGCATCGCCCAGCGCAGTTGGTTTGGTTTTGGGAATGTAGCTGCTGAGGTGGCAAGCCAAGTAATCAATACATCCCCGTTTACCTTAGACATTGCAACGTCATAACCAAAAACCGATGCTTCATCAGTTGCGATATCAAGGGTTTGATAGCTCCAAGTGTTTGCATCACTTCCAGTTCGAGTTGCCACACGGATTGCACCAGAAGTTATCTCTTTCTTTTGATTCATAGATACAACAGAATCATAAGCAACATAGGTTTTAACTCCATCAAAAATTGCTTGAAGATGGAAGCCCACGTCACCTGTTGTGCGACCATCAGTTTTACGGTCTCCATCAACCATTTCATAGGTCCAGGCAGAGGTTTTAACCTTCACTGCACCTAATAGAACACCTTGGCTTTCATCGCGATAGAAAACTTGAACGGCTGAGGCTGATGCCACACATGCATTTGAAACACTCACATCACTTGATGTGCGAACACGATTGGAATCCAAGTAATCATTAACTGATGGACCATCACCATCGACTACGTTAAATACAAAGCTCTTACCGTTATAAGAGGCATAGCGCAGGTCTTTATCAGTTGCATCGCTATAGAAAAGGTGCAGTGTTTGCTTCTTACCGCTTCCATTGACACACATTGAAATTTTGCCAGCAATTGGGTGCGAAGTGCGACCGTTTGTGCCGCCTGCGCCATCCACAGTTACTTTCTTCCATACTTTGCCATCGTAGGTAGCTAGCTTTAAATCACCGCTCTTGGTGTCGGTATAGGCAACGGTTGGTTGACCGTTGAAAACCGTGCTTGAAACAGATTTTCCATCTGCAGTTGTATCAAGAACTGAGCTTCTCCAGCCTGCTTGTGGAGTCACAGCTTTACTTGTTGCAGAAGATGAAATACCTAATGAGTTCTTTGCAACAACAGAGAAAGAGTAAGAAGTGCCATTTTTCAATCCAGCGATAATAACTGGGCTAGAAATAGATTTCTTTTCAACTCCAGTCTTTAGATTCTTCACAACATACTCAGTGACTTGGGCAGTACGGATATTGACTGGTGGATCGAAGGAAATGAGCACAGACGAGTCACCGATGAATGCTTGAACATTGCGTGGTGATTCAGGCAAACCAGTGGCAATTCCAGCAGGTGGTTTGTTGCGCATATCTTCCATCATGGCCAACAACAAAGGTCCAGGCTCTTTGAATATCTCACCTGGATCTAAATTAGGAGTCATTACTGAATCTAAACCAGTCTTTGAAAATGTTGCCTCATCTAAATGGCTCGTTGAAGATCCTGATTCATAGCGAGATGGTGTGTAGAGCTTTGGTTTCACACCTTTATTAGCTTTAATTCCAAGAGGGCCTGACCAAACAAGTTCAGATGTAAGAGCCTTACCTAATTCAAGAGATGGCGAAGGTAAATCCGCAAGGCGTCGACCATCAGTAGTTTGTGCATATGCATCAAAGGGAGTTGGTTGATCTAAGCTGGCAATTCCATAGAAAGGGTCATAAGCGTCATTAGATAGAAAACCCAAGCCGTGTGCGATTTCGTGCAAGAAAACTGATTCCAAGTCATATTCATTATTGCCTGGCATGCCATCCCCGCGAGTGTTCCATGCAGCTGATGAATTAACTTGAATGATCATTTCAGGGTTTGCTTTATCTAAATCTTTACCAGCAAGTGCATTTGCTAATGCTGAGGCATACCAAAGTGATGGATCTGGTGCTCCTGAAAATGCTGAGTAGAAACTTCCTGGTCGCGCACTTCCCAAAATACCCCAGGAACTTGAGCGACCCCATGAAGCGTCAATCTTTATTGTTACGGTGGATGCAAAATTAGCGGCCCAGACATCAACGGCAGCTTGTACTTCTTCTTTTGCCCACTCTGGGAAATTGTTGTACTTAACTTCAATTTTAGATTTTGCTTGCAGACTCTTAGCTGGCGCACGTTGTTCAGGTTTTGTAAGAGTTGAAGTGCCGGCATAGATATGAACCCATTGAGTTGCTGGGATAACTTTATAAAGTGCTTCGGCAGTCGGTGCAGAAAAAATCGAGGCTGCAAGGGCAAGGGCAACAACGCTGGCCCGCACCTTCTTCGAGAGGATTTTCTGCATAGGCGCACACTATCAAGGTGAGATGATTGCCTCATAGCCCGAGGGTTGGATTAAGCAACTCTCTAAGCAAACTGACAGGAAGGGCGAGCCCAATGACAGTGATAACCGTATTCGGTAGACATGGTTGTCATTTGTGTGAGGTTGCAGTAGAAGTTCTTGAAGGTATGCAAATTGAACTTAATTTTGAAATAGAAAAGATTTATATTGAAGGAAATACTGAATTAGAAAAACTCTATACTGAACAAGTTCCAGTGATTCATATCGATGGAATTCACCATGATTTCTTTAGAGTTGATCCTGAACGGTTTAAATCTTCCCTTGAAAAACATCGTCAGCGTCAATAATTTTGTAAGAGTAACCCTGCTCGGCTAAAAAGCGTTGGCGGTTCTGTGCAAAATCTTGATCGATAGTGTCTCTGGAAACTACAGAATAAAACGTTGCTGAGCGCCCGTCGGACTTGGGACGCAAAATACGACCTAAACGTTGTGCTTCTTCTTGCCGGCTACCAAATGCACCACTTACCTGAATAGCGATAGTTGCATCAGGTAAATCAATGGAAAAGTTAGCAACCTTTGAAACAACGAGAGTGGTTAACTCACCTGATCTAAATTTGTTAAAGAGAATTTCGCGTTCTTTGACTGGAGTTTCACCTTTAATTACTGGCACCCCTAGAACCTCAGATAGCTCATCTAACTGGTCAATATATTGACCGATAACCAAAATTTGCTCACCTTGGTGCTTCTTAACAAGTGCTTCCACAACATCGCGCTTTGTGCGAGTAGTTGCGCAATAGCGATAGCGATTTTCAACTTCAGCTGTTGCATAGGACAAGCGCTCAGATTCAGTCAGGTTTACTCGCACTTCAATGCACTCTGCTGGAGCGATATAGCCCTGGGTTTCAATTTCTTTCCAAGGAACATCAAAGCGCTTAGGGCCGATGAGTGAGAAGACCTCACCTTCCATTCCATCCTCGCGCACCAAAGTGGCAGTTAAACCTAAACGGCGACGGGATTGGATATCTGCGGTGAAGCGAAAGATTGGTGCAGGCAATAGGTGAACTTCATCGTAAATAATCAAACCCCAGTCATATGAATCAAAGAGATCAAGGTGGGCGTAAACACCGTTCTTTTTCTTTGTCATCACTTGATATGTGGCAATAGTTACGGGGCGAATCTCTTTCTTAGCACCTGAATATTCGCCAATTTCATCCTCATTTAAAGTTGTTCGCTTGAGTAGCTCTTCGCGCCACTGTCTTGCTGCAACTGTATTTGTCACCAAAATCAATGTTGTAGCTTTGGCATGTGCCATTGCTGCTGCGCCGACAATTGTCTTTCCAGCACCGCAGGGCAAAACAACTACACCTGAACCACCATGCCAAAAACCTTCAGCGGCTAACTCTTGATAAGGACGAATCTTCCAATCCTCTTGCTTGAGTGCAATTTCATGTGCTTGACCATCGACGTAGCCAGCAAAGTCTTCTGCTGGCCACCCAAGGCGAAGTAATGATTGTTTAATCTGTCCACGCTGGCTTGGCAAAACAGCAATCGTTTCTTTATCAATGCGCGCACCCAGTAAAGGTTGAATCTTCTTAGCGCGAATAACTTCTTCAAGAACTGCAGAATCAGTTGTTACAAGGATTAGTCCATGGACTGGATCTGCTTCAAGGCGCAGGCGTCCGTAGCGAGACATCGTCTCTGCGACGTCAATTAAAATTGAATGTGGCACGGCATAACGTGAATACTTAATTAATGTGTCGATTACTTGCTCGGCATCATGGCCAGCAGCACGCGCATTCCATAAACCAAGTGGAGTTAAACGGTAGGTGTGAATGTGCTCAGGTGAGCGCTCTAGTTCGGCAAAAGGTGCAATTGCGCGGCGACACTCTGTAGAAAGCGGATGATCGATATCTAGCAGCAGCGTTTTATCGCTTTGGACGATTAACGGGCCATCAGTCATCTAGTAAATCCTTAATCAAGGCATTAAGTAACGTGCTTCTAATCTCAAGAACGCTGATATCAACCCATTCATGGGCAGCATGGGCACCATCACCGATTGCGCCTAAGCCATCTAGAACTTGAGCACCAGCTGCTGCTGCAAAATTTCCATCACTAGCTCCGCCAACTGAAGCGTGACCTAGATGAGGCATTCCTAATTCTTTAGCAACTTTTTCTGCACGCTCATAGAGAGCCATAGTTGAAGAAGTCTCAAGTGGTGGTCGGTTAAATCCACCAGTGATTTCATAACGCGCATCGGCATTAACAGCCTTTAAATTTCTAATAGCTGCATCTACGCGCTTTAGATCATCCATTGAATATGAGCGGATATCTATATCTAGAACAGCTAAATCTGGAACTGTGTTTGTTGTGTTACCAGCACGCAACATTGTTGGGACAACAGTTGTTCCGTGCTCTTTATTTTCAAGAGCTGCAACAGCGATAATTGCATGGGCCATCTCAACTGTTGAGTTAATTCCCTTTTCTGGTTCAAGTCCAGCATGTGATGCTTTGCCGTGAATCTTTATTTGATACATCGCTGTGCCCTTGCGGCCAGTCTTAACCATTCCGTTAAGTGATGCCTCTAAAACTAAAACTGCTTTAGCTTTCGCTGAGATCTCTTTGATGAATTCTCTACTTGTTGCACTACCAGTTTCTTCATCTGTAGTTGCAACTAATGCTGCAGAACCAGTGATGCCCTTCATTGCATAGAGGGCTTGAATAAATCCTGCCTTCATATCAAAAATTCCAGGACCAGTTGCTTTGTCTCCTTCTACTTTCCAAAGTGGAGTGAAAGAGCCTTTCGGCCAAACTGTGTCTAAGTGAGCCAACACAACTACGTCAGGATTTTCTGCGCCCCACCAGAAAACTGGACGGCCATTGACATCACGAATTTCTGCAGGAGTCCCAAGAACTTTTTTTGCGATATCACTTGCTAGTTTGATTACGTCTTGGCATGCCTGAAGATCTTCAGTTGGAGATTCCAACTTAACTAGAGCTTCAAGGTCGGCCAACATGGGTTAATCCTATAGTGGCGCAACGCCGGTGATGCGGGGGATTCTGAAGGATTGGACTTCACCGGTTGCGTGATCGCGAGCAATTAAGGCACCCGCGCTTACACGTATTGGATCAATGATGCGGTGAGTAACCGCGCCATTGTTATCGGCATATCCAATAGAAAGTGATTTTTCCTCCAGGATGTATTTATTCACTAAATCCATAGTTTCATTTGCTGTGGTGCGCGGCAGGGCACCTAAAGCTTCATTGGCAGCTTGTCGTAAATGAGTTTGCTTGTGAGTTGATTTCTCACCAGTACGGATTGCTCGAATTGCAGCGCTCAAAGTCTCTTCGGTTGGTATTTCAATTTCACCAATTACTCGAGGAGGTCGAGGTTTAGTCAGTGCACGATTTGATCGTGGACCAGTAAGCATAATTCCTGTTGCTGATTCACCTGCAGGTAGATAACCAGCCTCACGCAAAATACGCATCGTGTCTGTTGCATCATGATCACAGATGACAACTTCAGGTGCAATGCGGCGCAGTTCAAGAATCTCTAATCTCTTATCATTCATAATCTGAGAAATGAGAGCAGTGTCTTCGCAGCGAATGAAGGCCGAAGTATTTCCAACACGTAACTTGCCATGTTTTTTAGAAACATCGGCAATGAGATATTCCAAGGGTTGTGGCATAGGAGTCTTTGAGGTTTTAGTTAAGAAGACCTTAATCTCATCACCAGTTTTGCCATGATCAAGTGCTCGGCGAATTGTTGCTTCACTAAAGCGATAAACCGTTGCGCCTCCACGGCTTTCAATATCGGCCATCATGGCAAGTTGCTGTGAAATTTCATGTTCCAGTGGACCCGGTGCAATTGCGGTGTTATCGCTCTGAATCAAAATATGGTCAACGGTTTTAGGTAGGTCTTGATTAATGATCGCTAAATCTTCACCGCCCAAAAACTCAATACCATATTTAGAGATTGCACCTTGTCCTGTAATTCCAAGCCATTCAGCCTCTCGCAGAGTCCAACTAGCTAACTCTTCTTGCAGAGAAGAATTGCGGCGCACAGGAGCACGCCAGGCAATGACTTCATTAAAGGATGCAAGTTCGGGTGCAATTCCCTGATTCTCATTGAGAATGGCCAGAGTTAATGCACGTACTTTGGATGCATTTACTCGGTCTAGCTCAGGACCAAGGGCTGCAACGTTTTTAGATTCAGCACGGCCAACTAATCCGCTCACGCGCGAAGTAATAAGCCATTGGGAGGCAAGAACTTGCCAACGATCAGCTGGAGTTTGCATCAACCAGATATCAAATTTATTACTTGGCATTATTCGATCTTGTGCATCAAAACTAATAAGTGAAGCAAGATAAGCAAGCTCAGTGATGAAGGCTGTGCAGGATTCATCCACACCTAAGTGAGTAGAAAGAATCTTTAAATCACGAACTCCTAAACCACCTGCACGTAGTGCATCGGAAGGTTCATCTGCCCAGAAATTAAGAAGTTCCTCTACCCAACGCAAAACTGTGGAGATATTTGCAATCGCTGCAAGGTTGACTTGTTGTTCATTGCGTTTAGCTCCAGCTAGCTTTGGTTGAACAATAAAGTTTTCTTTATGAACTTTGCCACCACGTAGATGTATTGCTACCTCGCGAGGCAAGATAACTGTTCGCTGGTCAAGTGGAACAAGGAATTTTTGTTCTAACAACCATGCAACTCCTGGGCCAGGATTCTTAATATCCCCAACACTTCCACGAGGAGGTCCCCAAATTAATCGTTCTAAGACTTTCTTTGCCTCCGGTGGAGCTTTTTCAACTTCGGCTACTTTAATTTTTGCAACTGATGCTGGACCAAGACCCGCAGGCTCGTTACCGATGACATCGCGTAGTTGTGAAGGTAAACGCATTCCATCATCGGATGGATAGATCAGACCAATAGAAATCAAGTGATCTAGCGCTGAGGATGCAGCCTTATCTGTTATCGCAACGATGCTTCTTAATGAAAAAGGCTCATTAAGTGTTGCAGCAGCTTCTAATACCTGGAACTGCCACTGATTTAGAGAATCAATTGCACGAGCCAAACTAGGAGAAGAGCATGCACGAACTGCAAGGGATGCGATGTCAGGAGGAACAGGAGTTATTAGATCGGGGCGTGCAGTAAATAGATTGAGGAAGGCAGCATCATCGACACTACGTAAGTAGTCGGAGAAGGAGCGCATTTCCATAACTTGCCTACATTACTGGCATTTAGCGTTTAGGGGTTAATCAACGTCGCTTTCTGCGCGGGGTCAACCATGTTCCAAGGGCTGCAAGTCGCACAACAACAGGAGAGACGATCTTGCCTAAATAACGGGCACGGCGGAAATCATGGATTGGCCAACCTTCAGCCATTGCGCGCAAGGACAAGATTGCATCTGGATTAATCGCTGATGGGTGTCCCACGCATTGCAGTAGTGGAAAGTCATTGTGGCTATCTGAATATGAATAACACTGGCTTAGATCTAAATTCTTTTTCTGTGCAAGTTCACGAACTGCAACTGCTTTTTCTTTTCCATGCAAGAGAAGTCCCAGCATTGCGCCAGAGTATTTACCATCTTTAGTTTCAGCCTTACTGCCAAGTGCTCCAGTAAAACCTAATCTCTTTGCCATGAGCACTGCCATATCTTCTGGTGCTGCGGTAACTAACCAAACTTCTTCGCCGGCTGCTAAATGTTTTTGAGCAATATCAATTGTTCCTTGCCATAGAGCAGGTGAGACATATTGATCATAAATCTCTTGTGCAATCTCCAATATGTCTTCAACACTGTGGCCACCAATAAAATCTGTGGCAGCGTCTTGAAAACGTTGAATCTCTTCTCTATTTTCTTTACCTGTTAGACGAAATCTAAGGTTGGCCAAAACAAAGCGCGAAATATCCTTCTTTGTGAAATAACCACGCTGATACATGCCCTTACCCAGGAAGTAGAGGGTTGAGCCACGAATCAGGGTGTTATCTACATCAAAAAAGGCTGCCCGCTGAGCTGTGAGTGCCATGTCACTACCTTAACGAACTTGCATCAATTGGGACGCTTTATGCTTTACCAATGAGTTCAACAGTCCATGTCGTCCGCCACGGTGAAGTAGAAAATCCCAACAAGATTCTCTACGGCCGCCAACCCGGTTGGGGTCTTTCTGCCCGCGGGCAAGAAATGGCACAAACATTGGGTGATTGGTCTCGAACTATTGATCTAGGCGCTCTCCATGTCTCTCCACTGCAACGAGCACAAGAAACTGCTGCTCCAATTGCTGCCGCTCATAAGATTGCAATTACTACGGATGAGCGTTTAATTGAAGCTGCAAATGTTTTTGAAGGAAAACCTTTTGGCGTGGGAGATGGTGTTTTGAAGCATCCATCTTCATGGCGTCACTTGTGGAATCCATGGAAACCATCATGGGGTGAACCCTATGATCAACAAATCAATCGAATGCTGGCCGCAGTATTTGCTGCCCGAGATGCAGCTAATGGCAAAGATGCAATCGTTGTTTCACATCAACTTCCAATTTGGATTCTAAGAAGTGCAATCGAGAATCGACGATTGCTCCATGATCCTCGCCGTCGTGAGTGTTCATTAGCATCAGTTACTAGCGTTCATTTTGATGATGAAGGTTTTATTTCAGGTCTTACCTACTCTGAACCAGCACGTCATTTATTGCCAAAGAAGAATTGATGAAATCTGGAATTAAGGCCGTAGCTTTCATAGCTATTGCGCTTGTGCTCACTTCTTGTGGAGGTGGTGGAACTTCTAGTTCACAAGAATCCTTTGTTTCTGGAAGTGGTTCTGTAACTTTTATCAAGCCAGAGAAAAGAATTGAAGCACCGGCTTTGTCTGGAATGACTTTATCTGGGACTAACTACACGTATTCAGTAGGCAAGGTCGCTGTGGTAAATGTCTGGGCTTCTTGGTGTTCACCATGCAGAGCAGAGGCTCCAACTCTTGCGGCACTTGCTAATAAATATAGCGATGTTGCATTTATAGGAATTTTGACGCGTGATAACCCTGCAACTGCTGAAGCATTCCAGAGACGTTTTTCACTTCCATATCCCACACTTATTGATGATTCACTATTAATTGGCTTTAAAGGATCACTTCCAGCAAATGCCATCCCTTCAACAGTGCTTATTGATAAGGCTGGCAAAGTCGCGGCTCGCATATCTGGCGTAGTAACTGTTGCCTCTCTTTCAGATTTGATTGAGCGGGTGAGCGGGGAATGAAAGATTTCTTTGTAGAACAAATCATGAGTGGCTTTCTCATTACCGCATTGCCGGTGGCATTTATCGCTGGTGTAATTTCTTTTCTATCTCCATGTATTTTGCCTCTTGTTCCTGGCTACTTATCTTTTGCTGCAGGGTTTTCTGCAAGTCGTGGCAAAGTATTTCTGGGTTCAATTTTGTTCGTCCTCGGTTTTAGCGTTGTATTTGTCTCATTTGGTGCAATCTTTGGTGGGCTCGGAAATCAATTAGTTGCTAACGAGGGATTAATCTCAATAGTTCTGGGTGTAATTACGATATTTCTCGGTTTTGTTTTTCTAGGAAAATTTCCATTTGCTCCAACATTTCGCCCCAGAATGAAAACAACAGGTGGCTTAATTGGTGCACCGATTTTAGGTTTTCTCTTTGGCGTGGGATGGACACCTTGTATTGGTCCAGCATTAGCCGCCGTTCAAACATTAGCTTTTCAAGAATCGAGTGCAGCGCGTGGTGCAATTTTATCTGTGGGTTATTGTTTTGGTTTAGGCCTGCCATTTATAGCATCGGGAGTTTTCCTGGATCGTTCAGAAAAATTGCGCAAGTATCTAGTCAAGCGTGGAGACTTGATTACAAAAATTGGTGGAATATTCCTTATAGTTCTTGGTCTATTGCAAGTCACAGGCTTATGGGGTCAATTGATGAACTCACTGCGCTCTCTTATTTCAGATTTCATTCCGGTGGTTTAAATGAGCAAAGAGATAGAAGTCCCAGAGCTCGGTAGCGTTGGCTTATTGCGCTACGGCTGGCGTCAATTAACAAGCATGCGCACAGCGCTCATTTTGTTGTTATTACTTGGTGTTGCATCTATACCTGGATCACTATTTCCTCAGCGCACACAGAATCCCATTCAAGTAGGGGAATACTTTAAGAATTCACCAGAGCTATCTAAATGGATGGATCGTTTTTTACTCTTCGATGTCTATGGATCTCCATGGTTTAGCGCGATCTATATCTTGCTCTTCATTTCACTTATTGGCTGTGTTCTACCTAGAACATTCGAACATTTTCACGCAGCACGTGCACTCCCGCCGGTCACACCAAAGAACCTTGATCGCATGGAGCATTTCTCCTCTTGGAGTTCACAAGGCGATGAGTTAGAAAAAGCCCGAGCATGGTTTAAATCAAAGCGATTTAGAGTTCTAGAAAAAGATGGCGCTATTTCTGCTGAAAAAGGATTTATGCGAGAGACAGGAAATCTCTTTTTCCACTTGGCTCTCATTCTAGTTTTACTAGGAATCTCCTTTAGTTCACTATTTGGTATGCGAGGAATGGCAATTGTGAATGTGGGTGAGCGCTTCGTGAACACCACAACTAGTTACGATTCTTTGAACTTCGGCAAGTTGTTTAATGAAAACAATCTTCCTGATTTTGCACTCACTGTTGATAAATTTACTGCCAAATATAACGTGGTGACTAGCGCACCTGAGGACTACACCCTCGATATTACTTTTGCTGAGCAAGATTTGAATAAAACAGAGAAGCGCACAATAAAAGTTAACTCACCATTGAAATTAGGTAATACCAGCATTTACTTACAAGCAAATGGTTATTCGCCAGTTGTGACTGTGAGGGATTCAAAGGGCAATGTTGCAATGCAAGGTCCAGTGCCGTTCTTGCCACAGGATGGAAACCTACGATCTATCGGTGCCATTAAGGTTCCAGATGCAGATCCGCAGATCGGTTTTGTGGGCTCATTTGTGCCAACGTATTCGCGCAGTGGCGCAGATGGTGCAGTGAGTGTTTTTCCTGAAGCGCTAGATCCACGGCTTTTGCTAGCTGCATGGTTGGGTGATTTAGGTCTCGATAGTGGAGTTCCACAATCTGTGTATCGCATTGACACATCAAAGATGAATCAAGTTGGTCTTAAGTCATTAAAGCCAGGTGAGACTTTTACATACCCACAAGGTTCTTTAACCTTCGAGGGATATCTGCAGTGGGTCAATATTGAGATAGTCAATGATCCTGGGAAGAACTATGCCCTCCTCGGCAGTATTGTTGCCATCCTGGGCTTGCTTGCATCACTGTTTACAAGACGCCGCCGAATCTGGATTCGTGTTGGTAACTCTGTAGAAGTTGCAGGTTTAGCTAAAAATGCAGCACCAGGCTTAGAGAATGAAATGGCGGAATTTGTAGCGATGTTAAAGGGAGAGAAATAGATGTCACGCACTTGGGCTTATCTCTCTAACTACCTTGTGTATTCATCAATGGCCGTTTACACCCTTTCATTTATTGCACATGCGATTGAAACAGCGTGGGCTGTTCGAGTAACGACCGAAGATTCAAAGAAGAACATGGATTACAAGCGCACAGAGAAAGTTGCGCGCATTGCAACTGCGATGATGATTTTAGGATTCGTATTGCTCTTTGCCGGTGTTGTTGCTCGCGGAGTCTCTGCTGGTCGAGTTCCTTGGGGCAACATGTATGAGTTTTCAATTACAGGTGCTCTGGCATTTTCTGGCGCGTACCTTGTCGCACTGCGTAAATATGATCTGCGTTGGTTGGGATTATTAGTCTCAATCGCAGTATTACTTACTCTTGGAACTGCTGTTGCAGTTCTCTATCGCCCAAGTGCACCTCTAGTGCCTGCACTTAAGTCAACATGGTTAGTTATTCACGTATCTGCAGCGATTATCTCGGGTGGTGTTTTCTTACTGGCAAATGCGATTGCAGCTGCATACCTGTATCTAGACGCAATGGAGTCTCGCGGAGAAAGAACAGCTTGGGCAAAACGTTTGCCATCACTTGAAGTTCTAGATCAACTCTCATATCGCTTAGTTGCATTCGTATTTCCACTATGGACATTTGCAGTTATTGCAGGTGCTATTTGGGCCGAAAGTGCTTGGGGTCGCTATTGGGGCTGGGATCCAAAAGAGACGTGGGCATTTATTACCTGGGTGGCATATGCGGCATATCTGCATGCACGTGTGACTGTTGGCTGGCGAGGACGAAAAGCTGCGTGGTTGTGCTTGTTTGCGGGTTCAACATTCCTATTTAACTATGTATACATAAACGTCTGGGGCACAGGAAAGCACACCTACTCAGGTTTATAGAGGTTAAAGCTTCCTCAAGAAATCAGGATCATCATCTGGCGGCAAGATGCGACGCTTAGGTTTGCGCCCACCACTCTTGCGATTTCTTCCAGCAATCAAATAAGCAATTGGGCCAATAGCAAGTGCCTGTGGACCAATCAAAATAATTACGAGTAACCAACCCCATTTTGGCAAAGTCTTAATCTCTGACTCATCTTTACGTGCACAATCTATTAGCGCATAGATAGTGATTCCAAAGACTAGAAAAAGAAGAATGAATCTGCCCATGGGATTATTGTATCGCTAGAGCTAGTGCAAAGAGAGCCCCAAAAAACATTTGTAGTTTGCCGGTCTTGCCCAGCAGCGGAATAAGGCTAGGCCCACTTGCGCCGGACAAAACTGCGCGCGATAGTGAGATTGTTAATGGAAGAACGGCCAGAGTCAGTAAAGAGCTAGGAACCAAAGTTGCAAGTGCGCTTATATGTGCGATGGCTAGCAACCCCACAAAACCTTTGCGAGCTTTTGAATCACCAACTCTGACAGCCAGAGTTCGCTTACCTACTAATTCATCTTGTGCGCGATCTCGGATGTTGTTAACTGCCAAGATCGCACAAGACAGAGCGCCCATAGGCACGGCACACAAAATACTCAGGGCGGTGACTCGACCAGTTTGTGCATAGAACGTGCCAACCGTTGCAGTTAAACCGAAAAAGACAAATACTGAAACTTCACCCAAACCGCTATAGCCGTATGGATTTTTTCCGCCGGTGTAACCCCATGCTGCAGCAATAGCTGCAACACCCACAACTATTAACCATGGTGAACTCAGTAGCGAGAGCCAGATTCCGGCGATAGAGGCGATACCAAAAGATATGAATGCTGCGCGCTTAACTTGCGCAGCTGTTGCTAAACCACTTGCAACTAAACGTGTTGGCCCAATGCGATTGTCGTCGCTTCCCTTAACGCCATCTGAATAATCGTTGGCATAGTTAACGCCGATCTGAAGCCAAACTCCTACCTTTAGAGCAAGCGCTGCTCGAAACCAGTTCCAATCACTACCTGCTAACGCAGTTGCAACAAATACTGGTGCGATTGCTGCGGGCAGTGTGCGCGGGCGCGCGCCGAGAATCCATTTATTCATGTCCCACCATTTTCGCAAGGGCTATGCGATCGACTTTGCCGATACCGAGCAAGGGTAACTGTTCTAAGTGATGAATTCCTTTTGGCTTTGATGCAGCTCCTAACGCTGCCTCTAAATATTGCGCAATTTCACTCTCACCGATTTCACCAACGACAGCTAGGTGCAAGGCATGTCCCCATTGAATGTCACTGACTGCAAAGGCAGCAAATTCAATCTCTGGATAACGAATTGAAAGCGTTGCTTCTATGGCAGTCAGTGAGACATTCTCTCCACCTGAAATGATTACATCATCGGCTCGTCCCAAGATATGAAGCTTGCCATCTATGACTTCACCAAGATCATTTGTAACAAACCATCCATCGCTAAGAATGTAGAGTTCTGGAGCGTTCAGGTATGTCTCTGACATTACCGAACCACGGATTTGAACTAAGGATTTTTCATTGAGGCAATATTCAACACCTTCAATTGCTTTGCCGTTATAAATACAGCCACCAGAAGTTTCAGTCATTCCGTAGGTTTCAACAACATTAATTCCAGCATCTTTCGCTTGCTGGCTAAGAGCTGGTGATAATGCTGCGCCTCCTACTAATACTGCTTGTGCACTTTGTAGATGGCGCAGTAAACGCTCATCACTATTGAGAGCTCTAAATAACTGTGTCGGAACAATTGACGTGAAATCAACTTTTGGATATTCACCTTGATGCTCGCGTAAATCAATAGGAAGTGTTCCAAGTTCCATTGATCGAATAATTACATTAACCGCGGCAATATGTGTTAACGGTAAGAACAAAGACCACTGCTGTCCCGGCTTTGCTTCTAAAAACTTATTTGATGCCCGCGCAGATGCAAGTAATGCCGAAGCTGTGAAAGCAACCTCTTTACTCATTCCAGTGGTGCCGCTGGTGCCAATAACTAATGCAATATGAGACGGGGCGCTAGTTGATCGAACTTCGCCAAGACCCAAGGCTGGGCCAGTACCAACCAGGGCCGCTGTGATTTCTCCCGCTAAATCAGGGATTGCGCACGCAGGGCTGACCCGGTGAATATCTCGTTGTGACTTCATCTCCATTGCACCCGTAGGGTATCCCTTGTAAAGACAATGGAGGAAATGTGAGCAAGCCCTTTAAGCGTGATTTTGGTAGCCGTGAGATACCTCATTGGATAACTGCGCCCGGCGGTGAAGAGTTCGTTGATATTAAATATCAAATGGGTGATGGCATTGCCAAGATCACCATTAATCGACCTCAAGTACGTAATGCATTTCGTCCTCAAACAATTATTGAATTAATCGAAGCATTTCACTTAGCGCGAGATAACGAAGAAGTCGGCGTCATTATCTTTACTGGCGAAGGTACTGAAGCTTTCTGTTCAGGTGGCGACATAAATGTGCGCGGTGACGACGGATATCTTGGCGATGACAAATTAGCTAAAAAGGGTATTGGCCGTCTTAATGTTTTAGATTTGCAAGTTCAAATCCGTCGCACACCAAAACCTGTTGTTGCAATGGTTGCAGGCTGGGCAGTTGGCGGGGGACATGTATTACATGTTGTCTGTGATTTAACAGTTGCTGCAGATAATGCAAAGTTTGGTCAAACGGGTCCAATGGTTGGTTCATTTGATGGTGGCTATGGTGCAGGTCTACTTGCAGCACATGTTGGTCAAAAGAAGGCCCGCGAAATTTGGTTCATGACTCGTCAATACAACGCCCAAGAAGCTCTCGATATGGGACTTGTAAACACTGTTGTTCCACTTGCAGAGTTAGAAGCAGAAACAGTTTCTTGGTGTCGCGAGATGCTACGCAACTCTCCACTTGCACTTCGCTTACTTAAAGCAAGTTTGAATGCAGCAGATGATGGTTTAGCCGGTGTTCAGCAGCTAGCCGGGGATGCAACCTTGTTGTTCTATATGACTGAAGAAGGTCAAGAAGGACGCGATGCATATATGGAAAAACGAGATCCTGATTTCGGGAAATTTCCAAAGCGCCCTTAAGCGATGCTTGATTTGATTCTCGACTCTTTAAGAGTCATTAGCCTTCCCATGAAGACCAATTTTCGTGGAATCAATCACCGTGAGGTTGCTTACATTGAAGGCCCGCAAGGCTGGGCAGAGTTTTCACCTTTTCTTGAATACTCCGATGGAGAATCTTCACACTGGTTGGCCTGTGCAATAGAGGCTGCAACACAAGCACCACCAACGCTTTATCGAAGCTCAATAGGCGTAAATGCAACGATGCCTGCGCTAAATAGCGAGAGTGAGATTGCAGATGTTCTTGCAGGATTTCCTGGTTGCACAACAGTAAAGATTAAAGTTGGAACAAATGAGAAAGAAGATTTAGCAAGAATTGCAACAGTAAGAAAATTAAGTCCGCAGTCCAAGATTCGCATTGATGTAAATGGTTTGTGGAGCGTGGATCAGGCAGCAAAGTTTCTAGAGAGCTGCGGAGAAATTGAATACGTAGAACAGCCATGTGCCACAGTGGTCGAGCTGCGTGAATTGAAATCACGAGTGGATGTGAAGATTGTTGGCGATGAAATACTTCGCAAGAGTAAAAACCCATTCGAATTAGATCTAGATGGTGCAATAGATATCTTGATGCTAAAAGTTCAACCACTCGGTGGAATAAGAAATGCACACGCCTTAGCAGCTCACCACAAATTACCAGTCGTTGTTTCAAGCGCCCTTGAAAGTGCTGTGGGAATTAATTACGGACTAATTTTGGCCGCCTCCTTTGAGGAGATGAGTTATGACTGCGGCCTTGGCACAGGCTCACTGCTTGCAAAGAATGTTGCAGATATTCCAATTGTTGATGGAAAAATGCAGATTCAGAGCGTTGAGCCCAACTTTGATGGGCTAGCAGTGTCAGCTGATCGCTTTGATTGGTGGAAGAATCGAATCATGAGAACAGCGGCGCTACTGGGATGAACAACTCAACCAGCCTTGCGCGCGTGATGGTTCGCCAGATAATTGAAGCGGGAATCACCGACGTAGTTGTATCTCCAGGTTCTAGAAATGCACCACTTTCACTTGCATTCTTTGCTGCATCAAAGCGTGGATTAATTAAGTTGCACGTGCGAATTGATGAACGTACTGCTGCTTTCTTTGCATTAGGAATCATTAAAGCAACAGGTCGCCCGGTTCCCATTGTTTGCACAAGTGGAACAGCAGTTGCTAATTACCACCCAGCAGTACTAGAGGCCAGCCACACCAATGCTCCGCTATTAGTTTTAACTGCTGATCGCCCTGCCATCTTGCGCAAAACTGGTGCAAATCAAACGACCGAGCAAGCAAGAATTTATGGAAAAGCAGTTCGCTACTTTGCAGATATCGACGGACCAGTATTTCCGATGGATCTGCCTTTTGATAGTTTGCGAAATGGTCCAGTTCATTTAAATGTTCAGTTCGATGAACCGATGCTTCCCGATGAGTCTGATCAGTGGCTAGATGAAATTAAAGTCTCTGCCAAGGCTTTCGAAACTAGAACTAAGCCAACAACTCTCAAGAGTGATGCCAACAGAGGTGTTCTAGTTATTGGTCATGATCGAGGCGGATTAAGCGTTGAGAGCGTTAGAAAGTTTGCTAAAGAATTAGGTTGGCCAACTATTGCCGAGGATCCTCTTTCATTTCCAGATGCAGTAGCTCATGCCTCTATCTTCTTAACATCAGCCCAAACTCGCGCAGCGTTGATTCCACAAACTGTAATTGTCATAGGTCGCACGACTTTATCTCGCTCAATTAATACTTTCTTAAAACTTGCGCCTACTCAGATTGTTATCGATCCACGTATGGCCACTGTAGATAGTGACAGGCATGCAGATAAGCGCTTTATGCAGATTCCAGAGCTCAACACAAAAACAGCATCACCTGAGTGGAGTGAGCAGTGGGAGAAATATGCAGATCGTGCTGCCAAGAGTATTGACGCGCTAACTGGATTTAGCGAAGCTGTGATTGCTAGAGAGATTGCTTCCAACTTGCCTGAAGGTGCCACACTCTTTGTTTCATCATCTAGACCCATTAGAGACTTAGAGGGATTTGGTGCACCTCGTTCAGGTATAACAACTCATGCAAACCGTGGACTTGCTGGCATTGATGGCAACATCTCAACAGCACTAGGAATTGCCTCAGCAAGCAAGCAAACATTTGCAGTACTCGGTGATCTTTCTTTCTTACATGATTTAACTGGCTTGATTCATCGTGAAGATATTGATTGCTGCTTCATCGTTATTAACAACGATGGAGGCGGCATTTTTTCTACTTTGCCACAACGCGGTGTGGATGGCTTTGAAAGCGTCTTTGGCACACCACATGGCCTTGACCCAGCTGCAATTGCCAGCGCAATGGGGATTAGTTCATCAACAATTTCATCTATTGATGAGCTGAAGAAGGTATTGAAATCACCAGTTAAAGGAATTTCAATTGTTGTGGCAAATGTTGCACCCCGAGATGAGAATGCAGATTCACTTAAAGCTATTTATGAATCGATGAACTCTATTTAAAGCAACGCACTTCGCATTGGTATGAACTTAGCTTCACTTTCAGCTAACTCTTTTACCGGATCTGATCCAGCAACAATTCCGCACCCAGCAAAGATTCGAATTGAATCACCTTTAATCTGACCACAACGAAGAGCAATACCTAATTCACCATCTCCTGCAGCATCTATCCAACCAACAGGGCCCGCATAGCGACCACGAGAGATTGCTTCAATTTCATTGATAAGGGCGGCAGCTTTATCTCTAGGAGTTCCACAGACCGCTGCCGATGGATGAAGTTGTTCTAAGATTGTGAATGCATCAACATGGGCCAAAGTTTCAGCAAGAGCCCCAGTCACATCAGTTGCAAGATGCATGACGTTTGCTAAGTGTAAAACAAAAGGAGATTCAGGAACGTTGATGGATGTGCAGAAAGGCTCAATGGCATCTGCAACCGAGCGCACTGCATATTCATGTTCTTCTAAATCCTTTGATGAACGCGCAAGTGATGCAGCAAGTGCTAAATCTCGCTCATCATCACCGGTCTTGCTAATAGTTCCGGCCAAGACCCGGGATGTGACCATGCTCTTTGTTAAACGCAAAAGAAGTTCAGGCGTTGCTCCTACTAATCCAGCAACTGAGAAATTCCAAGTGGAAGGGTATTCAGCAGCCAAGGTCTTTAAAATAGAGCGTGCATCGATTGCATTCTCTGAAGTTCCAACAACATCGCGAGCTAATACAACTTTGTCCAAACCATTATTGTGAATACGATCAACCGCGGTTTTCACACCTGATTTCCAGGCTTGATCGCTACTTTCACTCACTTCCCATGTCACAGAAGTCTTGGGCAAATCTGCTCTTTCTGAATTAAGAATTGGTTGTGGATCAGAGCCAATCCAGGTAATCCAGGATTTATCGCCCTTTTTACCCACTATTACTTTGGGAATAACAAGGACAGAGACATCATCAGGTGAGAAAGAAAATGAAGAGAACAGAACAGGTCCGGTTCCGTTTCCGTGAACAGTATTAGTAACTGCAAATGTCTCTAACTGCTTCTGCCACCAGTGTCTGGCATCAGCAAATCTATGTGGCCCGCTAACAGTTGTTGTTGCATGAACACCCCAACCAACTAAACCTTCACCGCCTCGCACCCAAGCAGTTGGTGCTGAATCTGGAAGCAAATCCAATAAGGGTAGGTGATCACCAAGGCGGGTGGTTGTAACAGGAATGAGGGAAGTCATAAGTGAAGTTCTACTTAATTGTGCTTTCGATTTACTATTCGCCAAATAATTGGAAGTGAGGTTCCGGCAATTGCAATCTTTAGAACTTCACCAACTATAAATGGAGTTAATCCTGCATTTATTGTCCAGCTCCAACTTTGGCCAGTGAACTGATGCAACCAGAGCAAACCGAATGTAAATGTCGTCAGTGTTCCAAGTAGCATCGAAGGCAGAGCTGTTGCAAACTTTTGATCTAAACGCTTTCGTGCAAGTAAACCTAAAAGAAATGTTGAAACAAGCATCCCCACTAAATAGCCACCAGTTGCCCCAACAACTTTTTCAATTCCATAACTTTGTCCAGCAAATACTGGAGCACCAGCAATTCCAGCTAAGAGGTATATGGCAAAGGTTGCAAAGCCAAGTGATGCGCCATAGGTGGTTCCAACTAAGAGAACACCAAGAGTTTGCCCAGTAACCGGAACAGGTGAACCTGGAACTGGAACCGCAATTTGGGCGAGGGCAGCTAAGAAAAACACGCCCCCAACAATTAACACCGCATTGCTCAGAGCACTTGCTCGAGGCAGCACGATTGTTCGAAGGGATGTGGCTGGAAATGACATATTCGAGTCCTCTCGTGTTGGCTGAGTTGTGGATGAGCCTACTTCAAGGGAGAATACGGCTATGTCGCGCGCTAATTTGAGCAAAGATCCAGATGAAGTAGCAGCGATGTTTGATGGCGTGGCCAAGCGCTATGACCTGGTCAATGATTTACTCAGTTTGGGACGCACAAAGGCCTGGCGCAAAGCGGCAACGAAGATTATTGCCCCAAAGGCAGGGATGCAGATCCTCGATTTAGCTGCTGGCCCGGGCTCATCCTCTGAACCCCTCCATAAAGCAGGGGCAACGGTCTTTGCTACAGATTTTTCTGAGGGAATGCTGGCCGTGGGCCGCAAAAGCCGCCCGTATCTGAACTTCTCAAAGGCCGATGCCCTCAATCTGCCCTTTGAAGCCAATCGCTTTGATGTTGTGACCATCTCCTACGGTCTTCGAAACACTGTGGATTACCCCAAGGCGCTCGCAGAAGCCCTTCGAGTCACCAAACCAGGTGGTCGCATGGTCGTGGTCGAGTTCAGCCATCCCACCTGGCGCCCATTTCGCACTATCTATACCGAGTATTTAATGAAGGCCCTGCCAGCCATTGCCCGCAAGACCTCCTCTAACCCAGATGCCTATGTCTATTTGGCTGAATCCATTCGGGCATGGCCTGATCAAAAGGCTTTGGCTGCAGCCATGGAAAAGGCGGGGTGGAGCCAGGTTAGCTGGAAAAACCTTACAGGCGGGGTTGTTGCAGTTCACAGCGGGATAAAGGGCTAGCGGTCATTGGCATTAGCCAATGAACTCTAAGATTTCATCCGTGCCAGCTACATCAAATCCATACGTGCCAATTTTGGTACTAGGGGCTATTGGCTTTGGTTTTGCGGTCTTTTCAATAGTTGCAGGAGCCCTGGCTGGTCCAAAACGCTACAACCGCGCAAAGTTAGATGCTTATGAGTGTGGAATTGAACCTTCACCACAAGCTGCTGAAGGTGGACGTTTTCCAGTCAAGTATTTTTTAACCGCAATGCTCTTTATTATCTTTGATATTGAAATTGTTTTCCTTTACCCATGGGCAGTCTCATTTGATGCACTTGGACTTTTTGGCTTAATCGAAATGGCTATCTTCATTGGAACAGTCTTTGTTGCATATGCATATGTGTGGCGACGCGGTGGATTGGAATGGGATTAAAAAATGGGTCTTGAAGAGAAAATCCCAAGTGGTTTTGTTCTCACCACTGTTGAAAAGCTAGCCGGCTACATGCGCAAGAACTCATTGTGGCCAGCAACATTTGGTCTTGCTTGCTGTGCTATTGAAATGATGGCAGTGGGTTCAGCAGCTAAATACGATATTTCACGTTTTGGTATGGAAGTTTTCCGTGCATCCCCTCGTCAAGCAGATTTAATGATTGTTGCTGGACGTGTTTCAAACAAGATGGCCCCAGTGCTTCGCCAGATTTATGATCAAATGGCAGCGCCGAAGTGGGTAATTGCAATGGGTGCTTGTGCATCTTCAGGTGGAATGTTTAACAACTATGCAATTGTGCAAGGTGTTGATCACGTAGTTCCAGTTGATATCTATCTTCCAGGTTGCCCACCACGTCCTGAAATGTTGCTCGATGCAATCTTGAAACTACATTCAAAGATTTATGATGAAAAATTAGGCTCAAATCGCGCACAAATCATCAAGGAAGTTGAACTTGCTGCAATGAATGCAAAGCCAACTATTGAGATGAAGGGCCTGTTGGCGTAAATGAGTGAACAAGGAATGTTTGGTGCCCAGGGCACCGGCGACACATCAGGATATGGCGGGCTGGCCCGCACAGCTGCTTTTACAGGCTCATCCGAGCGTCCTTATGGCAGTTATTTTGATGAAGTTGCCGATGATTTAGAGCGCGCATACCCAATGTTTTCAGATGCAATTGAACGCGTGGTTGTTGATCGCGGTGAATTAACTTTGCATGTCAAGCGTGAAAAACTGGTGGAAGTTTCTAAGATTTTGCGTGATTCATTAAAGTTTGAAATGTGCATGGGAGTCTCTGGCGTTAACTATCCAGCAGATGCAGGACGTGAACTACACGCCGTTTATCCATTGCTCTCACTTACAAATAATCGACGCATTCGCCTTGAAGTATCAGTACCTGATGCAGATCCTCACATTCCATCAGTTGTTGAAGTGTGGGCAGGAAATAACTGGCATGAGCGCGAGACTTTTGACATGTTTGGAATTATCTTTGATGGCCACCCAGGTCTTACACGCATTTTGATGCCAGATGATTGGCAAGGACACCCACAACGTAAAGATTATGCACTCGGTGGAATTCCAGTTGAGTACAAGGGTGCAACAACTCCTCCTCCTAATGAGAGAAGGAGCTACAAGTGACAACTTTTGATCCATATGCACCGTCTCGAGATACCACTGAAGGAACTGTTTATTCAGTAACCGGTGGCGATTGGGATTCACTCGTTCAAGAAATTGGTTCAACTAAAGAAGAGCGCGTTGTTGTGAACATGGGTCCACAGCACCCATCTACTCACGGTGTGCTGCGTTTAGTTCTAGAACTAGAAGGCGAAACAGTTACTGAAGCTCGCGCTGGAATTGGCTACCTACACACAGGTATTGAAAAGAATATGGAATACCGTAGCTGGACTCAGGGCACGACGTTCGTCACTCGTATGGATTACCTAAGCCCACTCTTTAATGAAACCGCCTATTGCTTAGCAGTTGAAAAGCTTTTGGGAATTACAGAAGATGTTCCAGAGCGCGCCAGCGTAATTCGCGTGATGATGATGGAGCTCAACCGAATCTCTTCACACATGGTTGCACTTGGCACAGGAGCCCTTGAATTAGGCGCTATTTCACCTATGTTCTTTGCCTTCCGTGAGCGCGAAACAGTTCTAGATATCTTTGAAATGATTTCTGGTCTTCGCATGAATATGGCATATGTGCGCCCAGGTGGAGTGCAGCAAGATCTCCCCGAAGGTGCGATTCCAAAGATTCGTGATGCTGTAAAGCTGATGCGCAAGAACTTTAAAGACAACACAACGTTGCTTGTTGGTAATTCAATTTGGATGAAGCGCACACAAGGCATTGGTTACCTAGATCTTGCCGGTTGCACCACTCTTGGAATCACAGGCCCAGTTCTTCGTTCAACTGGATTGCCTTGGGATCTACGCAAGATGCAACCATATTGTGGTTATGAGGATTACAACTTTGATGTAATCACTGCAGATACTTGCGATGTTTATGGCCGCTTCTTAATTCGTATGAATGAACTTGAGCAGTCACTTCGCATTATTGAGCAAGCACTTGATAAGTTGGAAAAACTAGAGGGTGCACCTGTCATGGTTGCTGATAAGAAAATCGCTTGGCCAGCACAGCTTGCAATGGGCGGTGATGGTCTTGGTAACTCTCTTAACCACATCCGCGAAATCATGGGAACATCAATGGAGTCATTGATTCACCACTTTAAGTTAGTAACAGAAGGTTTTCATGTTCCTGCAGGTCAGGTCTATGCAGCAATTGAATCTCCGCGCGGTGAACTTGGTGCTCAAGTTGTCTCTGATGGTGGAACTAAGCCTTATCGCATGCACTTTCGCGAACCATCATTTAATAACTTGCAAGCAACTTCTGCGATGAGTGAAGGTGGCATGGTTGCCGACATCATTGGCGCTGTTGCCTCTATCGATCCAGTTATGGGAGGCGTTGACCGCTAATGGCATTCTCACAAGAAGATCTAGCAATCATGGAAACGATTATTAAGCGTTATCCACGTCCTCGCTCTGCAATCATGCCGTTGCTCCACTTTGTTCAATCACGTGCGGGCTATGTGACTAATGAAGGAATTGAAATTATTGCCCAGCAGCTAGAGCTTGCAGCCGCTGAAGTCACTGCTGTGTCTACGTTTTATACCCAATACAAGCCAACGCCAGTGGGTGAATACCACGTGGGTGTGTGCACAAATACTTTGTGCGCCATCATGGGTGGGGATGCAATCATGGATGGGCTTAAAGATCACCTAGGAATTGAAAACAATGGTGTTACTGCAGATGGCAAAGTTTCACTTGAACATATTGAGTGCAACGCTGCATGTGATTACGCACCAGTTGTTATGGCTAACTGGGAGTTCTACGATAACCAGACTGTTCAATCTGCAAAAGATTTAGTTGATTCAATGCGTGCAGGTAATCCAAAGCCTCCAACACGTGGACCAAATACTTTGGTTACTTGGAAGCAAGCATCAGAAGTTCTTGCAGGATTAAATGATGGAAGAGCAAATGAGGGCGTTCAAGCCGGCGGACCAACACTTCTTGGTTTGAAAATTGCAAAAGGAGAAACTAAGTAAATGACTAAGTTAACTCCAGTTCTGTCTGCCCATTGGGATGAAAAAGATTCATTTACTATTGAAGGCTATAAGCGTCACGGTGGTTACACCGCATCAGCTAAAGCACTTGCCATGGATCCAGATGCAATTATTCAACTTGTAAAAGACTCAGGGTTACGCGGTCGTGGCGGAGCAGGTTTCCCTACAGGTATGAAGTGGGGATTTATTCCACAGGGTGATAACAGAGAGCATTACTTAGTTGTTAATGCTGATGAATCAGAGCCAGGAACATGCAAAGACACACCGCTATTGATGGCAAACCCACATGTTCTTATTGAAGGCTGCATCATCGCCTGCCATGCAATTCGTGCAAAGCATGCATTTATCTATATTCGAGGCGAAGTAACACATGTTGTTCGTCGAGTGAATCAAGCAATCGAAGATGCTTACAAAGCAGGATTACTTGGAAATGGCATTGATGTTGTTCTACATATTGGTGCTGGTGCATATATTTGTGGTGAAGAAACCGCGCTCCTAGATTCACTAGAAGGCTTCCGTGGACAACCACGTTTGCGCCCACCATTTCCAGCTATTGCAGGCCTTTATGCCCGCCCAACAGTTGTAAATAACGTTGAATCAATTGCTTCAGTTCCAGCAATTATTGCTAATGGCGCCGAGTGGTATCAGAGCATGGGAACTGAGAAGAGCAAAGGCGCAACGCTTTATTCACTCTCAGGCCATGTGAATAACCCTGGTCAGTTTGAAG
>JBIIJO010000043.1:0-7090 GCA_044233685.1 Candidatus Planktophila sp.
CCAGATATCAGATCGACCTTGGGCTGAAGTGGATGCAGGGATTGTGGATGTTGCACGTATGGGTGTTCATCAGATTCATGAGCTTCGTATTCCAGATCATGCAGCAGTCTCTGCAACAGTTGAAGTAGCACGTAAACGTCTGGGGGAGTCAAAGGCGAGTTTTGTTAATGCACTCCTTCGCTCAGTGACTCGAAAGAGTTATGAAGAATGGTTTGCACCTCTTGCACAGATCGCTGACAGAGTAGAACGACTATCGATTCAGTATTCGCACCCAGACTGGATTATTTCTGCATACTTTGATTTATTGAAGGATTGGCAGGCAGTTGAGGCAGAGCTTGCAACAAATAATGTCCCTGCACTTCCAACGTTAGTTTCCTGGCCTGGCTATTCGACTCAAAAAGAGTTAGTGGCACTTGGAGCAGAACCTACGATTTACTCCCAGTTAGGCGCACGTCTTAAGGGCAATCCAGGAAATCTAGATTTGATTAAGCATCGCCTGGCTGGCGTGCAGGATGAAGGTTCGCAGTTAGTTGCCACTGTTTTTGCCGCAGCAGCAACTGGTAAGTCGTGGCTTGATCTGTGCGCTGGACCTGGAGGAAAAGCGGCATTACTTTCGAGTATTGCTAAAGAGCGAGGAATCGATTTCACTGCAAATGAAGTTTCAGAGCCTCGCGCAGATCTAGTAAGGAAAGTTGTGCATGGAGCAACTGTTTGGTGTGGTGATGGGCGCGATATCGCGACTCACAATCAAATATTTGATGCGGTGATTATTGATGCTCCCTGCACGGGTTTGGGAGCCTTGCGCCGTCGTCCTGAAGTCAGATGGCGAAGAACTCTGAGTGATCTTCGAGAACTCACCTCGTTGCAGAGGGAACTGATAGATGCAGCTGTTGCAGTCTTAAATCCGGGAGCGATCTTGGGATACGCAACATGTTCACCCCACCTGGCCGAAACAACTGTGCAGGTTTTAGACATTTTGAAGAAACATCCAGAATTAGAGCAGTTAGATATTGGTGAGTTTCTACCAGCTAACTTGCAGGATGCGGTTCGTGGTAAATCAATGTCTCTCTGGACCCATAAACACGGCACGGATGCGATGTTTCTGGCTTTGCTACGAAAGAAGTAGCACCATGGCAGTTAGGCTAGAGATATGACTCGTGAGATTCGGATTACGCCCAGCATTCTCAACGCTGATTTTGATCACCTGGATCAAGAAATTGCAAAAATTGCAGGTGTCTCAGATCTTATACATTTAGATGTGATGGACAATATTTTCGTCCCTAACTTCACTTTTGATTTTGAAAACGCCAGCGCAATCATTAAGGGTTGTCCTATTGGGGTCGATGCCCACCTTATGGTTTCTAATGTTGATGAAATCGGCCCTCGTTATGCCGAAATAGGTTGTGCAAGTGTGACTATTCATGCTGAAGCCAGTGAGAATATTGCTAAGACTCTGCGTGCTATCCGAAGTGAAGGAGCTCGCTCTGGTCTAGCAATTAAGCCAAATACTGCGATAGATGAGTACGAACAATTCAGCGATCTTGTAGATATGTTTCTAGTAATGACCGTTGAGCCCGGTTTTGGCGGTCAGAAGTTTATGAGTCAGATGATGGAGAAAGTCCGAGCAGTTCGCCGAGTCATTGGTGATCGCCCTATATGGCTGCAGGTCGATGGTGGGATATCTGTTGAAACTATCGAAATTGCAGTTGAGGCTGGAGCTGACACCTTTGTGGCAGGAAGCGCGGTTTTTAACTCCGATGATCCAGCACACATGGTTAATGCTTTACGTTCACTTGCGCAGAAGGCTAGTTCGTAAGCAGCATTAGTAGGAGAAAAATTGGCGACGCTGCCGCAAGGCTCTCTAGTAAACTAAGGCCATGAAAACCTTTGAATCTTTATGGGCTGAGTTAAGTGAAAAAGCCCTTCAACGCCCTGATGGTTCAGGAACTGTTGCAGCATTAGATGCTGGAGTTCACGCAATCGGTAAGAAGATTTTGGAAGAAGCAGGCGAAGTGTGGTTGGCTGCTGAGCACGAGAGTGATGAAGCCTTAGCCGAAGAAATTAGTCAGTTGATTTATCACGTGCAAACATTGATGTTAGCGCGCGGTCTGACTCTTGATGATGTCTATACCTACCTTTAAGCGAATCGAGTTCACACATGTTGCGCATAGCCGTCCCTAATAAAGGTTCACTTGCCGAAGAATCTATTGCGATTCTGAAAGAGGCTGGATATCGCCAGCGCACTGATAGTCGTGATTTAGTTCTTATTGATAACGACAACAACGTTGAGTTTTACTACCTTCGCCCCCGCGATATTGCAATCTACGTCGGCTCTGGAGAGTTGGAAGCTGGTATCACCGGTCGTGATCTCTTGATTGATTCAGCGGCAAGTGCCGAGGAACGTCTCTGCCTTAATTTCGGTGCATCGACATTTAGGTTCGCAGGTCCAGCAGATCGCGAATGGAAGATCTCCGATATTGCAGGAAAGCGCGTTGCAACTGCATATCCAGGTCTGGTCAATCACCACTTGGCCCAGTTGAATATCAAAGCAGATGTGGTGAGATTAGATGGTGCCGTTGAGAGCAGTGTTCGCTTAGGCGTTGCAGATTTGATCGCAGATGTCGTAAGCACCGGCAACACTTTGCGTCAGGCGGGATTAAAGATATTTGGTGATGCCATTCTCACTAGCGAAGCTGTTGTTATCTCCAGAAAAGATACCGCTATCCCAGCAGAGCTGGAGATTTTGATTCGACGTCTGCAAGGTGTTGTCACTGCGCGGATGTATGTTCTTTTGGACTATGACATTCCGAAAACTTTGGTTGATAGAGCTTGCGCCATTACCCCTGGCTTAGAGTCACCAACCATTTCCCCACTACAAAATGCTGATTGGGTTGCAGTTCGTGCCATGGTTAAGCGCAAGGAAACTAATGATGTTATGGATGAACTATGGGCACTCGGTGCTCGTGGAATCTTAGTTACTGACATCCACGCTTGTCGTCTATAAAAGCTTATTGAATGGTTATCTCTGCGCCATTGATCGATGCAATCGGGGAGAGAGCTTGGTCGAGAGCCTCTTTCTTAGCCCCAGAGATTACAAACTCAATGGTTGTTACAGGAGTTGAAGCAAGACGAGTAACACTTTCAATATTGGCACCGCTCTGAAGAATCACCTCTGCAAGCTCTTCAATAACCTTGGGAAGAATCTTCACGCAGGAAAGTGAAATGCGCACAAGATCTGGTTTGACATCCAGCGCTGATTTATCTGCGTATGAGAAAAGAGAGGCTATGTCCACATCTAGACTCGCTGCGCAGGTTTCTAAATCAGCAGCTATTGCATCTTCATGAGCCGGATTTAGGGTGATCAATACTGTGAGAATGAGTCGATCTTTGATAACCACTTGTTCGATATCCACAATAGTTATGGAAAAGGGTGAAAGGACCTCAAAGAGGGATGCGGTAATACCAGGCTTGTCTACGCCACTGAGAAGGATGAGACCGGTGTATTGCTCTGTATCTGCGGTAGTACTCATGATGAGGCCAAGATTATCTTAAAATCACATCGCGTAATCGCCATTAATTAGGCCATTGATGCTCTCTAACCAGTATCTTCTTGCTCTATGACCACTTCACCGGTACTTGAATTAAGCGATGTTTCAGTACGTCGTGGTGAAAAGCTCATTCTGGGACCTTTGAATTTCCAAATCACGCAGGGGGAGCGTTGGGTCATTTTGGGACCTAATGGTGCGGGTAAATCTACTTTATTGCAGATTCTTGCAACGAAGATTTTCCCAACACATGGAACCGTAAGCGTTTTGGGAAAGCAAATGGGTCGTGTAGATCTTTTTGAATTGCGCACTCGTATTGGAATTTGCGGAGCACCCATTGCCGAAGATATTCCAGGTGATGAAAAGGTTAAGGATGTTGTCCTTACAGCTGCTTATGCGATTTTAGGTCGCTGGAATGAAGATTACGATTTATGGGATGAATCTCGAGCTATAGCTTTGCTTACAACTTTTGGTGTCCGTGAGTTGGGCGATCGCCTCTATGGATCACTGAGTGAGGGCGAGAAGAAGCGGACTCAAATTGCCAGGGCTCTGATGGCCGATCCTGAACTCTTACTTCTAGATGAACCCGCTGGTGGGTTAGATGTTGGAGGGCGAGAAGATTTGCTTCGTCGCTTTGCAAATTTTGCAGCAGATCCAACTGCGCCAGCGACGATATTAGTTACGCATCATATTGAAGAGATTCCTATAGGAACCACACATGCTCTACTGCTCAAGGATGGACAGATAGCCGTCTCTGGTCCAGTGGAAGCGGTAATCACCTCAGAACATATCTCTGCAATATTTAACGAAAAGATCTCAGTAACTCAAGACGCGGGGCGATTCTTCGCGCGTTCATATCAATAAATAATGGGGATTTTTGACCAGCTTCATCCAGAGTGGCAGAAGCGTTTAGCGGATTACAAACCATTAGTAACAAGAATAGATTCACTGATTGACAAAAACGATGTTACTCCGGCCTATGAAAACATCTTTGCCGCCTATCAACTGCCACCGGATGACATTAAGGTCGCAATATTTGGGCAAGATCCATACCCGACACCTGGTTATGCGCATGGTTTAGCTTTTTCTGTTTCAGCACACACGCAACCTCTTCCAGCATCATTGAGAAATATCTTTAGAGAGCTTGAGAATGATTGCGGAGTGAAGCCAGCTGACAATGGTGATCTCCACTGCTGGGTTGAACAGGGCGTTTTGTTGCTCAATCAGATACTTACGACCCGTCCGACTCAATCTCTTGCCCACGAAAATTTTGGCTGGCAAGAGTTCACGGAAGCCACGGCCAAAATAGTTGGTGAATCTGGAGCTATAGGAATATTTTGGGGATCAAAGGCGCAACAGTTTGCCAAATACTTTGATCCTAAACTCTCAATTTCTTCGGCGCATCCAAGTCCGTTATCGGCATACAGAGGATTCTTTGGCTCATCTCCTTTTTCAAAGACCAACGCCCTGCTTCGTCAGAACGGTAAGGAAGAAATTTACTGGTAAGAAAAACTAAGGCCCCGCAGATTTCTCTACGGGGCCTTAGTGGCAAACTTACTGTGGTTTTATCCGATCCAAGAATTAATTGGTGAGGATAGGAAATAAACCATGAATAATCCGGATACAAGTAGTAGCAGAGGATGCACTTCTTTTGCACGACCCTGAACAACGCGGATTACAACGTGAGTAACAAATCCTGCTCCGATACCTACAGAGATGTTGTAGGAGAATGGCATCAAGATAATTGTTAGGAATGCTGGGATACCAATGCCCAAATCATCCCAGTCAATATTCTTTACTTGACTCATCATCAGGAATCCAACTACGAGCAAAGCTGGGGTAGCTGCCTCGTAAGGGATTATCGCGACAAGTGGCGCAAGGAAAGTTGTGAGCAGGAATGCTATTCCAGTCACAATGGATGCAAGGCCTGTACGTGCACCTTCACCCACACCTGTAGCTGATTCGATGTAACTAGTGTTTGAAGAAACACCAGCAGCACCACCAGCAGCAGCGGCTATTGAATCCACGATAAGAATCTTGTTAGCGCCTTCAATATTGCCGTCACGATCGACTAGTCCAGCCTGATTTCCAATGGCGGTCATCGTTCCCATCGTGTCGAAGAAGTCGGCGAGTAGTAATGTGAATACAAGAAGTAGCGCAGCTAGGAAACCAGTTTTCGGATTTGTGAATGCACCGAAAATATCGTTGAAACCTATACCGAGAGTGTCAAAGCGTGGGGAGTCAGTCAGATTAAGGTTGCCATCTGCGTCTTTAGGAAGGACTGGATTATTCAATGCCCATCCACGAGCGTTGGATTCTGTCGGACTGAGGAAGCTGTTACCAACCTTGAACTGTGCTTCAACCACAATTGCTACCAAGGTTGAAGTCACGATTCCAATAAGAATAGATCCCTTAATCTTCTTAATCATGAGAATAATTGTGAGGAACAAGCCAAAGGCGAAGACTACAATCGGCCATCCAACAAGTTGCCCGCCATCACCAAGTTCTAGTGGAACAGCCGATGGCTTTGAGTTAGTGCTACCCCAGACAACGTTTGGTGTTCTACGCACGAAACCGGCATCGACGAGACCGATTAATGCGATGAAGAGACCGATACCAACAGAGATCGCAACTTTAAGCGATGTTGGAATTGCCTTGAAGACAGCTACTCGGAAGCCTGTGAGAACGAGTATGAGAATCAAAACTCCCTCAATTAATACCAACCCCATCGCTTGTTCCCATGTTGAGTTTTTGGCTATTGAAACCGCTACGAAAGTGTTGAGACCTAAACCAGTAGCTAGAGCTAACGGGAAGTTAGCGATGGCTCCCATAAGCATGGTGAGAATTCCAGCAACAAGTGCTGTGCCTGCAGCGACAATGATGATTGCATTAGTTCTATCGCCGCCACCAATGAACTCCCCAGCGCCATCTGTTGTCGCGAGGATCAATGGGTTAAGGGCCACGATGTAGGCCATCGTGAAGAAAGTTACGAGTCCGCCTCGAACCTCCTGGGCTACAGATGAGCCACGTTCTGAGATTTTAAAATAGGAATCCAGCATTAGTAACGCCTTTCTAATTTTGTTAACGGGGGTGTTTGCGACCCCGTGCGAAGTAAACGGCCAACGCACGCCGAGGGAATACTTTGAGGGTAGTAGTTACTTGCTCGTAAGTCGGGAAACAACACCCAGGGCAACGGCAATTGATTGCCCGATTAAGCCTGCAAAGAGGAGTGTTCCGAGCCCAACGGTGCCGCCAAGTAGCCATCCAAGGGTAAAGACCGTACTTTCAATGGCCAAGCGCACACGACCCACTCGGATCCCGGTCTTGAAGTGGATTCCAGTCATTAGGCCATCTCGTGGGCCAGGGCCCAGGCCGCATGTGATGTAGATAGCCGATGCTGCTCCAACCATTGCAATTCCTAGCAATGTGTAGAGAATTCCAATGAGGTAATTTTCCTGGAGTGGAATATATGTAACGCCAATTTCAATAGCCAGGGCAATGATGACTATGTTGGAGATTGTTCCAAAGCCTGGTCTTTCTCGAAG
>JBIIJO010000044.1:0-6965 GCA_044233685.1 Candidatus Planktophila sp.
ATTCAAGAAGCGTTGGCAGAAGGTGCAATTGCAATCGTTGCTGGCTTTCAAGGAATTTCACAAGATACAAAAGATGTAACAACTCTTGGTCGCGGTGGTAGTGACACAACTGCAGTTGCTTTAGCTGCAGCATTAGAGGCCGATGTTTGTGAGATCTATACAGATGTTGATGGAATCTTTAGTGCTGATCCACGTGTTGTTCCAACAGCGCGAAAGTTAAAGACAGTTACTTATGAAGAAATGTTGGAACTAGCAGCAAGTGGTGCAAAGGTTCTGCACTTGCGCTGCGTTGAGTATGCCCGCCGTTATGACTTACCTATTCACGTACGTTCATCTTTTACAACAAATGAAGGAACATGGGTGGTCAAAGATCATCCACAAGGAGGAGAAATGGAACAAGCAATCATCTCAGGCATCGCCCACGATAAGAGCGAAGCAAAGATCACGATTGTCGGTGTACCGGACCGAACTGGTGTTGCTGCACGTATCTTCCAAGCAATCGCCGATGCTGACATCAACATCGACATGATTGTTCAAAACGTCTCCGCCGCCGCAACTGGCCTTACTGATATTTCATTTACTTTGCCAAAAAATGAAGGCGCAGATGCAACAGCTATTTTGCAAAAGCTTCAAGGTGAAGTTGGTTTTGCATCCATTCAATACGATGATCAAATCGGTAAATTGTCACTTATTGGCGCTGGAATGCGCTCACATCCAGGTATTACAGCAACCTTCTTTGGCGCAATGTCAGAGGCTGGAATCAATATTGAAATGATTTCAACTTCAGAGATTCGTATTTCTATTATCTGCCGCCAAGCAGATCTAGAGCGTGGTGCTAAAGCTGCACACGCAGCCTTTGGTCTTGATGCTGATAGCAATGAAGCCGTTGTATATGGAGGAACTGGCCGATGAGTAAAAAGAAAAGCCCAAAGAAACCATCACTGGCAGTCGTTGGAGCAACTGGTGCTGTTGGCACAGTCATGCTCAGTATCTTGTCTGAGCGCAAAGATGTTTGGGGCGAGATTCGCTTGATTGCATCTGCACGCAGTGCGGGTAAGAAGTTGATGTGTCGCGGTGAAGAGCTAACCGTTGTTGCGCTATCACCTGAAGCATTTGATGGCATTGATGTTGCGATGTTTGATGTACCAGATGAAGTTTCAGCACAGTGGGCTCCAATTGCAGTAGAGCGTGGAGCAGTTGTAGTTGATAACTCTGCAGCTTTTCGTATGGATCCAAAAGTTCCATTGGTTGTTCCAGAAGTTAATCCAAAGGATGCCAAGAAGCGTCCTAAGGGAATCATCTCCAATCCAAACTGCACGACTCTTTCAATGATTGTTGCGATGGGCGCACTCAATAAGAAATTTGAATTAAAGGAACTCGTTGTTGCTTCCTACCAAGCCGCATCTGGTGCTGGGCAACCAGGTATCGACACCTTGCGCGCACAAATGAATTTAGTTGCAGGAACAAATGCTGGCGAAGTAGCTGGCGATGTTCGCAAATTAGTTAAAGATTTAGGTGCATTCCCAGCACCACTTGCTCTAAACGTGATTCCTTGGGCGGGATCCCTCAAAGAAGATGGTTACACATCTGAAGAGTTAAAGGTGCGCAATGAATCCCGCAAGATTCTTGGAATGCCAAAGCTCAAGGTGTCAACAACTTGTGTGAGAGTTCCAGTTCTAACAACTCACTCATTGGCGGTTCACGCAACATTTAAGAAGGAAGTCACACGCAAAGCTGCGCAAAAGGTTCTTGAAAAAGCTGCTGGAGTGACTCTTCTAGATGATCCAGAGAATAAGAAGTTTCCAACACCTAATGATGCAGTCGGAACAGATGCAACATGGGTTGGGCGCGTGCGCCAGTCACTCGATGATAAGAAATCGATTGATTTATTCCTGTGTGGCGACAACCTGCGCAAGGGTGCTGCTCTCAACACCGCGCAGATTGCTGAATTACTAGCAGTAGAGTTCACCGCATGAGTATTAAAGAGACGCTGCAAAAGGATTTAACAGAGGCTATCCGTGGTCGCAATGAAATCACTTCAGGCACTATCCGCATGGTTCTTACTGCAATCACCAATGAAGAGGTGGCCGGCAAAGAAGCACGCGTTCTTAGTGATGAAGAAGTAATCACTGTTCTATCTCGCGAAGCCAAGAAGCGTCGTGAAGCAGCCGAAGCTTTTGAAACTGCTGGTCGTACTGACAAAGCAGCGCTAGAAAAGAGTGAGGGTGAAGTTATTGCAAAGTATCTTCCAGCCCAGCTCAGCGAAGCAGATATTGCAGCAATCATTGCTGAGGCAATTGCATCAACTGGTGCACAAGGCCCTGGCGATATGGGCAAAGTAATGGGAGCAGTAAAGCCAAAGATCGCAGGAAAAGCCGATGGCGGCGTGGTTTCTGCACTAGTGAAAGCAGCGTTAAACAAATGACAAAGTATGAATATGCAACCGTGCCACTACTCTCACATGCAACTAAGCAGATTCTTGATACATGGGGTTCTGATGGTTGGGAGCTCGTTCAGGTTGTTCCAGCACCAGGCACTGGCGAACAACTAGTTGCTTACATGAAGAGAGTGATCGCATGAATAAGGTTGATGTTCGTGCAAAGCTAAAAGAACTTGGTTTAGAACTACCAGTTGCTGCAAAGCCAGTTGCTGCTTATGTTCCAGCTATTCGCACAGGAAATATTGTTTTCACTGCCGGACAACTTCCACTTGTGAACGGTGAAATGGCTGGAGTTGGAAAAGTTGATGGAGAAATAACTCCAGAGCGCGCAAAAGAATTAGCACAGGTGTGTGCACTCAATGCCTTAGCTGCAGTTGAAACTGTTGCAGATGTAAATAAGATTACAAAGATTGTTCGAGTTGTTGGCTATGTCAACGGCGTTCCTGGCTATATCAACGCACCAGTGGTTGTTAATGGCGCCAGTGAGCTGTTCTTGGCAATCTGGGGCGATGGTGCAAAGCATGCACGTAGCGCGGTGGGAATTGCGGAATTGCCGTTGAATTCACCTGTTGAAATTGAACTAACAGTAGAAATTACAGACTAACTACTTACCGCGCTTAGCTAGGCGATCAAAATCTGTAATCAAAACTGCACGTCCATCAAGCTTTAACCAGTTACGTCCTGCGAAATCTGCAAGGGCTTTATTAACTGTCTCGCGTGATGCACCAACAAGTTGAGCAAGCTCTTCCTGTGTTAAATCATGATGAACGTATAAACCTTCATCAGTTTTCTTACCAAAGCGCTCACCTAGATCAATGAGTGCTTTTGCAACACGTCCTGGAACATCAGAGAAAACAAGATCGCCCACAGCTTCATTTGTGCGACGAAGACGTTGTGCCAAGCGAGCTAGTAAGTGAAGTGCGACATCTGGATTCTCGCGAAGCCATGGAAGTAGCTTTGCTTGACCAAGACTTAAAAGTTTTGCATCGGTAACTGCAGTTGCAGTTGATGTGCGTGGGCCTGGATCAAAGAGACTAAGTTCGCCAAACATCTCGCCAGGTCCAAGAATTGATAGAAGGTTTTCGCGTCCATCACCACTTGAAGTTCCAAGCTTGAGCTTTCCTTCAACGATTACGTAAAGGTGATCACCATCTGCGCCTTCGGCAAATAAAACGCTTCCCTTGGAAATCTTCACTAAATCCATCTGTGCGCGAAGAGAAGCCGAAGCGGCGTCATCAAGGGCGGTAAAGAGCGGTGCTCGGTGTACGGCATCTAAATCTATGGTCACGGGTAGTACTTTAGCCTCATGCCCGCAGATAGTGAAACCCGCAAAGAGGCTCGGGCTGTGTATCGGATTTTGAGCAAGACCTACCCAGAGATCCGCTGCGAACTAGATTTTAAGAATCCACTGGAGTTAATAGTTGCGACCGTCTTGAGCGCACAGTGCACAGATAAGAGAGTTAACACCATTACCCCAGCACTGTTTAAGAAGTATAAAACCGCAAAAGCTTATGCAGGTGCAGATATTCATCAGCTCGAAGAACTGGTGTTTCAAACTGGTTTTTATCGTGCAAAGGCCCGCCACATAAAGGGAATAGGAATCAAATTACTCGAGGAGTTTAATGGTGAAGTTCCTAGCACTCTTGAAGAGTTAATTACCCTGCCAGGTGTTGGTCGCAAAACTGCAAACGTTGTTTTAGGTCACGCATTTGATATTCCTGGAATTACAGTCGACACACATTTTGGTCGCTTATCTCGTCGCTTTGGTTGGACAAAAGAAATGGATCCAGTAAAGGTAGAACGCATTGTTGGTGAGTTAATTCCTCAAAAGGAATGGACAAACTTGTCACAGCGAATGATTTGGCATGGTCGGCGTATCTGTCACTCACGCAAGCCTGCCTGCGGTGCATGCCCAGTTGCAAAGATGTGCCCAAGTGTTGGTATTGGTGAAATGGATGTTGCAAAGGCAAAGTTATTAGTTAAGACGGATAAGGACTTTCGATGAAGAGAGTAGCTATTGCAGTTACAGTGTTGCTGCTTGCTGGATGTTCTTCTCCTTCAGAAAAAGTTGCCGGTCAAGTTGTTTCCTGTGAAAGTATTTTAAGTAGCACAACAGAAAACTCACTGGTTCTTGATTGTTTAGATGGTGGTATTGGTGCCTCAATAGATTCAATCAAAGGTCCAGCAATTATTAATGTGTGGGGATCTTGGTGTGGTCCATGCAAAGAAGAGATGCCAATTCTGCGCTCTTTCTATGAAAAAGCTCAAGGTAAAGTCTTGTTCATAGGTGTTGATGTTGAGGAGGCTTCAATTGAAGATGGCCGTGAGTTTGTAGAAAACAATGGGATTACATGGCCTAATCTTTATGATGCTGATGGTAAATCACGGGCTTATTTTGGAATGGGAGTTCCGGTTACATGGTTTATTGCACCCGATGGAAGCGTGGCGCATAAATATATTGGAGTAATCAAGAGTGAAAAAGAACTAATCTCCTTAACCTCAAAGTATTTAGGCGTAGAGATTTAATCCTCAGATTTTGCGCTCTGTAAGCCCTCTGAAATCAACTTCATAACATTTGGATCAGCCAAGGTTGTTGCATCTCCCACTACACGGTTCTCAGCCACATCTTTGAGAAGTCTGCGCATGATTTTGCCACTTCGAGTCTTGGGAAGCTCATTAACAATCAAAATCTGACGAGGCTTAGCGATTGCGCCAATTTCTTTAGCAACGTGATTACGTAGCGCTTTATTGAGTTCATCGCCATCGGCATGCTCAATTCCTCCACGCAAAATCACAAAGGCCACAATTCCTTGACCCGTCATTGCATCTGCAGCGCCAACAACGGCAGCTTCTGCAACTGATTCATGTGAAACGAGTGCGGATTCAACTTCAGTAGTTGAAATACGGTGACCGGAAACATTCATAACATCATCAACTCGACCTAATAGCCAGATAGCACCGTCATTATCAAGCTTTGCACCATCGCCTGCAAAGTAAATTCCTTCAAAGCGCGACCAGTACGTCTCTTTATATCGCTCATCCTCGCCCCAAATACCACGCAACATTGATGGCCAGGGTTGATCAAGAATTAAATATCCACCATGTCCGTTGCCAACTTCACCAGCATTGTCATCAACAATTTTGGCACTAATACCAGGAAGGGCAGTCATTGCTGAACCTGGTTTAGTTGCAGTTACTCCAGGCAATGGTGAAATCATGATTGCACCAGTTTCAGTTTGCCACCATGTGTCAACAATTGGACAACGGTTTCCACCAATAACTTCGCGATACCACATCCATGCTTCAGGGTTAATTGGTTCACCAACAGAGCCAAGTAAGCGAAGCGATGAAAGATCATGTGCTTGAGGAAATTCATCGCCCCACTTCATCCATGTGCGAATAAGAGTTGGCGCTGTATACAAAATAGTGACGCCATATTTAGCGATTAATTCAAAGATTCGTCCTTTGTGCGGAGTATCTGGAGTTCCTTCATACATCACTTGTGTTGCACCGTTAATAAGTGGCCCATAAACAATGTATGAGTGACCAGTTACCCAACCAACATCTGCTGTGCACCAATAAACATCGGTTTCAGGTTTAATGTCGAAAACCATTTTGTGGGTATATGCCACCTGGGTTAAGTAGCCACCGGTAGTGTGAAAAATACCTTTTGGCTTAGCCGTGGTGCCCGATGTATACAAAATGAAGAGCGGGTGCTCAGAATCAAAGCTTTCTGCCACATGTTCACTTGATTGGCGACCAACAATTTCATGCCACCAAACATCGCGCTCAGTCCAGGCAGTTTCTTGCTTTGTACGTTGTACAACTAAAACCTTTTCAACATTATGTTTACCTTTAAGCGCCTCATCAACTGCAGGCTTTAATGCAAAAGCAGCACCTTTTCTAAATCCGCCATCGGCAGTAATAACAATTTTTGCATCTGCATCTTGAATACGTGACAACAGCGCATCTGCAGAAAAACCACCAAAGACAACCGAGTGCGGTGCACCAATGCGTGCACAAGCCAACATTGCAACTGCAGCCTCTGGAATCATTGGCATGTAGATTGCGACTCGATCTCCAGCTTTAACTCCAAGTTCAATGAGTGCATTAGCTGTTTTCTTAACCTCAGTTAATAACTCGGCATAAGTAATTGTGCGTGTGTCTCCCGGTTCGCCTTCAAAATGAAAAGCAACGCGGCTTCCGCGACCTTGGCTGACATGTCGATCAAGTGCGTTAACTGAGGCGTTTAATTCTCCACCGATAAACCATTTGGCATATGGAGATTGCCAATCCAAAGTTTTATTCCAAGGTGTATCCCACTGCAATGACTTTGCTTGTTCATCCCAAAAAGCTAGACGGTCTTTTTCAGCGCGAGCATAAAGGTCAGGCTGCGCATTTGCAGCTGCAGCAAACTGGGCACTCGCAGGAAATGTGCGATTTTCGCTCAATAAGTTTTCTAAGGACTCATGGTCTTGGCTCATAAATAGTGAGATTACCTCTCATAGCCAGTTATCAACAGAGT
>JBIIJO010000045.1:0-6924 GCA_044233685.1 Candidatus Planktophila sp.
GATGAAGGCTTCACCCTCAAGATTGGCCAGGGTTTGAATGAGCATCTCTGGCAGTTCACGTGCCGAATCGGTGGGGGATTCACCGCGGCGAAACTTCATGAGGCCAACTCTAGCGTGGGGTATTGGCGTGGATTTGCTCGTTTACCTTGCGTTCACCTAACTGAGGGCTCCTATTCATCATGCTCGAATACCTTCGCCCCATGGCACTTATCCGCTCAGTTTTCCAAGATGAACTCGATGGCGTATCCCAATCCTTGGTAGATCTCACCGAGATGGTTTCACTCTCCATTGCAAAGGCAACCGCAGCAGTCCTTACGGCTGATTTAGCGTTGGCTGAAGAAGTTATCGCAACAGATGATCAGATTGATAACTACCAACACGATCTTGATGCGCGCATCATCGACATTATTGCGCGCCAACAACCTGTTGCATCTGATCTTCGCGCACTTGTAACAGCTCTGCGCATGAGCGCAGATTTAGAGCGCATGGGGGATATGTCTCACCACGTTGCAAAGATTGCACGTCTTCGCTACCCAGATGCTGCAGTTCCTACCGAACTAATTCAGATGTTTCAAGCAATGGGTAATGCTGCAGAAAAAATTACGAACAAAACTGGTTTAGTTATTGCAACGCGCAACACTGAGATGGCACTTGAAGTTGAGCGCGATGATGATGAAATGGATAAGTTGCACAGACAATTAATCTCCACACTTGTTGATCCAAATTGGAAACATGGTGTTGAACCAGCAATTGATTTAACTTTGCTCGGTCGCTATTACGAGCGTTATGCAGATCATGCGGTCTCTGTTTCACGCCGTGTCTACTTCCTTGTTACAGGAAAGTACGCGTAATAAAAGGTGAGCACACCTAATTTAGTTATTCCACCACCACGTGAAATAACAACGAAACCCCGACGCTCGGATCAGATTTTTCGAGGTGTAGTTACCGTTGGCGGAATGGCGTCCTTAGTCATCCTGGGTTTAATCGCTTTATTTCTCTCGCTTAAAGGGATCCACATTTTGCGAGAAGAGAAGTTTGGTTTTATCACTGGCTCAAAATGGGAAGTGATCACAGATGATTCTGGCTCCATCGCAGAGTCATCATTTGGTATTGGCGCTATGTTGGTTGGCACACTTTTGTGCTCGATCATTGCAATCGCTATCGGAGTCCCAATCGCAGTATTGAGTGCGCTGTATCTGACTTTTTACGCCAAGGGAGCGGTTAAAAACTTTCTAGTTTCACTCGTTGACTTAATGGCAGCTTTTCCTTCATTGCTCTACGGCTTTTGGGCATTCTTTATCTTCATGTCTAGTGCGGAATATTGGGCAAAACTTCTAAATAAGTACTTTGGGTTCATCCCTTTCTTTGAAGTTCCGGCACCGATATTTGAGCGATCTCCTTTCATCGCAGGCCTTGTTCTTGCAATCATGATTATTCCAATCGTTACATCTATTTCTCGAGAGATTTTTGATCAAACTCCTCTCGATAGAATTCAAGCGGCATACGCACTGGGTGCTTCAAAGTTGGCAATGATTCGCGCAGTTGTTATTCCTTTTGGGCGTGGGGGAGTAATTGGTGGGGCCATGCTTGGTTTAGGTCGAGCTATGGGTGAAACTGTTGCTGTTTACACCGTTCTTAACGTCGTCTATCAAATAAATTGGCAAGTGTTATTTGGTGCAGGTGGAAATGTTGCATCTCTTATCCTGCTTAAATTTGGCGAAGCCGGACCATATGAAGTTGATGCGCTTATGGCCGCAGGATTAATTCTCTTCCTATTGACACTTTTCGTGAACGCTGTTGCCGATGTGCTCATTAATCGTTTTGGAAGTAAGGGCCGATGAATACGACCACTGTGCCTACTCCACAAAAACCTTGGGAAACCACAAACAAACAGAGGCTTTCTACTGCCTCGCTCATTTTTGCCGCAGTCTTGATTAGTTTCATAGTTATCAAGTTAACTGGATTAGATGGAAAACTTGGTTTTCTTTCTACCTTATTCATCGTTTCAACGCTGCTGATATTCATTCAACAGTGGCGATTGCGAGATAAGGCAGCAGCAAAGGACTCTTTGCTCAGCAGTTTTGCCCTCCTTGGCATGATCATGACGGTGATTCCAATTGTGAGCATCGTCTATACAGTTGTAATCAAGGGCTATAAAGGCATTCACTTTGGAATGTTTATTAACGATATGTCTTTAAACTCAGTTAATGATCCAATAAAAGACGGCGGACTTCTGCATGCATTGGTGGGAACCATCATCATGGTGGGTGGCGCTTTAGTTATTAGTTTTCCAATAGGCGTGCTTACTGCACTCTATTTAACTGAAATTCGCGGAAAACTATCCCGGCCAATTAAATTCTTAGTACAAGCAATGAGCGGGGTTCCCTCGATTGTTGCTGGTTTATTCATTCTCTCAAGCTTGGTTTATCCCGTAACAAAATCTCTCTCAGGCATGATGGGTTCATTTGCTTTGTCGATTTTGATGATCCCAACAATTGCGCGAACTTCCGAGGAGATGCTGCGATTAATCCCTCAGGAATTACGGGAAGCAGGTGTTGCACTTGGCGGAACACAGTGGAGAACTGTTGCCGGAGTCATATTGCCAGCTGCAAGGAGCGGTTTAGTTACTGCAATTATCTTAGGAATGGCAAGAATCATTGGTGAAACTGCGCCACTTCTCTTGGTCTCAGGCGGCGGTGACTCACTCAACTTCAATCCAACTTCTGGTGCGATGGGTTCACTTCCTTACTACATCTGGAAAGCATTTTTAACGGGTGGAACTGATGAAGCTTTTGCTCGTGCTTGGGGTGGACTATTAGTGCTTCTAGCTTTCATCTTTATTTTATTTGGCTTAGCTCGCTTTATTAGTGGAAGAAAGGGCAACTGAAGTGACTACCAATGATGGAATTCAAAAATCAAAAGACAACCAAGAGGCAGTGGAGAAGAAAATGCAAACCCAAGTTGCTCCAAGTTCATTAGCATCTGTTGCTGGCAATCGCCAAGCACGCGTCCCTGGTAGTGAATTACTTGGTACCGGACTTGAAACTCGCGGTGTGCATGCCTGGTTTGGCACGAAGCATGTTCTTTCTGATATCTCGCTAGATTTTGCTGCGGGAACAGTCACAGCTCTTATCGGTCCATCTGGTTGTGGAAAATCTACATTTTTACGAACTTTAAATCGCATGCATGAATTTATCCCAACAGCAGCTATGGCTGGTCAGGTATTACTTGATGGCAAAGATATTTACGCCCCTGGAACAGATGTGACCAAGATCCGTTTGAATGTTGGAATGGTATTTCAGAAGCCGAATCCATTTCCGTCTATGACGATTGGTCAAAACGTATTGTCGGGATTAAAACTTGCTCAAATTAAGCGCAGTGACACCGATGAATTACTAGAATCGTGTTTAGAGCGCGCAGGTTTGTGGAGTGAAGTAAAAGACCGCTTGAATGAGCATGGCGGCGCACTTTCTGGTGGACAACAGCAGCGTCTTTGTATTGCGCGCTCACTGGCTGTTTCACCACAAGTTCTACTCATGGACGAGCCTTGTTCTGCGCTAGATCCAGGATCAACTTTTAGAATTGAACAGACGATTTCTGAGCTTGCAAAAACTATGACAATTGTCATCGTTACCCACAACATGCAACAAGCCGCTCGTGTTTCCGATTACACAGCATTCTTTCTATCCGACGGGGGCCCAGGAGCCATGATTGAGGCGGCGCCAACGAGCAAAATTTTCTCTTCGCCAGTTGATAAGAGAACTGAGGATTACGTTACGGGTCGTTTCGGATAACACCATTTGTTCACCTAATACCCACATGGATTTAACCTGCTTCTTGCTTATTGGTAACCCACGATAAATAGCGTTGTGTTGTAAAGATACCCTCAAACGAAAGGTTCACAATGAAGTTTTCTACAAAAGCAAAAGCCTTGGCTATTGCCGCTTTAATTGCAGTGTCAACTGCTCAGCCAGCCCATGCAGTTGATTTAACAGGATCCGGAGCATCATTCGTAGATCCACTACTGCAGGCATGCAAGGCAGGTTTTGCTAAAGCTTCAAATCATTCTTATGTTTATACATCAACAGGTTCTGGAACAGGCAAGAAGAACGCAGATGCAAAAATTGGTGATTTCTGGTTCTCGGACTCAGCACACACAGCGGCAACAAAGCGTGACACTGTTTACCATGCACCAATTGTTGCAGCCCCTATCGCTGTTCTAGTAAATCTTCCAGCTAAGAAGGATCTTTATCTCTCAGCTACAACTGTTGCAAAAATATTTGCAGGAGAAATTACTAAGTGGAATGACCCACTCATCGCAGCTGATAACAACCGCACAGTTCAGACAACTGTTTATCGCAAAGAAGCAAATGGAAATGTGAAGAAAGATGCAAAGGGAAACCCAGTAGTTCTACGTTCGGCCTCTAAGTCGATTTACTACACATTGCCTAACAAGCCAATTAAGGTTGTATTCCGTGCAGATGGCTCTGGTACATCAAATAACTTCACCACTTGGTTAAATGGTGTTGCTCCATCAGTTTGGACAAAGAAGGGTAATGACGCCTTCACAACTGCATTCCCTGGAAATATCAATGATCCAAAGAACATTGGTCGCATCGTTGGAGCTAATGCATCACAAGGCATTGCAACACTCGCGGCAAAAACACCTTACTCAATTACTTATGCAGAGAAGAACTGGGGAGATGCATACGGTCTCCGTGCTTCTTACGTCAGTAATGCATCAGGTCAGTTCGTTTTCCCTGACTCTGCAGCTGTTTCAGCATTCTTGGGTGAGGCTAAGCAAGATGCGAATGGAATCGTTACTTATGACTATTCAACAAAGGTCGCTGGTGCATACACACTAGGCATCGTCTCCTATATGTTGGTAGAAACTTCTTATGCAGATAAGACAAAGGGTGCAGCAGTTAAGCAACTTGCTGAGTACATTCTCTCCCCAGCATGCTCAGCCACAGATCCAAAGCTTGGTTATGTGGTAGTTGAGGGAACTTTCCTCGCCAAGGCGAAGGAACTCATCGCAAAGATGAATAAGTAGTTCCGCTACTTCTCAGCTTTAAAAATCGAGGGTAGAACGGCCCGGCTCGCAGCGATGCGAACCGGGCCGTTCTTTTCTTTGGGGCTATATTTACGACATGCAAATAAACCTTGATAAGAAGTCGGGCCTACTACTTGGAATTATTGCTGGGCTTCTTGTGATTGTGATCGTTCTCTTAGTTGATAAAGTTGAAGATGATGATCATTTTGTAGAGAACCATTTAGCCCAGTTAGAGATTGGAAACTAATGTCATCGATTGCCGAGATTGCCGCAGCCTATGAAAAGGCTACAAATGAGTTTTTAACTATTGCTACCAACGTCCCTGAATCAAAACTAGATGTGTGCGTGGGGGAGGATTGGAGTTCCCGCCAAGTTATTCACCACTGCGCCGATAGTGAGGCTCAATCATTTGCGCGCTTAAAGCGCTTAGTTGCAGAACCTGGATCTGCTATTCAAGGTTATGACGAAGGTGCTTGGGGTAAGAATCCAACTCTTGGATATACCGTCTTGCCTGTGCAGACATCGATAGAAGTCTTTAAAGCAGTTCGTGCAGGATCACTTGAAATCATCAAGCGACTTGAACCAGAGCAGCTAAAAAACGTTTGCATCCACTCGGAAAAAGGTGAGTTTTCACTGCAGCAATGGGTCACCGCCTACACCCGCCATGCCATTGAGCACGCAGATCAAATAACTAAGAACTTAGCGCTCTAGATTTAGCCAACAGGAAATCCCCCTCTTATCTCACCCCCTTGGGGGTGATTTTGTCTTGTCTTTAGCAGCTCCTGGTATCACCCTTGTCCTATGAGCGTTCAAAACTTCACCTCCTCTGGGGTGAGCCTTCCGCGCTCGCAGCCACCTGCTCTTTCAGCTAATTTCTTGTCACGCAAGCATCTTTTCAACCTCTTTGAAGCAAATGTGCCCGGGGCAACTTTAGTAATCGCTCCAGCTGGGTTTGGAAAAACTACTTTGGTTGCTGAATGGGTGAAAGAAAATGACCGCCCGACTTTTTGGTACACCGTCGATGTCACTGACACCATTCAGGATTTTCAGGCACATGTAATTGCAGCAATATCAGCACACTTTCCTAATTTCTTTGCAAAAGTTGATCAGTTAGAGCACTTTGAACCTGGCGAATCTATTCAGTTATTAGCAGCTGCAGTAGGTCAATTAGATGGGCAATACAACTTTGTCATTGATGCTGGACGCGCAGAAAATCACGATATCGCTCCGTATGCTCAACTCATTGCAGACAGTGTTCCTAATAACTGCCATTTAGTAATCATTCGCAGAAACTCACCAATGACATCTTTGGCTAGATATGCAGCCCTAGGAAACCTGAGCGTCATTACCAGTGAAGAACTCAAGTTTTCAAAAGAAGAAGTTGAATTAGTAGCAGCGATTAACGGTGTGGCCTTAAATGAGAATCAAAATGCTAAAGAATTAGCAATGTGTGAAGGTTGGCCATCAGCAGTCCAATTAATGTGTCGAAATATTTTAAAGGGAAATTCGCACACAACATTTTCTACGGCAGTAGCAGCGACAGTTAATCCTCTTGGTGTGCTTGCACTTGAAAGTTACAACACTTTTTCACAAGGAACCCGTGAAAAACTGCACAAACTTGCGATAATAGAAGAGTTTGACCTAGAGATTGCCTCAGTAATTTTAGGTAAAGATCATTCAGAGGAACTCCTTAACCGGATTGCCATCGATGGGCTATTCGTATCAGCCTCTACAACTTTAAATCGAACATATCGTTTTAATCCGATTATTTTTGAGGCTTTAGCACAGATTCCTCATGAAAATTGGCCTGAGAAAAAAGAGGTGCTGCAGAAATTAGCTGAGCTTTTTACTTTACGGGGTGATTATTCAAA
>JBIIJO010000046.1:0-6898 GCA_044233685.1 Candidatus Planktophila sp.
GAAATGAAGCTATGAGTAAGTTACCTGCAAAGGCAAAGTGCGTTGTTATCGGCGCTGGAATCGTCGGCAACGGTATGGTCTATCACCTTGCAAAGCTCGGTTGGAAAGACATAGTCCAGATTGATAAGGGACCTCTTCCTAACCCTGGTGGCTCAACTGGCCACGCATCTAACTTCATCTTCCCTGTGGATCACTCAAAAGAGATGACTGCAATTACGGCTGAAAGTATGCGCCAATACAAAGAGTTTGGAACTTTCACAGAAACAGGTGGAATTGAAGTTGCTCGCACAGAAGAGCGTATGCAAGAGCTGGCACGTCGTATTACATCTGCAAAGTCTTGGGGAATCGAAGGTGGTCGAATCCTTACTCCTGCGGAAGTAAAAGAGTTAGTGCCATACATCGATGAAAGCATCATTTTAGGCGGGTATTACCAGCCAACTGTGGGCGTCGTTGACTCGCTTCGCACAGGAACGATCATGCGAGAGAAAGCACAAGAGATGGGCGCTGCGCAGTCATTTGCCAACGTTGAAGTTCAAGATATTAAGGTTGAAAACGGAGTTGTAAAGGCAGTTGTTACCGATCAAGGAACAATTGAAGCTGAATACGTTGTTATCGCTACAGGTTGCTGGTCACCAAAGCTAGCTGCAATGGCTGGAGCACACATTCCATTAACACCTGCAGTTCACCAAATGAAGGACATTGGACCAGTTCCATTCTTTAAAGACACCAAGGGTGATATTGAATGGCCAATCGTTCGTGACATGGATGTGTTCATGTATGAGCGCCAACATGGAACTGGACTTGAGATTGGTTCCTATGCTCACCGTCCAATTCTTTACACACCAGATGACATTCCTTCAAATGCAACTGCAGCTCTTTCTCCAACAGAGTTTGCATTTACTCAAGCAGATTTCGATATCCAAGATGAGCATGCCTATGAATTGATGCCATCTATTGTTGGAGATGAATCAGTGCGTGAGAAGTATGCATGTAATGGAATTCTTTCTTACACACCAGATGGAATGCCTATTCTTGGTGAAACTCCAGAAGTTAAGAATCTGTGGTCGGTTGCTGCGGTCTGGATTAAAGAAGGTCCAGGAACTGCAAAGTCTGTAGCTGAATGGATGGTTCTAGGAGATTCACATATTGATCTTCACGCATCAAACATTGCTCGCTTCCATGAGCACCACAAGGAAGAGAAGCACATTAAATCTCGTGTGACTGAATCCTTTAACAAGACATATGGAATCGTTCACCCACTTGAGCAGTACGAATCAAATCGTAAAGTACGCCTGTCTCCTTACTATGAGCGCGAAGCAGCTCTCGGCGCTGTCTTCTATGAGACTGCCGGATGGGAACGTCCGTTCTGGTATGAATCCAATAAGGATTTAGTTGCAAAGTTTGGCGACAAAGTAATGCCACGTGCTGCTGAATGGGAATCACGTTGGTGGTCACCAATTATCAATGCAGAGCACTTACAAATGCGTGAGACTGCAGGAATCGTTGATTTAACTGCCTTTGCATACTTTGATATCACTGGCCCATCAGCGTTAGCTGTTGTGCAAAAGGCAGCCCTGCGTCAGATGGATGTTGCTATTGGCCGCGTTGTTTACACACCTGTACTTGGTCCAAATGGTGGATTTAAATCTGACTTAACAATCATGCGCCTTGATACCGATCACTTCCGCGTTGTTACTGGCGGTGCACACGGTATGGCAGATAAGAAGTGGTTTGCTGATTTATTGCCAGCCGACGGCTCTGCAAAGATCAAAGACATTACTTCTGACTACACCACCCTTGGTGTGTGGGGTCCAAATGCTAGAAAGATTGTTCAAGAAGTTACATCTGAAGATATGAGCCATGAGTCATTTAAGTTCAGCACATGTAGAGAGATTGATATCAAGGGCGTGAAAGTTCTTGCATCTCGTATTTCATACGTTGGCGATCTTGGCTGGGAGTTCTATGTTCCTATGGCTGATGGCCCAGCTCTTTGGGATGCGCTCTGGGAAGCTGGAAAGAACCATGGATTAATTCCAGTTGGAATTGGTGTGTATGGAACTACTGGTCGTCTAGAGAAGTGCTACCGCGCATACGGACCAGAGCTTGAAACAGAATACACAGTAGTTGAAGCAGGAATGCAAACACCAAAGCTAAAAGAGGCAGATTTCATTGGTAAAGAAGCGCACGTAAAGCACCGCGCTGAAAAGCCAGTTGCAATGCTGTGCACACTCTTTGTTGATGATCACACATCATCTACTGGTGTGAAGCGCTACATGATGGGTAATGAGCCAATCCTTACATTGGATAAGAAGCCAATTACAGATGCACATGGACGTCGTTCATATGTAACGAGTGCTGGTTCTGCTCCTTCCCTTGGTAAGCACATTCTTATGTCTTACCTTCCAACTGAGTTAGCTGTTGCTGGAAACAAGTTCCTCGTTGAATATCTTGGTGAGCACTATCCATGTTCAGTTGCTGAAGTTGGCCCAACATCAGTATTTGACCCATCAAATGAACGGATCCTTGCATAATGGACGTACTTGTCTGCCTAAAGCGCGTTCCACTAGCTGGTGGAACATTGATTCTGACTCCAGATTCACGCGATATCGAAACCAAGCATTTAGGTTTTGGTATTAGTCCCCATGAGGAAAATGCAGTTGAAGCTGGTGTTCAACTCGTAGAACAAATGGGTGGAACACTGACTCTGCTTACTCTTGGACCTAGTGATGCTGAAGAACAACTACGTTCACAGCTAGCTATCGGTGCCACTCGCGCCGTGTTGATTGAAACCGATGGGCAAGAGTGGGATCCACAAGGAACTGCTGCTGCTCTAGTTGATGCAATCAATGCTGAAGAGACAAAGTTTGACTTAATCATTTTTGGCGCAGAATCTGCTGATAGTGCTGGATATCAAATTCATATCCGTGTGGCGCATGCACTCAATCGTCCGATTATCACCAACGTTAAATCCATGAAGGTTGAAAATGGTGTTGCAGTATGTGATCGAGTGGTTGCAGCCGGACGCGAGCATTATGAAGTTGCCCTTCCTGCAATTGTCACTGTGCGCGATGGTCTAAACATTCCTCGTTATCCATCAGTACCTGGTCGCATGCAAGCTCGCAAGAAGCCAGTTGATATGAAGAAGGCTGAACCGAGAGTTCCTAAGTTAGAAAAAGTTACTTTGGCACTTGCACCTTCTAAGGCAAAAGGCGCTGAAGTTTTAGGTAATGGCGCAGATGCAGTTCCTGCACTGGTAGATATCTTGAAAAAGATTGGGGCTTTCTAATGATTCTTGTACTTGTAGATCATGACCGTGGTGAACTAGATCAACTCTCACTACGCGCACTCACTGCAGCCCGCAAGTTAGGCCAAGATGTTGAAGCAATTGTTATCGGTAAAGAAGGCGCAGCACTTGCTGGCATCGTCGGTGAGTATGGTGCAAAGGTTTTACACGTTGCATCTCATGCCAACCTAACTGATTACACACCAATGGCCTCTGGTCGTGCACTTAAAGACTTAGTTGAAAAGCTAAAGCCATCAGCTGTATTAGCCGCTGGTAGCCCACGTGGAAATGAACAGTTAGCGCATTTAGCTGCATTTCTAGACCTTCCAATGGCAGCTGAGTGTTCAGAGATCACTTTAGGTTCACCTCACCATGTGCTTCGTGCACGGTGGGCAGGAAATCTCATTGAATCTGCAAATGTTCACTCAGATTTGTTGATTGCAAGTGTTTTAGCATTTTCAACAGAACCTGAATCGGCCAATGGTGGAGCTGCAACAGTTGTTGACTTCGAACCAGCATTAGAGCCTGCTGACTATGCAGTTAAGGTCTTAAGTCGTGATGCTGGTGAATCAAAGGGTGGCGTGACACTTGTTGATGCCAAGGTAATCGTTTCTGGTGGACGTGGCGTTGGGGGCCCAGATGGGTTTGGTCAGATTGAAGAGCTTGCTAATTTGCTAGGGGGAACAGTTGGTTGTTCTCGCGTTGTAACAAGTTCAGGATGGCGCCCACACGCTGAGCAAGTAGGACAGACAGGAACAAAAGTTGCACCAGATCTCTACATCGCAGCTGGCATCTCAGGTGCGATGCAGCACATTGCAGGTATGAAGAACAGCAAGACAATCGTTGTCATCAATACAGATCCAGAAGCTCCAATTCTCAGCTATGCAGATTACGCAATCATCGGAGATCTACATCAGGTAATACCTGCGCTAACTAGCGCAATACGTCAAGCCAAGGGATAAAAAAATGTCAGATATCGAAATTGCACAGGCTGCAACAATGAAGCCAGTCACCGAAATCGGTGCCAGCTTAGGAATTGATGCAGATAACTTAGAGGCTTATGGAAAGTACAAGGCGAAGGTGAACCTTAAGTACTTAACTGCACTTCCAAAGCGCGATAATTCAAAGTTGATTTTGGTAACTGCCATTAGCCCGACACCTGCAGGTGAAGGAAAGACAACTACAACTGTTGGTCTAGGTGATGCTCTACGTCATATTGGCAAGAATGCAATGATTGCTCTGCGTGAGCCATCTCTTGGTCCCGTCTTTGGAATGAAGGGTGGAGCAGCAGGTGGCGGTTACGCCCAGGTTGTTCCTATGGAAGATATCAATCTTCACTTCACTGGAGATTTCAACGCTATAGCCCTTGCAAACAACTTGCTTGCAGCCCTTATTGATAACCACATCCACCATGGCAATGAGCTTGCCATTGATATTCGCCGTGTCACATGGAAGCGCGTTGTAGATATGAATGATCGTGCTTTGCGCGAAATCATTCAATCCATTGGTGGTGTCGGTAACGGATACCCACGCAGTGATGGCTTCGACATCGTTGTTGCCTCTGAAATCATGGCAATCTTCTGTCTTGCAACGTCGATTGAAGATCTAAAAGAGAAAATCGGCAAGATTGTTGTTGGTTACAAGCGCGATAAGACTCCAGTATTAGCCTCTGAGCTCAATGCACAGGGTGCAATGACTGTGATCTTAAAGGATGCTTTCCAGCCAAACTTGGTTCAAACTTTAGAAAATACTCCAGCCTTTATTCATGGTGGACCATTTGCTAACATCGCACACGGTTGCAACTCTGTTGTTGCTACAACTTCTGCGATGAAGCTAGCTGACTATGTTGTTACTGAAGCTGGCTTTGGTGCAGACCTTGGAGCTGAGAAGTTTATTGACATTAAATGTCGCAAGTCTGGACTACGTCCTTCTGCTTGCGTATTAGTTGCAACGATTCGTGCAATCAAATACCACGGCGGCGCAGACCTAAAGACAATTACAGAGGAGAACTTGCCAGCACTTGAGGCAGGGCTTGTAAATCTTGAGCGTCACATTAATAACATCACCAAGGTGTATAACCTTCCACTAGTTGTTTCAATCAATAACTTCACCAGTGATACAAAGGCAGAAGTTGAACTACTGCGTGCGAGAGTTGAGAAGCTTGGCGTGAAGATTGTTCTAGCAACTCACTGGGCCGATGGTGGTAAAGGTGCTGCAGATTTGGCACATGCTGTTGTTGAACTGTGCGAGAAGCCACAATCAATGACATTTGTCTATGAAGATAGCGATCCACTCTGGGAGAAAATCACCAAGGTTGCTACCAAGATTTACGGGGCTAAAGAAGTAACAGCCGATGCCAAGGTGCGCCTCAAGCTCAAAGAGCTAGAAGCATCTGGATATGGGCATTTCCCAATCTGTGTGGCAAAAACTCAGTATTCCTTTAGTACTGATGCAGCATTGCGCGGTGCACCAAGCGGGCACTCCATCAATGTGCGCGAAGTGAAACTTTCAGCAGGCGCTGAATTTATCGTGATGATCTGCGGTGAAATCATGACAATGCCAGGCCTACCTAAGGTGCCATCGGCTGAGCGCATTGATTACATCGATGGAAAGGTTGTTGGTCTGTTCTAATGAAGTATTCGACCTGGTCACAAGATGCGGCGTTAGCTGTTCTTGCGACCCTGCGCGAAGAAAAAGGAGCAGTCCTCATGGCCCTGCAAGCTCTGCAAAAAGAGTTTGGTTATGTGCACAAGGAAGATGTCACATTAGTTGCTAACTTTTTTAATAAGTCTCGGGCTGATGTTCATGGGGTTTTAACTTTTTATCACGATCTACTTACCGAGCCACCAGCTGATAACCATATTTCTGTCTGTGTGGCAGAAGCATGCCAAGCGGTGGGATCTCGCCAGTTAGAAAAAGATGTGAAAGCCAAGTTTGGCAAAGAAGTCCATGACGGTTACTGCTTTGGTAACTGTGCATTGGGACCTAACGCCATGGTGAACGGGGCAATTATTGGACGTGCCAGCGTTGAAAAGATTGCAAAGGCTCGCACATGAAGATCTATGTTCCAGGCGATAGTGCCGCAATCTCTGTTGGGGCAGATGATGTTGCTGCAGCAATTGCACAAAAGGTAAGTGGCGCAACAATTGTTCGCAATGGTTCACGCGGTGCGCTGTGGTTAGAGCCAATGGTGGAAGTTGAAACTGATAAGGGCCGCGTTGCCTATGGACCAGTTAGTGTTGAAGATATTGATTCACTCATTGCTGCCGATTTCATTCACGGTGGTGCTCACAAATTATCTTTGGGTGAGAGCGAGAAGATTGAGTGGTTAGCTAGTCAAGATCGCGTTACCTTCAAACGCGTTGGAATTATTGATCCACTTTCACTTTCTGACTATGAAACACATGGGGGATTAGTTGGCTTGCGCCGTGCTATCTCTCTGAGCCCTGAAGCAATTATTGAAGAAGTAAAAGAATCAGGCGTGCGTGGTCGTGGTGGGGCAGGATTTCCAGCTGGTATTAAGTGGAAGACGGTTGCCGATGCAGTGAGTGATCAGAAATATATTTGTTGCAACGCAGATGAAGGCGATAGCGGAACTTTTGCCGACCGCATGCT
>JBIIJO010000047.1:0-6871 GCA_044233685.1 Candidatus Planktophila sp.
CCGGTTGCTTCCCTGCAAATGCAACTGGATACACCGACACTGTTGCACCTGCAGATTTCGCAGCAGGTAAGGCAGCTATTTATCCAACCGGAACATTCGGAATGAGCTCAGTAACAAAGCTCAACCCTGCAATGGCCGGAAAGATGAAGATTATGGGTCTCATCACCACAGATGCAAAGCCATACTATGAAGGAATCACAAACAACACCTTCATTTTGAGTGTTAATGCAAAAGCATCATCTACAGATCAGAAGATCGCCAATGCATTCATTTCATTCTTGGCTACCGCTCCAATTGCTCAGGAATACGCAGTTGGAACTTCACAGCACGTTTCAGTAATCAATGTTGACTACTCAGCCAACGTTGACCTATTGAATACATCAGACATCATGGGTAAGAAGCTTCTTCTAGCACCACGCTTCTTGTTCCTAAACCAAGGTGTAGTACGTGACAAGCTTGAAGATGCTTTGATTGCAATTGTCGGTGGTGCAGATATCACCAAGACACTCGCAGATACATCAAAGATCATTAAGCAAGGCTTGGGTGCTTAATTAACACACTAGTTGATAACCAGACCAGCCCCACCGCTCCAAGCGGTGGGGCTGGCTCTGGCCACCCTAAAAAGAAGAAAGCAAAATTCTTCGACTCAAAAGTTTTAATCTTGATGGCTTTACCCGCTTTTGCAATCTATTCCTTTTTGTATTTATACCCATCGATTTCTAATCTTTGGAATTCCACAAAACGATGGGATGGAGTTTTACCTCCAGAATTCATAGGTGCACGAAACTTTACATATTTGGCAACTAATGATGATCTTTTCCTAAAAGTTGTCGCTAATAACTTTAAATTTGCTTTTGTAGTTGTCGTTCTACAAACTTCCTTTTCCCTTTTGTTCGCAACATTTTTACTCAAGAATACGAAAACCACAATATTTCTTCGCGTTGTATATTTCTTTCCAACGATTCTTTCATCGGTATCTGTCGGCTTAATTTGGTTGTTTTTGTACAACCCTAATTACGGCCTAATTAACGCAACAGCAAAATCGATTGGAATAATGAATGAGCCAGGCATAAATTGGTTGGGAGACGGTCGATACGCCCTTTATGCAATCGCTATTACCCAAGTATGGTTCCACACCGGACAAATGGTTGTTATCTATGTTGCTGGTTTACAGCAAATTCCAGCGGAGCTTTATGAAGCCGCGGAGGTAGATGGCGCTTCTCGTTGGCAACAATTTAAGAACATTACGTGGCCTATGGCATTACCGACAACGGCAGTTGTTGTTGCATACACAACCATTCAAAGTTTTAGAGCATTTGATTTGGTCTATGCAATGACTCAGGGTGGACCAAACAATGCCTCGGATGTGCTCGTGACCTTGATCTACAACACGGCTTTTGCCAGTTATAAATTTGGTTACGCATCTGCCCAATCCGTCTTACTTGTGGTCACGGTTCTTTTGATTACTTGGCTTCAAAGACGCACTCTACGAGTGAATTATGGGGATAAATAATGCTGTACAAATCGACTAAGAATTTCCTGTTAACAGCATTTGCATTTATCGTTCTCATTCCATGCTCGATTGTTGTTTTAGGTACATTCAAAACTGATGCTGAAATCTACTCAACTCCTTTGGCACTTCCAAAAAACTGGACACTAGATAATTTTCGAACTCTCTTTGATTCTGGTGGTTTAATCACTCCATTTAAGAACAGTGTTATCGTCGCTGTTTTTTCTGTTTTCATCACCTTAATTTTGGCAAGCATGGCGGCTTATGCAATCGCAAGATCAATAACAATTTCAGGAAAAGTTCTCTTCTTCCTCTTTACACTTGGACTAGCTATTCCAGGGCAAGTAAATATCATCCCAATTTATGTACTTTTCGTAAAACTCAACCTCAATAATTCACTCACTGGTTTGGTGCTGGTCAACATTGCACTCACCCTTCCGATTTCAATTTTTATTCTAAGTGCTTTCTTTAAGGATTTATCCCGCGAAATGTTTGAGGCAGCAAGTATCGACGGGGCGGGTCATTGGCGAATTTTCCGTTCAATTGCACTTCCTCTTTGTCGCCCAGCAATGGGAGCAACGGGTATCTTCCTCTTTGTTATTTGTTGGAATGACTTGCTGTATCCATTAATGCTCATTAGCGAACTGAGTAAAAAGACACTTCCTTTGATTTTGATTGATTACAGAGGTGAGTACTTCTCGAGCTTTAGCATGCTATTTACAGCGATTTTTGTAGCGTCTATTCCAATGGTCGTGATGTACCTGTTCTTCCAGAAGTCATTTATTGCTGGCATAACTGCTGGTGCGGTAAAAGGTTAATTATGAGCGCAGTAACACCTTTAGCCCCCCAGCGTGCCGCACGAATTGCGACGCAACTTGTAGAACTCATAGATCTTCAAAAATTAAATCCTGGCGACCGACTTCCTCCTGAGCGACAGTTAGCGGACTTACTTGAGGTAAGTCGCCCAAGTTTGCGCGAAGCGTTACATATTTTGCAGGCGCAAGGGCTTGTGCAGATAAAGCATGGTCAAGGCACTTTTGTTCAAGAGCCAATTGTTGCGCAAGAGCTTCGTGCTTCAATGATGACTAAAACGCATGGACTAAATGAGCTTTTTGATGCACGTGAAGTTCTTGAAGTCCCAGCCTCTAAGTGGGCAGCTGAAAAAGCCACAAAAGAAGATATTCGATTACTTCGCACTACGCTAAACCAAATTGATACCGTGACAGCTTCCCACCCAATAGATTTTGATCAACTTCAGCTCTTAGATGCAAAATTCCATCTAACTATTGTTGGAGTAGCTGGTAATAGATTCATTAATCAAACTCTCAACGTTTTACAGGACGTAATGAGAATGTCCATGGAGACGACTCTTCGTTTACCTGGCCGTTCTGAAATCTCTCGACGTGAGCACAGTGAAATATTGACAGCAATTGAAAATGGCGATGGAGAACTAGCCTCAAAGTTAACTTTGAAACACATCACTGGAGCTCGGAAAACGGCAGTTGCAGATGCTAAAGAGAAAGAAAATAATTGAGCACTGTTCAAGCCGTTTGTATTGGTGTGATAACAATAGACACCGTTGCATTAGTAGATAAATATCCAAGTGAAGATGAAAGAGTTATAGCACGTGACATCACACGTGGCGGCGGCGGCCCTGCTGCAGTTGCTGCAGTTGCGCTAAGCCGTCAAGGAATCAAAACTGCAATCATAGGCACTATCGGGGATGATGCCGATGGGAAAGAAGTACTTCGAATTTTTGAAAAAGAAGGCGTCGACACCACGGGTATTTCTATTGGATCCTCACCGACTGCGGGAAGCGTAATTGTTTCTTCATTAGAAAGAAGTTCACGCGCTATAAATACACGTCAACCCATAAACCAAGCACCTATAAATTCGGCTGCAAAAGATTTGGCATCTAATGCACAATGGGTACACGTAGACCATGTTGGAATAAATCGCTTGGCAGAGTTGGGCATATCCAGGGGCAGTGGCCCACTCATCTCATTTGATGCTGGATATGGTGTTGAAGATTTTGATCCTAATATTGTGGATTTATTTGTGCCCACTGATCGGCAAATGGCACTTCGATACCCAGGTGTTGATTTAGCAGTTGCGTTGGAAAACGATTCTTTAAAGGGTGGGAATACCGTTGTTGCAACGCAAGGATCAGCAGGTAGTTCAGGATATTCATCTGAAACTGGATTAGTCACTTCATCTGGTTTTAAGGTAGAAGTAAAAAGCACTTTGGGTGCAGGGGATGTATTTCATGGCGCTTTAGTCGCTCAAATCATCCATGGGTTTTCTCTTCAAGAAGCGCTGCATCGAGCAAATGCAGTTGCAGCTCTTTCATGTCGTGGTTTAGACGGCCAATCAATGATTCCAACAACATCTGAACTCAATGCATTTCTGGAGGCAAACAAATGAGGGCACCACTAACTAAATTGGCAAGACCATCTGGCGCACTTGCAATGGTTGCAGTTGATCAGCGTGAGGCGTTACGCGGAATGTTTGCAGCCCACCAATCCACTCCAGTGCCAGATTCTCAACTCACGCAGTTTAAAGTAGATGTTGCAAGAGAGTTGTCTCCTTTTGCATCCGCATTATTAGTGGATCAAGAATTCGGCATAGATGAAATTATCAAGCAGAAAGCTCTTAAGGGCAGTTGTGGACTAATCGCTGCAGCAGATCTGTTAGTTGGACCTGCAGGCGGCGCAGCAACAGATACTGCAATTGATCCAGATGTAGATCCAATTCGTATGCGTGATATCGGAAGTGTGGGATTAAAGTTTTTGATTTTATGGCGAAATGACGAATCACCAGATTCACGCGCAAAACTTGTTGAAGACTTTAATGAGCTATGCAAGATTTCTGGATTACCCTCAATTATTGAGATTATTGTGAAACCACCAACTGATACCTCAAGAACCTTTAATCGTGAAGAAGAATTGATTATTGCGGCAAGAGAGGCTGCGAGTTGGAAACCAGATCTTTATAAGGCTGAAGTTCCATTCCACGGCGAGGGTGATTTGAATTTAGTGACTAAGAACGCCGAGAGAATCTCTGAAGCTATTGGTTCGCCATGGGTAGTTCTTTCAAATGGTGTTAAGCAACCATTCTTTAATGATGCAGTTAAGGCCTGTGCCATGGGTGGCGCGAGTGGCTTCCTTGCAGGGCGAGCGGTTTGGGCCGACATTGTTGGCGCAGGAGATATTCCTAAAGCGTTACGGGAACTTTCAATTCCTCGACTTGAGCAGTTGGCAGAAATCGTAGATACCCATGCAAAACCATGGACTAGCTGGTAGTTAATTTACTTTCGCAATGAGGGAAATCATGGCTCTAACAGCCTCTAATGGCTTTGAGGGGGAGACTCTTTTTATATTTCCATCTTCATTTAAGCGCCAATCGCTCTTTCCATCTTCACTGATTTGAACAGATCCGATTTCTGAGAAATCAAAAAATTCTGGCTCTAGCATCGCTAATACCGCGATTGGATCATGAGGTGTCGTCCAATCTTGGTGACGTGGCTGAATCCAATTCAGGATTTCAGTGTGCAAAATTGGGCCGAGTTTCCCAGAGCTTTTAATCTGTTCTATTTCATCCTTCTTAATTATCGTTTTTTGTGAAGAGGGTAAATCCAAAATTGTTATGGAAATATCTGACTCAAGAACAATCTTTGCTGCATCAATATCGCATTTGAAGTTATGTTCAATCTTCTCCTTGGTGAAATCACCTCCCATTATCCAAAGGTGTTTAACATTTTTTGCAAAGTTTGGTTCTTGCACAATTGCAGTGGCGATATTTGAAAGAGGGCCAATAGCTATCACTTCAATTTCTCCAGGATTTTGATTTACTGCTTCAATGAGAAATTCAACTGCCCTTCTATCTTCAAGTGCGTACTGATCCAAATTTGAGAAGGCTTTTCCTTCAGATCCTGTACTCCATACCTTGCGACCAGATAAAGGTGTTTCGACTCCGGCGAAGACTGGAATTGATTTATTGGCGATGTGGCACAAATGATGCGCTATTCGTGCCCTTAGTTTGGTGTCACCATAAACAGTAGTTATACCAAGTAAGTTCACTGATTCAGAACCCAACACCGTTGCTAGAGCTAAAGCATCATCTACATCGCTACCGATATCAGTATCGAGAATGATTGTGTGCATTAACCCCACAGCTCTTTAATTTCAACAACTCTGCCCTCTTTTATGCTCTTATGAGCAGCAAGGCCTGTAACCACGCTTGTTACACCATCTTTAAGCGTTACTTCCGCTGAAGTTGAATTCAAAATTGCATCACGGAACTTAATGTGTTCAATATAAGAAGCACCGTAGTGGTGGCCCATGTATTTCACATCATAGTTATGAACAATCTTCTGCTCACTTCCGCTTCCACGACTAGCTCCTTGCTTCCAACCAGAGAGCTTTCCAATAGTTTCACGACGTGAAGCGCGGACAACTTGAGAAGGTAAGAAGGATTCAATCTTTCCTTCATCTCCTACGATTGTCAGAATCTCTTTATCAAATGAGCCTTCGCCAAACATGCACAGATCTAACATTCCGCGAGCACCATTTGCATACTCAAGAACTACATAGGCGTTATCCAACATATCTGCTTGCTTACCATCATACTTTTCATCCAAATGGTTAACGCTCTGGCCACCGGAAGCAAAAACTCGAACAGGTTGTTCGCCGACAACAAGGTCCATCAAATTGAAGTAGTGACAACATTTTTCAACCAAAGTTCCGCCAGTGCGCTCGGCAAAACGATTCCAGTTATCCACTTTTGGATAGAACGGTTCGCGGTGCTCTCGAATGGTTACTTGGTGAATTTTTCCGGCTTCACCTTCTTTTGCACGGGCAATAGCTTCAGCAACTGGGGGCATGAAACGGTATTCAAGACCCATCCATGTCATTGCACTTCGCTTCTCATCCCAGGCCAAAATAGATTTCAAATCTTCAACTGTTGTTGCAAGAGGCTTTTCGACAAAGATAGCAATGTCACTTGCTAGGCAATCCTTAAGTACAGCTGCATGTGTGTCATTGGGCGTTGCAACGATAATCGCATCGACTAGACCAGAATCGATTAGGGCTCGGTGATCGCTGAATACTTTGGCACCCGGGGCCATAGCAAGGGCGGCCTCTTGAGATGGCTTATGGGGATCGCTAATAGCGCTAACTACCGCCCCACCCATGACCTTGATGTTCTCAATATGCTCGCGGCCCATGCTGCCTGCACCGATAATTCCGTACCGAAGCTCGCTTTTCATGGCAACAGGTTAGACCACTTCAAGATATTTGGGCAGGGGGCTAGACGGAACACGCTCAACTGTCCTAGACTCCCGCAAGAGGTCAGACCACTACC
>JBIIJO010000048.1:0-6788 GCA_044233685.1 Candidatus Planktophila sp.
AAGGATTCTGATTTCAACTGCTTAAACGTGGACTGAGCTATCCCACGAGCATCATCCCAACTTCCCTCTATAAGTGCGCTCATAGTTTTGCCAGGTATTCCATTGCAACTACTAAATCATCTGGCGTATCAACATCAATCATCGCTTTTTCAATCTCTGGACTCATTTGGACTTCATGGATGTTTAGGTCTGAAATTAAAGTGCGCATCGATGCTCCATGGGAGTTGCCAATTTTAGTCAGTGCATTCCCTAATGCTTCACGTCGATAAAGCGCCGCTAGCGGTTGTTTAAAGCCTTTTGAATCAACAAACATAATCGCATCATCCTGTGATGTCATTGCACTAAGTAAATGAATCATATGTGCCCCTGCAAATGGCATATCGGTAGCTAGAACTCCAACAATCTCACTCTCACAAAGTTCTAACGCTGCTGCAATACCTGCTACTGGTCCACCGCCAACTGGGCTTTCTTGAATACAGCGATATGAAGCTGGCGTGAACAATGGATCTGCTCCCACAATAATGATTTCAAATTCTTTGGGAATGCCAGTAAGAATGTGATGAATTAACTGTTGATTGCCCAAAATGGCCTGGGATTTATCTGCGCCAAAGCGAGAACTGGTGCCGCCACTTAAGACGATGATGCTTCCAGCCTTGCTTTCCATTTGAGTAGGATACTGACTATGGCATTTGCTCGTGGAGAAGCTAACTCATTGGGCTGGCGCAACCTTGTAAATGTGCCCGCTGAACCACATTGTGGACATGAATTCCCCGCATCCAGTACTCCCCTTTTATTGCTTCACCACCTTTCTGATCTTCATGTGTGTGATGCGCAATCTCCTACTCGACCTGAATATCTAGATAGAAATGCAGATCCTGATAGTCCTATCCGTGAACAGGTTGGAACCATTGGCACATACCGTGCGCACTCAATGCTCTCGCCACATGTTGTTGAATCTATGGTGCAATCACTCAACACAATCACAAAAGGTCCTCTATCAGGCCATGAAATTGCTGGTGCAATCATTACTGGTGACACCACCGATAACGCGCAGAAAAATGAAGTTGATTGGTATTTAGCGCTTTTAGATGGTCTTGAGATTCGTCCCGATTCAGGTGATTTTTCAAAGTATGAAGGTGTTATTGATGATGGCGCTGAACATTACGATGTTCGCTATTGGCACCCACATGGGACTCCCGCGGGACAAGAAGATGATCTCCCCCGTGCGAAATATGGATTCCCAATTGTTCCTAATCTTTTAAACTCATGTCGCGCACCTTTTAAAGCAACTGGGTTGAATTTTCCTTGGTTTGCAGTCCACGGTAACCATGATGCACTTTTGCAAGGAACTGTTGCACCTACACCTGAAGTAAATAAAGAGATGGTAGATGGCAAGCGATACACGGGGCTGCCATCAACTACAAATCTTTTTGAAGTTTTAATGCAGTTTAAAGAAGTTGGTCCAGCTGGTTACCCTGCAGCAGATGATGCGCCTTATATTGAAGTTGCTGCAGATCTTGAGCGGCGAGCAATAGAGCGTGGGGAATATGCCCAGCTCCACTTGGCTTCCCCAGGTTCTCCACGTGGTCATGGCTTTACTGAAGAAAATGCACGTAATAAAACAATGTATTACTCCACTGATATTCAAGGCGTGAAGTTAATAGTTATAGATAGCGTCAATCACTACGGTGGCTGGCAAGGGTCGATGGATGAGGAACAGTTTGCTTGGCTTGAAAAGGAAGTTGCTGCATCACAAAAGCCAGTAGTTCTGGCTTCTCATCATCCCTTGAGCAAAATGTTTAATGATTATGCACCTACTGGTCGACGAGTTTGCTTGGATGAAATTCGAGAGATGTTGCTCAAATATCCAAAAGTTATTGCCTGGCTTGCCGGTCACGAACATCGTCACCATATTGAGTGGATTGGTGATATCGAAGAAGTGAATGGTTTCTGGCAGATTGAAACTGCATCCCATGCTGATTGGCCACAGCAATCCCGTACAGTGGAAATCGTTTCAGATGCAACTGGCGATATCTACTTTGGGTTAACTGTTATTGATCACGCAGCTGGCATTGATTATGCAGGGGCAACTACGCCACTAGAAATTGCTGCGCTTTCTCGAACCATTAGCGCAAATGTTTGGCAAAAACGACCAGAGCTTGGCGCAAAGCATGGAATTGATTGGTGGTTAGGCAGAGTTACTGATCGAAATGTTGTCTTAAAAATTAATAAGCGTTAGTCATGGCGATTAGTAGTTGCTTCAATTACTTGCGTTGATCGCAAGATAACCAAGATAACTAGTGTTAAACCAGCTGAAGCTACTTGAAAGCCCAACCCCACACCGATGCCAACAGTTGCAGTTGTGAATACAGTTGCTGCCGTTGTGACGCCACCAATTCCTGATGAGCCTGCACGTGTGTTTGTGAAGATAAGTCCTGCACCAAGGAAACCAATGCCTGTTACTACCGCATGCAGAGCACGAGTTGGGTCGCCAAACTGAGCTTCAGCACCAACGGCCGCGCCGATTGCAACAATGACTGCAGAGGATGCACACACCAGGGCCATAGTTCTAGGCCCTGCAGATTTACCAGCTCGGTCGCGTTCCCAGCCAATGAGTGAGCCAAGAACTGCCGCTATCACGGCATTGATAACTACCGCCGCTTGTTCCCATAAATCAACTGAATGTAGATCAACCATGGCATAAGGATACTTGCTCACGTGTGAAAGCTTGGGAAGTTGGCCTATAGAATTGGCCTATGAGTGAATATCAAATCATGCGCTGGCGTGAAATCCCTTCCATGGTTGTTGCGCGCTCGGGTGAAACAACAATCAAAATCATGTTGGCTTCTCGTTTTCAAGAGGCCATTGATGAAGCTGCTATGCGCTTGGGTGAAATCGATGCAGATGCATACACCGCTGGATGGAACCGTGATCCGTGGGCCCAAGCAGAGGGAGCACCTGATGTTGTTGCTTCTCAAATTGTTGAAAAGCTTGAAATTGAATTCAGTGAAGAGAAACTCTCTGCACTTCTTGATGCCCTAGGAGAAAAGTAATGTCTGCGATCTATGAAGCTTTAGAAAAGGCAACTCTTGCATCAGATGGTGCCATGGGAACGATGTTACAAGATCGTGGCCTTACAGATGGTGGTGCACCTGAGCTATGGAATGTTGAAAGGCCTGAGGAAATCGAAGCAGTTCTTGAAGCATATGCAGCAGCTGGCGCAAATTTCATCACGACAAATACTTTTGGTGGAACTGCTGGCCGACTTGCAATGCACGGACTTGAAGATCGCCTTGCAGAATTAAATAAGGCTGGCGCAGCAATTGCACGCAAGGTTGCTGACCGTCACGCTGGATGTTTTGTTATGGGAGATATCGGGCCATCTGGTGAATTAATGGAACCTATGGGAACTCTTACTCCTGAATCAGGAAAAGCTTTGTTTGCGGCTCAAATCAGCGCACTTGTTGCTGGTGGTGTGGATGCAATTCTTATTGAAACTATGTCAGATCTTGGTGAAGTTGAAGCCGCAGTAACTGCAGCTCAAGAAGTTGCACCTGGGATGCCAATTATTGTGACGATGAGCTTTGATACAAATCTGCGCACCATGATGGGTGTTAAACCAGCGATGGCCGTTAAGCAATTAGCAGCCCTGGGTGTGCGCATCATCGGTGCAAACTGTGGCCGTGGAACAGATGAGATGTCACAGATTGCTAGAGAGTTAGTAGAAGCTCGCCCAGAAGGCGTCTTTATTATTACTCAATCAAATGCTGGACTTCCAAAACTTCAAGGCGATGTCTTTATTTATGATGGCACACCAGAGGAAATGGCACGTTATGCCAAGGAGATGAAGGATTTAGGCGTCAACATTGTTGGGTCTTGCTGTGGTTCATCACCTGCACACACCAAGTTAATTTCAGCAGCAATTGTGTAGATGAAAAGTAAAATCCTTTTAATTGGTATCGATGGACTTAATCTAGATACCGCTCTTGAAAACGCCCCAACATTAGTGGCGTTAAAAGAAAAAGGATTTTTCACACCAATAACAATTGAGCCCCCAACATGGTCTGGCCCTAGTTGGTCCACTCTGCTTACAGGCACAAAGCATTCACAGCATGGAGTAATTGATAACTCCTTCACTGGACACAAGCTTCTCCATCATCCTGATCTTTTGTCGCAAGCTTTTTATCAAGATCAAAGCACCACAACATTTGCAGCAGCAGGATGGCCACCATTAGTTGATCCCATTGGCCACGGACCTGTTATTCATGAACGTCGCGAGCAAGCAAAAGCTCTGCGCCATCGCGTATTAGTTAGAGATGGTGAAACCTATGGTTACACCCAAGTCGATGCAGAGATCGCAACCGCTGCGCACTATGCAATCTCTCAACATGGCCCTGACGTCTCTTTTGTTTACTTCTGTGGAGTAGATGAGGCTGGACATGCTTTTGGCTCAATTGGTGATGAATACAAGGGGGTAATTGCGCGAATCGATGCTTACTTGGATAATTTACTTCAAGCAGTTCATGCCCGCGCTAGTCAAGAAGAACCATGGTTAGTTGTTGTGACAACAGATCATGGACACATCGATGAAGGCGGACATGGCGGAGATAGTGCGCGCGAGCGTGCCTCTTTTGTTGTTGCCCATGGTGTTGGTCGTGAAAACCCACAATGGCCACAATCATTTGAGCCATATGAATTAGTTTCTTTACTTTTAGCAGAGAGGGCGAAGTGAGATGAACTTTAACAAAGTCATTCTCTACTACGGCTTTGCGCCCATTGCTGATCCAGAAGCTGTAAAGCTGTGGCAAAAAACTTTATGCGAATCCCTCAATATCAAGGGTCGCATTCTTATCTCACCTCATGGCATCAATGGAACCCTCGGTGGCCACATGAATGATGTGAAGAAATACATCAAGAACACCCGCCAATATCCGGGTTTTAAGAAGATTGATTTCAAGTGGTCTGAGGGAACTGGCAATGACTTTCCAAAGCTAAAGATTAAGGTCAAGGATGAACTTGTCGCATTTGGTAATCCAGGTGAAATTAAAGTCGATGAAAACGGTGTAATCGGCGGCGGTATTCATTTGAGACCAGAGGAAGTCAACAAGCTAGTTGAAGAGCGCGGTGATGAAGTTGTTTTCTTTGACGGTCGTAATGCATTTGAAGCCAAGGTGGGTAAATTCAAAGATGCAGTGGTACCGGATATAACAACATCACATGACTTTGTTAAAGAGATTGAAAGTGGAAAATACGATCACATGAAGGATAAGCCAGTCGTTACATACTGCACCGGCGGAATTCGCTGTGAGATCCTTTCGGTTGTCATGAAGAACCGTGGTTTTAAAGAGGTCTATCAAATGAAGGGCGGAATCGTCCGCTATGGAAACGCTTTTGGTGATGATGGCCTGTGGGAAGGCTCCCTCTATACATTCGATGATCGTTTGACTATTGATTTTAGTGATCACACAAAGTTGATTGGAACATGTGCCCACTGTGATGGCCCAACCAAAGAGTTTAGAAACTGCCAAAAACCTGAATGCCACCAGCTAGTTCTGCTCTGTGCTCCATGTTATGACAAGCATCTAGATATGCCGTGCAAGCATGATCGCGAAATTAAGCGCAACCGCGATCTCGTTGGTTGACATGCTTGTCGTAGATTTGGGTCAATCTGGAAGCCGTATTAGTTCAGGTCAAGCATTAATTAATTCCACTCGCGGCAAATTAGCTGGAGAACCTCCGCTCTCATCATTGCGGGCAGTTTTTGAGAGTATAGAAAAACTCCACGCAGATACAGTCGCACTCTCTTGCACGGGATTTCGCGGTGTTGTCACAGATCCACAACCATTTCTAGCTCTATGTAATGAGTTTTTTGGAGCAAGCAAAGTGGCAGTTATGGATGACGGTTTAGCTGGGTTCATTGGAGCTCTTGGTGGCGGCAATGGTGTTGTTCTTTCAATCGGTGGAGGTATTGTAAGTGTTGGTAGAAATGACACACATTTTGCTCACCGTGATGGATTGGAAAGCACCTTTGGGGATGAAGGCGGCGGTTTCTGGCTCGGAAAATTAGGTCTAACGAGAGCGCTAGGTATTCGCCAAGGTCGCGGTGATGATCAAATTCTCTTGGATACTTTTAAGGATCAAGTTCTAGCTTATGACGCTCTCGCCATCAAAAATGCAGTAGATGCAGCATCTCTTGCTATTGCCTCAGCTAAAACTCTGCTTGCTGCAGCAGATGCTGGAAGTCCAACTGCAATTGCCATTCGCGATGAAGGTGCAGCACTTCTTGCACAGACAGTGATTGCAACATGGTTGGGTGCGGGTGGTTCACTAGATGATGCTCCAGAGATTGCCATTCAAGGTGGGCCCTCTAAGAATCCTGCTTACGTAAGTGCCATACAGAGCAATATTTCTCTTTCACTTCCTAAGGCTAAGTTTGTAACTGCTCGTGGAGACAACTTAGATGGAGCGCTCTGGATAGCAAAGAACATGTTAAGTGATGCTGATCCACTGCTTCGCTGGGCTAGTAAATCTGCTTAATTCAAAGTTGTAATTGCGTGCACAAAATTAGCCATACGTAGCCCCGACGGGATTCGAACCCGCGTAGCTGGCTTGAGAAGCCAGAGTCCTAGGCCGCTAGACGACGGGGCCCTAGTGTTTCCATTTAAATCTTTACATCGCTGGGGTACCAGGACTCGAACCTAGACTTACTGAACCAGAATCAGCAGGGCTGCCAATTACCCCATACCCCAAAAACAGCAGGAGCAAAGAATACCAAAGGATTTAGAGCT
>JBIIJO010000008.1:0-24870 GCA_044233685.1 Candidatus Planktophila sp.
ATCAACTCATTCTCATTAGTAAAAGCTGATGGGAGCAAAGTAAAGGCTGAGGCTGTTAAACGTATTTATAGCAAAACCAGTCCTGGGTGGGCATCCACATTTGATGCAAAGACAAATACGGGATATCCAGGTTCTGATGGTCCATGGATTTGGAGAATAACTGATGGTGGAGTCAGCACCGAATATCTGATTCTTGGATTAGTTAGTGCACTTTTTAATCGAATGCCAAGTGGATCTGGTTGGGATGCCTCTGAAAAGAGTTTGAGATTATCTCTATATCCTGTTAAGAAATACGAGAACGCTGCCTATACCGAGGGCACAAGTGAAACTGCTTGTCTAGCTGTTGATACTGGGGTGTGTTATCAACGCATCGCCTTTGCAAAGGGCTTGCGATTCTCATTAGATCTTCGCCTACCTAAAGTAATCACGGGTTGGCTCAATGGCCGATTAGATAAGCCATCTGCATACACAGAAAACTACAATGATAATTACTCTGAGCTAATCGTTGAAGCCGATCCACTTGAAGAGATTGTTACAGGTAAATGGCTCCCTAATACAGGCGCAGTAACTCAATATCTCTCTGATTCTAAAAAAGGATTGACAGCTGGGGCGAGTGCAACAAATAACCTGGATATTGCAGGCACCGATCCAGATGATCAAAATGCAGTGAAATATTACGCTTCACTGGCCAAGTTATTCGGCGAAGCAGCCCTTACTAATTCACTTACTTGGCGCCTTAACACCACTTCAAGTGGTGCTCAAACTTTTGATCAGAGCTGCCAGAAAAGCGAAGGCGTGCAGGGCATCGTTACTAGCAATGCATCTGTCTATGAACCTGGATCACCACAGTGGGATGGAGATTCAGGCAAATTGGCCTACCGCATTGCTGCTCCAATTTATAAATCTGATGGGAAGACTGAAAATGTTGGCCGTTATGCATTTACCATGCGCGCTGATCTCATTAAATGCGTTTACGGTGTGACAACCCTTCCAGCCTATGCAACTGTAGAAGTAAGTTACGGTGATTCTGGTGAAGTGAAAGCTGCAACCACGGCACTCGGAACCAATAAGGAATGGGTTTATCTGCATGCAAATAATTTTGCATTCACTGGCGCACCACCAACTGTAAGTGTGAAGCTGGAGGGTTGGAAGAAGGCAACCTCGCCAACACAACCAACTCAACCCAATGCACCAAACCAACCCAACCAACCAACTCCACCTAACCAACCCAATCAACCAACTCCACCTAACCAACCCAATCAACCAACTCCACCTAACCAACCCAACCAACCAACTCCACCTAACCAACCCAACCAACCCAACCAACCCAACCAACCCAACCAACCCAACCAACCAACTCCACCAACTCCACCAACTCCACCAACTCCACCAACTCCACCAACTCCACCAACTCCACCAACTCCACCAACTCCACCAACTCCACCAATCAATTCAAAGGACAAGGCCGCGGCACAAAAGAAAATTACAATCACTTGTACCAAAGGTAAAACCATAAAGAAAGTGACAGCATTGAAACCTGTCTGCCCTAAGGGCTACACAAAGAAGTGAGGCGCCTTTCCTTCTTAATCTTCATTATCGTATTTAGTTTGGTACCTGTTTCAGCACTATCTGCACAGAAGATAACTCCAGGCTCTACCTGCAAAGTATTGAACCAAAAAGTTACATATTTGAATAAGACCTATACCTGCACTAAATCTGGGAAAAAGTTGGTTTGGAACAAGGGAGTGAAGGTTGCGCCAACCCCAACCCCAACCCCAACCCCAACCCCAACCCCAACGCCAACCCCAACGCCAACCCCAACGCCAACCCCAACGCCTGAACCAAAGCCTGAACCAAAGCCACTTATAGCCGGCGATCCTTGCTCAGTTGTTGGTGATTCAATCAATAATTCGCAGGGCTATCTGGAATGCCGTGATGTTGCTAATAATCAGAAGAGGTACTTCCAGCTGTCTAACTCTGTCGCAGATCTACCAGCTCAGACTTCGCCTTTGCCGCTCTCGGTCTGTCGAGTGCCAGATCAAAGAACTTCAGTCTCTGCTTCAGACCCCTATTCAATCGCCTATCCAATTACCTGGGATGGAGTGGTAAAGAAAGAAAAATTGAAAGTCTTATTCATTCCTTTCGATTTTTCAGATCATCCAGCAACAGGTAATCCAACTTCAACCTATTCACAAGATATTACGAAGTTTAAAGAGTGGGTGAAATGGTATTCAAATGGAAAAAAGATTATTGAAGTTGAGACATCAGAACGATGGATCAGAGCCTCTCAGCCGTCTCGTGCATATGAAGAGAGTTTGGGCCATGGGAAACCGAACTCTAAAGTAGCTGTTGAAATGTTACTCAAGGACTCAGAGACAATCTTTGATTACTCAACAGCCGATGTTGTTTTCTTGATTTTCCCCAAGGATCTAAAGACCTTCCAGACCGAGACAACGCGGATTGATTACGTCCAAACCAATAAAGGCAAGCTTCGCCTGGGAACTTATGCAACTGGATTGCAGATTTATTACAAACCTCATGAGTTATGGTTTTGGTTAACTCACGAGCTCTTGCACCATGTGTGGGGATTGCAGCAGCATGCTCCGGCATACCCGGTTTATCTGGGTATTTCGACGGGCAGTCCCGGGCCCGGCCAAAGCATTATTACTTGGGATCAAATGACTCTTGGTTGGGTAAACCCTGAAGATATTTGGTGCAGCGATATCAAGAATCTTTCAAATGCTGAAGTCACCCTGGTGCCATTGGAGAGAGAACAAGAGGGTGTGCGAGCGGCCATGATAAATTTGACGCCATCACGAACACTTGTTGTTGAATCACATAGAAAAGATAAGTGGGGCAAATTCAACCCTGGAACATATGGAGTAACTGCCTACATTGTCGATACGCGTTTTGCCACCGATCGCAGTGGCGAATACGTTGGAAAAGATGATGGCAAGGGAGTTCTGTATACGAAGGTTGCCAATTACATTGAATTTCCACTCCGACATTCTCAATACATGGGGGAGTGGTTTAATGGACAAACCGGTGAGAGCTACGGTGTGACCCCACGATTTACAATGAACTATTTCCTATATGAAGGCGAGAGTTTTACCTTTGATGGTGTAACAGTAAAGCTGGTTAAATCAGGCGACAACGACACAATCCAGATTACAAAGAGCTAGCGAGCAGAACATGGAAGATTCAGTGTCTGAATCAACACCAACGACTTGCTTGGCAATCACCTTTTTCTTAAAGCTTTTCTAGCAAGGTATTGAAATCTGACAATCATTCTTGATTTAAAGGAGACCTTTACACCTTTTGGGATGATCGTTCTTTCGACGAAGGGTGGTGAATTCTTAATGGTTTTTTCAAAGTTCTCCATGCTCAGTTCCTCTTTTAATGATTCAGATTTACTGTAAGAGTCAAACTTTGAGATTTCATTGCCACCACAAAATGGACAGTTAGAGCTGGTATTGGAGACCCTTTTTTGGCATTTCGGGTTTAGACAGAGAGCCACAAAAGCGATGGTAATGAATGTGATTTATAATGTCTCTTTAAAACGAGCCTTCACAGGCAATCAAGAAAAAGGATCAATGCCTTCAAGGGCGTAGGGGTTAAATCTCGGGACTTACTTGCGTAAGTGGGTGGTGAGGGACTCGAACCCCCGACCCGGTGATTAAGAGTCACCTGCTCTACCAACTGAGCTAACCACCCGACGCATCCAGGCGCCGGAAACGCTTGAATGCAGGTGGAAACCTATCAGCAAGAGCAGCCTTGCTGCACGTTCCCGACACCGGCAAAATGGTCATATGAGTCACTGGGAAATAAGGATTGCCCTAGTCCTCACGCTCTTTCTTGCAGGGATTCCAGAAGCCTCTAGCGCTGCGAGCCCAACTGTGAGCGATGTGATTGCAACGATGGCAGTCAAGGGCCGTGCGCCAAAGACTGGATACACACGAGCGCAGTTCGGTACTGCTTGGAAAGATGTGGATGGAAATAGCTGTGACACCCGCAATGACATATTAAAAAGAGATCTCATAGAGATTGTCTATAAAGATCGCTGCACGATTCTGAGCGGAATTCTGCCTGATCCATATTCAGGAGAAAACATTGATTTTGTGCGCGGGGTTGGCACAAGCAACGCCGTGCAGATTGATCACGTTGTCGCTCTTTCAAATGCCTGGCAGACAGGAGCTTTCAAATTAACTCTGGAAAAGCGCACCGCTTTTGCAAATGATCCACTTAATCTTTTGGCAGTTAAGGGTGTTTTAAACTCTCAAAAAGGTGATGGAGATGCAGCAACATGGTTGCCACCCAAGAAGAGTTATCGCTGTGCCTATGTTGCTAGGCAAGTGGCGGTTAAAGCGAAATATGGTTTGTGGTTAACGGCACCTGAGAAGGCTGCGGTTATGAAGATTATTGCAACGTGCCCAAAACAAGTTGTGCCAAGTAATTAACTTAGTGACCTGTTTTTAGTAAGCGCTGGCGGGATCGTTCAATCTCAGCTTGGGCTTCCATTGCATCAACCCAGTTACCACCAGTAACACTCTTGCCAGGCTCTAGCGCTTTATAGACTTCAAAGAAGTGTTGGATTTCAGAGAGTTCATACTCAGGAACATCGGTTATATCTTGCAAGGATGCTTTGCGAATATCACCTGCTGCAACACAGAGTAATTTGTCATCTCCGCCAGCCTCATCGGTCATGTTAAACATGCCAATAGCTCTGCAGGAAACTACGCAGCCTGGAAATGTTGGTTCATCAAGCATTACAAGGGCATCGAGTGGATCGCCATCAAGGGATAAAGTGTTTTTCACAAAGCCGTAGTCATAGGGATAACGGGTGGATGTGAAGAGCATGCGATCAAGACGAATCTCACCAGTGAGGTGATCGACTTCGTATTTATTGCGGCTGCCTGCTGGGATTTCAATAATGACATCAAAAATCATTTTTTGCCCAGCTCTCTATTCGTTTGAGTTAATAGTGGGGTGAGCGACGGGGCTCGAACCCGCGACATCTCGGACCACAACCGAGTGCTCTACCAGCTGAGCTACGCCCACCATGAGTGCCAAAGTCTACCGGTTACTGCTCATCACCTGTAACAAATACTGCGCTGCGGTAATACGCAAGTTCTGCAATTGAATCTTGAATATCGCCCAGAGCCCTGTGATTGCCCGTCTTTGCCGGGGCGTTGAAGTAGGCCTTGGGATACCAGCGACGGGCCAACTCTTTAATCGATGAGACATCGATGGTGCGATAGTGCAGGTAGTCATTAAGACGTGGCATATCGCGGGCGATGAAAGAGCGATCAACAGAGACGGAGTTGCCAGCCAATGGAGATTTTCCTGCCAAAGTGTTTGCACTCTCTAGATATTTAATAATCAAATCTTCGGCCTCTGCTACCGAAAGGCCATTAGGGATTTCGGTGATTAATCCAGAGGTGGTGTGCATTTGAGTTACAAACTCATTCATTCCTGCTAACTGCTCGGCGCTCGCCTTAATCACCACATCAACGCCATCACCAATGAGGTTTAACTGTGAGTCTGTTACAAGGACGGCGATTTCTACGAGGACATCTTTCTCTAGAGAAAGACCCGTCATCTCGCAATCGATCCAGATCAGGTTGGGTTGTTCGTTGGCCATGCGCGCCTGGCAGGAATCGAACCTGCGACAACCCGCTTAGAAGGCGGGTGCTCTATCCGACTGAGCTACAGGCGCCTGTAGGGGGTCGTGAATGCTAAGTCTACCGACACATAACGGTAAGGTTTCATCTCATGGCTGAGTTCATTTATACGATGAAGAAGGCGCGTAAAGCGCATGGTGACAAGGTCATCCTTGATGACGTCACGATTATGTTTTATCCAGGCGCCAAGATCGGCGTGGTCGGACCTAACGGTGCCGGTAAATCCACAGTTCTACAGATCATGGCCGGACTACAGCAACCTTCAAATGGCGAGGCATACATAACTCCCGGTTACACCGTTGGAATCTTGCTTCAAGAGCCACAGCTCAATGAATCCAAAAATGTAATTGATAACGTTAAAGAAGGCGTGGCAGAAACTGTTGCAATGCTTGATCGCTTCAATGCAATTAGTGATGAGATGTCTAGCCCTGATGCTGACTACGACAAGTTATTAGCTGAAATGGGTGAGCTACAAGAACAACTCGATCACCGCAATGCTTGGGAGTTAGATTCACAGTTAGAGCAAGCCATGGACGCACTTCGTTGCCCACCAGCAGATGCTGATGTTTCAGTTCTTTCCGGTGGTGAAAAGCGCCGCGTGGCATTGTGCAAACTACTTTTGCAAGCCCCAGATCTATTACTTCTTGATGAGCCAACTAACCACCTTGATGCAGAATCAGTTTTGTGGCTAGAACAGCACTTGAATAAATATGCTGGCGCAGTAGTTGCGATCACGCACGATAGATACTTCTTGGACAACGTTGCGCAATGGATTCTAGAACTAGATAGAGGTCGTGCTTATCCTTATGAAGGTAACTACACCACCTACCTTGAAACAAAGTCTGCGCGTTTAAAGATTGAAGGCCAAAAAGATGCCAAGCGTGCAAAGCGTTTAACCGAAGAACTTGAATGGGTGCGCCAGAACGCTAAGGGCCGCCAAACTAAATCTAAAGCCCGTCTTGCTCGTTATGAGGAGATGGCAGCTGAAGCTGACAAGATGCGCAAACTCGACTTTGAAGAAATCCAGATTCCACCTGGACCGCGTCTAGGAAATGTTGTTATTGAAGTAGAAAATCTGACTAAGGGCTTTGGCGATCGTGTTCTTATCGATGATCTTTCATTTACTTTGCCACGCAATGGAATTGTGGGAGTCATTGGACCAAACGGTGCGGGTAAAACTACGTTGTTTAAGACGCTGCTAGGTCTTGAAACTCCAGATTCTGGAAGCGTAAAGATTGGTGAAACCGTAAAGATCTCCTACGTTGATCAGTCCCGTGGTGGATTAGATCCTAAGAAAACTCTCTGGGAAGTTGTCTCTGACGGTCTTGATTTCATTAAGGTCGGCCAAGTTGAAATGCCTTCACGTGCCTACGTTTCCTGCTTTGGTTTTAAAGGCCCAGATCAACAAAAGCCAACTGGAGTTTTATCGGGCGGTGAGCGCAACCGTTTGAACTTAGCGCTGACTCTTAAGCAGGGTGGCAATCTATTACTCCTTGATGAGCCAACCAATGATTTAGATGTTGAAACTTTGGGTTCATTAGAAAACGCGCTCCTTGAATTTCCTGGTTGCGCCGTAGTTATTTCCCACGATCGCTGGTTCCTGGACCGCGTTGCAACACACATCTTGGCTTATGAAGGTGATTCAAAGTGGTTCTGGTTTGAAGGAAACTTCGAATCCTATGAAGCAAACAAGATTCAAAGATTAGGAGCTGATGCAGCACGTCCACACCGCGTCACATATAGAAAGTTGACCCGTTAAATGAGATATCAAAGTAAGCAATATGTCCGCTGGGATGATCTAGATGCTTTTGGTCATGTTAATAACGCTGTCTATTTAACGTATGCCCAAGAAGCCCGCTTTGCGTGGTCAGGCATTTTAGAGATGGTTGTTGCCCGTGCTGAAGTTGATTTCATCGCACCTATTTATGATGGCGATACTTTCCTCGATATAGAGCTATGGGTCAGTGCAATTGGTAACTCTTCTTTCACAATGACCTATGAAATAAAGATGAAAGGCGAGCTAGTTGCCCGAGTGAAAACAGTTCAAGTAACTGTGGACATGGGCACTAAGAAGTCTCACCCAATAGATGATGAACAACGAGCATTTCTCACTAAATACCTTGAGACGGAGTAAAAATGTCACCTTTAGCATCTCGTAAAGAGCGCCCTTGGTGGCGTGACGCAGTCACTTACCAGATTTATCCACGCTCCTATGCTGATTCAAATGGTGATGGCATTGGCGATGTTGAAGGTATTCGCTCACGACTTCCATATCTAAAGCAGCTAGGTATTGATGCAATTTGGATTTCTCCTTGGTATCCATCACCTCAACACGATCATGGGTATGACGTTGCCGACTACATGGATATCGAACCTGATTACGGAACTCTTGCCCAAGCTGAAAAACTAATTAAAGAGGCAAATGATCTTGGAATTAAGTTAATCGTTGACATTGTTCCTAACCACACATCAAGTGATCACAAATGGTTTCAAGCAGCGTTAAAGGCAGGACCTGGTTCACCTGAGCGCAATCGTTACATGTTCCGGGATGGCAAGGGTCCTAACGGAGATTTGCCACCTAATAACTGGGAAGCAGTCTTTGGTGGATGTGCATGGGAGCGCGTCATTGAAGCCGATGGGAAACCAGGGCAGTGGTATTTACACCTCTTTGCTGTTGAACAACCTGACCTTAACTGGGAGAACCCAGAAGTAGTTGCCCACTTAGAAGATGTATTGAAGTTCTGGCTAGATCGCGGTGTTGCAGGTTTTCGTATCGATGTTGCCCATGGAATGTTTAAAGAAGCGGGCTTGCCAGATATTAGAAAAGATCCGGCAGCATCCATGCTTGGCACAGAACACAAACCTTTCTGGGATCAAGAAGGCGTCCATGATGTTTATCGCGCATGGCGCAAGATTCTTGATTCTTATCCAGGAGATCGTATGGCAGTTGCTGAGGCTTGGGTTAGCCCAGCTGAGCGCATTGCGCGCTATGTGCGATCAGATGAGCTACAGAACTCTTTTAACTTTGAGATGTTAACAACGCTCTGGGACGCCAAAGAGATTAAGACAAAGATTAATAACTCTATTGATGCACTAGAAGAAGTGGGAGCACCTACTTCGTGGGTATTTAACAACCATGATGTTGTGCGCTCAGTTGATCGCCTAGATCTAGGGCTCACTAATCACGGTGACACAACTCTTTCTCGCCAAGGTGATCCAAAGAAGCTCAATATTGCGCGCGGAACTTTGCGTGCAAGAAGTGCTGCTTTGATGACGTTGGCGTTGCCCGGTGGAACATATCTGTATCAAGGTGAAGAGCTAGCAGTTCCTGAAGTGCGTGATATACCTGAAGATCGTTTGACTGATCCACGTTGGAAGATGAGTGGTTATTCAGATCGTGGCCGTGATGGTTGCCGCGTTCCAATGCCATGGACTTCTAATCCAGCTGGTGCTTTTGGTTTCTCAACGAATGCCTCATTAAAACCAGAACAAGCATGGTTGCCACAATCTTCTTGGTGGGGCCAATACGCAGTTGACACACAAGATGGTGTTGAAGGATCAACCTTGTCTATGTATAGAAAAGCTTTAGCTATTCGCAAAGGCGAAGAAGGCTTAGGCGATGGACCAATGGAGTGGATTGAAGCGGGCAAGGATGTTGTTGCATTTGAGCGTCCTGGAGATTTTGCTTGCTACATCAACTTTGGTGCACCTATTGAACTTCCATCTAGCTCACAGGTATTAGTTTCAAGTGGACCAATAACTGGTCACACATTGCCAACTGATACCGCTGCTTGGGTCAGATTAGTTTCTTAATGCCAAATACAGCGCTGCAACAAAAAGTCGTTAGAACTCTTGCCACTGCCCAAGTTTTAAATGGTGTGGGAGTTGCAGGCACTGTTGCCGCTGGTTCATTACTAGTTTCTTCCATTACTGATTCAGAAACTCTGGCAGGTCTTGCTCAGACTTTCTCTGTTCTAGGAGCAGCTGCAATGGCGTTGCCACTTGCACGTTTAACTGCTCGTGGTGGTCGCAGGCTCTCACTCTCTGTTGGCTATGTGGCAGGAGTTCTTGGTTCAGTAAGTGCAATCCTGGGCGGTGCCCATAAGAACATATTCCTGATGTTGCTTGGAACTTTCTTAGTTGGTTCAGCATCTGCCTCTGGCTATCAAGCCCGCTTTGCAGCAATTGATTTAGCAACGGATGAAACCCGCGCAAAACAACTCTCGTTTGTAGTCTGGGGATCAACTATTGGCGCAGTTGCTGGGCCTAATTTAATGGATCCAGCAGGGCGTTTGGCAGAGAGCTTTAATCTTCCACCACTTGTTGGTCCTTACATCATCTCTGCCGCCACATTAATTTTTGCAACAGTAGTTATTCAACTCTTTCTTCGCCCAGATCCTTACCTTTTAGCTGAAAAACAGGCGAAGGTAAAACAACATAAAGGTTCAACCAAGGCGGCTCTTACGCATATTCGCTCAAATCCAAAGGCTCTCTTTGCTATTAGCGCTATTGCAATTGGTCATGTGGCAATGGTTTCAGTGATGGTGATGACACCTATCCATATGAAGCATGTTGATGTTTCACTCCAAATTATTGGTTTTGTCATTAGCGTGCACGTTTTAGGAATGTATGCATTTTCACCACTGGTTGGATCTTTAAGTGATCGTCTTGGGCGAGTGCGAGTGATTCAAATTGGTATAACAGTCCTGTTGCTTTCAACGCTTGTTTCTGGCACTGCAGCTGCAGATGATGCAGTAAAACTTGGAATTGGTCTGTTCTTACTTGGTCTGGGTTGGTCCTGCACACTCATCGCCGGCTCAGCTTTTCTCTCTGAATCTGTTTCACTTGAGATGCGTCCAGCATCCCAAGGTGCCAGTGATTTAGTGATGAACTTAGCCGGTGCTGGCGGGGGAGCACTCGCTGGTGTAATCATCGGAACGTTAAGTTATGGATGGTTATGTTTCTTTGCAGCTATTCCAGTACTGGGATTGGCAGTGAGTGCGCGAAGGATTATGAAGATTGAAAACTAATCGCAGAATTCACCCAGCATGGATTGCCGCAATTGTTACTTTCTTTACTCTGGTTGCAACTGCAGGTTTTAGGTCTGCGCCTTCTGTATTAATCATTCCCTTACAAGATGCCTTTGGTTGGCATCGTGATCAGATATCTCTTGCAATTGCTATCAATGTTCTTCTCTATGGCCTGACCGCACCTTTTGCTGCAGCTCTAATGGAGCGCTTCACGGTGAGAAAAGTAGTGATGGGCGCCCTAATAACTGTTAGCGCTGGCGCTTTTTTAACCACTTTGATCCAAGCCCCATGGCAGTTAATTGCAACATGGGGTGTCATCGTTGGAGTTGGCACAGGTTCAATGGCACTTGTCTTTGCAGCAACGGTTGCTAACCGCTGGTTCGTTAAACGCCGCGGTTTAGTTGTTGGTGGATTAACTGCTGCAGCTGCCATGGGGCAGTTGATCTTTTTGCCGGGCCTGACGCATCTATCTGGGATGTACGGGTGGAAATCAATTGGTCTAACAATTGGCGCGGCAGCTTTGTTAATGGTTCCAATGATTTATGTATTTCTTCGAGAGAAACCTTCAGATTTAGGTTACTTGCCATACGGAGCTCCAGATGATTGGACACCGCCAGCACGCTCTGAAATGAATGCAGCACGTTTAGCCATTGTTACATTGAAAGAAGCCAGTTCCCATAAAGATTTTTGGTACCTCTTTGGTTCATTTTTTGTTTGTGGTTTATCCACGAGCGGTTTAATTGGAACGCACTTTATTCCAGCAGCCCATGACCATGGAATGGGTCAAGTAGTTGCTGCATCACTTCTGGCATTAGTTGGTGTCTTTGATGTTATCGGCACTATTTTCTCAGGCTGGCTCACTGATAAATATGATCCACGCAAACTTCTCTTTTTCTACTACGGGCTACGTGGACTATCACTCTTCTTACTTCCTTCCATTCTTTTCGAATCAGTTCACGCATCCACACTTGTCTTTGTCATCTTCTATGGCCTTGACTGGGTAGCAACAGTTCCTCCAACAGTGATGTTGTGTAGATCGATTTTGGGTCCAGAGCGTGCAACAGTTGTTTATGGTTGGGTTTTTGCAGGTCATCAAATCGGCGGTGCTATTGCAGCATTTGGCGCAGCTGTTGTTCGCGTGAAGTTTGGTGACTACGCAGCTGCTTTTTATATTAGTGGTGCCCTTTGCCTGATCACTACATATTTCGTTTTGCAGATTGCCAAAGGCAAAGACATGGCTAGCCTTAGAACATGAGCAGCTTTTATGAGGAGATAGGCGGAGAAGTTTTCTTTGCTGATTTAACTGGGCAGTTTTATGCCCAGGTGGCTGTTGATCCTATTTTGCGCCCGATGTATCCAGATACAGATTTAAAGGCTGCAGCAACGCGCTTGCAATGGTTCTTAGAACAATACTGGGGTGGACCAACTACGTATCAGGAAAATCGCGGCCATCCACGGCTTCGCATGCGCCATGCGCAGTTTCATATCAATCTTGCAGCACATGATGCTTGGCTAAAGGCCATGCGCACGGCCGTTGATGGTGTGGAAATGAAACCAGAACACAAAGAGCAGTTGTGGGGCTATTTAGAGATGGCTGCAGCTGCCATGATTAATCAACCAGATTGAGATTGATTTCCAACTTTTAGAATTTCGCCATTTCTCAAATACCAAAGCGTTCCCTTTTTATCACGCACACATGTCACACGCAAACCAACTTTTTCAACAACACCTTGAACCTCTAAAACATCTACCTGATCACCCACACCGTATTGATCTTCAACCAACATAAAGATTCCAGAGAGAACATCTCGAACTAAGGTCTGTGCACCAAGACCAAGTGCAACACCTAGAATTCCAGCTGATGCAATGAGTGGTCCTAAGTTAAAACCAAACTCACCTAGAGCCATCGCTGCTGCAACAACCCAGATAACAGTTTTTAAAGTGCTAGATAGGACGCCGCCAATAGTGCGAGCGCGCTCTTTTTGACGAGAAACGATGTTGCGCGGACCTGGAACTAGATCAGCAGTTGCTAATCGATTCATGGCCCGTTCGATAGCGCGGGTTCCAAAGGCCTGGGCAATCATGGCCGAGATAAGAATGATGGCTACGCGCAGGGGGGTTCCGCTTATCCAGTCCAGGGCGTTTTGCAGTGAATCGTTCATAGAAGTCAGACTTTATCCAAATCTTTACCTAAATATCGCTAGTCAATACCCACGCGCTCGGGTGTTTTGGTGCAAGATAAACCAATCGCTCATAGCCAAGGAGAGGATTGCGATGTCGCGGACGCTGGTGCTCAATGCCACCTACGAACCACTAGGTGTCATTACTGAACGTCGTGCGCTCATCCTTGTGCTCAATCACCGCGCAACAATGATTGAAGAGTCAGGCTCCGTCCTACATTTCTCAGGCGGAGAAATAGAACTTCCTTCAGTTATTCGCCTCAATAAATTTGTTCGCATTCCATATCGCCACGCAGTTCCACTTTCTCGCCGGGCAATCTTTGCTAGAGATGGCGGACGTTGTGTGTATTGCAGTGCACCTGCCACATCCATTGATCACGTCATTCCACGCAGCCGTGGTGGCGGTCACAATTGGGAGAACGTTGTCTCTGCATGCCATAAGTGCAATCACTTAAAGGCAGACAAGCAGCTCAAAGAAATTGGTTGGAGATTGCGCCAACTTCCACGTGAGCCAGTAGGGGCAGCATGGAGAATTCTTGGAACCGGTCAGACTAATGCCAGATGGTTGCAGTATTTAGAGCCATTTGGTGTGGCAGCAGCAACTGCTTAAAGCATTTATACTTAACCCATGCAATTTCTTGCGAGCAGATTTGAAGATGGCTATGTCCCAGGCCCAGGCTTGAGCGTTGCACAAACAGTTTTCACCTACGTAGTAATTCCTGTTGGACTCTTTACTGTGATTGCACTTACTTCTTGGTTGGCATCAGCGCCGCGCAAAGAAAAAGCACAATCTTCAGTTTCTTCAATCAACTAGATATCTAAAGCCTGAACCTTCAAAGCACGGATAACTCCGTCTTGTGATTCTTTAACTAGTTTGCGAAGTACCGCAGGTGCATCTTTACCCACACCATTTAACCAAGCATTAGTTTTATCCAGTGTGCTCTGACTAATAATCCAGCTTGGATACATTCCAGTCACAAACTTGGCTGCGCCTTCATAAGACTTTGACTCCCACTCTGAGAGTAAGTTTTCAAAGTAGAGATCCACAAATGGGGTCAAAAGGTGGCGCTGGATAGGGCGTTGGAAGCCTGCAACTAATGCAGAGCGAACTGAAGTCTGAGCATCTTGATGCATCACGGTATTGAATGCATAAGCCTTTGCCTCGGCATTTGGTGTTGCAGCTTTTGCAGTCTCAAAAAACAAGTTTCCTGAAGTGGTGTTATCACTTGCCAACTCTGCATCTAGCTCTGCTTGGGTAGTTGCCCCGCGCTCAGTGAGTGCAATGAGGAAATCCCAGCGGCGATCGTTATCAACTTTAAGACCCTTGATTTCGCCATTTAAAATCCCGCGCACATTTTTAATCTGTTCTGGCGTGTGGGCGTTAGCGGCAAATGCGCGTGAATAGAGAAGTTGGAGATCACTTGCTGGCGCACTTGATTGCATAAGGTTCCAGAATCCAGCAGCTAAGCGCTCACGATACTTATCTCGATTAGCATCAGAAGCATAACCCTCTACAGATGTACCAAGTTGGCCAATAACAATGTTGACGATTGCATCATCATTTTCCCCAGCTAAGCCAGAAAGGGCTATCTCAATGAAATCTGCTGATGAGATTTGTGCATCTCGGTGCATATCCCAAATAGCCGCCCAAGATAGTGCGCGGGCTAATGGATCATTTAAACGGCCTAGATATTTCTTGAGCGTTGCAATAGAGCGATCATCAAAGCGCAGCTTGGCATATGAAAGATCGCGGTCATTGATAAGCAAAAGATCTGCAACCTTTTCACCGGCTAGCTCTGTTACTACTGTGCTTGCACCAACAACATCTAGTTCAACAGATTTACGTAAGTTAAGTGAGTCACCGCTAATGTCATAGAGACCAACAGCTAAGCGGTGGGGGCGAAGCTCTTTTGAACCTGCTGGGACAAGTGGTGTTTCTTGTGAGATGACAACACTTGTATAAGTATCACCATCAATTTCTAGCTGCGGACGCAGGGTGTTTACACCTGCAGTTTGTAGCCAGGTGTGAACCCAGGTCTCTAACTTGCGACCACTGGATGCTTCTAGTTCTACTAACAAATCATTAAGTGTTGTGTTACCCCAAGCATGCTTCGCAAAATACTTTTGCAATCCTGCAATAAATTGTGGGCGACCAACGTGGGCAACGAGTTGATGCAATACAGATGCACCCTTGGCATAAGTAATTCCATCAAAGTTAGCATTCACCGCCTCCATATCAACCATGTCAGCGATGATTGGGTGAGTGGAAGAGAGTTGATCTTGGCGATATGCCCAGTTCTTTCTAGCGCTATTAAATTCAGTCCAAGCACCCTTAAAGCGCGTTGACTCAGAGAGTGCTAAATAAGAAGACCATTCAGCAAAAGATTCATTAAGCCACAGGTCATCCCACCAGAACATGGTGACCATGTCGCCAAACCACATGTGCGCCATTTCATGCAGGATTGTGTTGGCACGTGAGAGGTATGCCTTTTCTGGCATGTGTGAGCGGAAAACTAGAACATCTTCACGGAATGTGACTGCGCCAGCGTTTTCCATTGCACCGAAGTTGAAGTCAACAACTGCGATTTGATCGTATTTTTCAAATGGATATGCCAGACCAAAGACTTTTTCAAAATATTCAAAGCCCTGCTTAGTAATCAGGAAGATATCTTCTGGATCTAAGTACTGCATCATCGATTTACGGCAGTAGATTCCAAGAGGAATCTCTTTCGAGCCTTTATAGACATCATGGACAGATGAATACGGCCCTGCAATGAGTGCATCTAGGTAGGTTGCAATGCGTGGGGTAGTTGTGAACTTCCATTCAACTAATTCACCCTTAGTTGTCTTTGACTCAACTGGGTTATTTGAAACTGCTTGCCAGTGACCCGGTGTTGTTACGGTGAGAGTAAATGTTGCTTTAAGGGATGGCTGATCAAAGCAGGCAAACATGTTGCGAATATGCGCAGTCTCACCTTGTGAGTACAGATAGATCTCACCGTCGGCTGGGTCAACTGAGCGCTGCAGACCTTCACCTGATTTTGAGTATTCGGCTTCCATCTCAATTACTAAGGCGTTATCTGCTGCCAAGTTGGTGAGGAAAATGCTTTCGCCATCAAAGTTAGAAACATCAACTGCAGCGCCATTAAGTGTTGCACTGATGACGCTGCGTCCCACAGCATCAATAAAGGTTGAATAGCCAGGCTTGTTGCACGTAAAAGAAACCTCTGATTTTGAATAGAAGGTTTCTTCACCCTTTGTAACATCTAGAGTGACTGCATAGCTGTTTACGTAAAGATGCTCCGCACGATCTTTAGCTTCATTACGGCTCAAATTCAGACCTGGCACTTGTAACTCCTCTTAATGGGTGGGGCGCTTTTGTAGGTTCTAATCCAACCATGACAGAGTTAGGACATGGAACGCCCATCGGTACGCAGCTATAGCATCCGAGGCTCCCGCATTACCCAGGCCCAACGTGCAGCAAAAGATGAACTACAGGCTATTTATGGGATTGCCGTTGAGGAGAAGAAAGTAAATCTCAAAGAAATCTTTCCTACCAGCCAGAAAATCATTATGGAGATCGGTTTTGGCATGGGGGAAGCAACCGCAATCATCGCCAAAAATCACCCCAACAACGGCTATATCGCCGTCGATGTGCACCCACCAGGCATCGGCAAGTTGTTAGGCCGAATCGTTGAAAATGAATTAAAGAATCTGCGAGTGATTGAAGATGATGTTCATATCGTTTTGCCACATATGTTTGAGGATGAATCTTTAGATGCAATCCTTCTCTATTTTCCAGATCCTTGGCCAAAGAAGAAACACAATAAGCGCCGAATAGTAAATGAAGGTTTTCTTTCACTGATTCACCCAAAGTTAAAAAAGGGTGGCTATATCCACATTGCAACTGACTGGATGCCTTATGCAATTAGCATGCAGGAAGTTTTTGCTGCCTCATCTTTATTTACTGGGGGAGTAATTGAAAAACCAGAATCACGTCCGGTCACACGCTTTGAAGGTCAGGGGATCGATAAAGATCACCAAGTTACTGATTTGATGTATTTTCGAAAGTAGATATTTTGTTGATTCGTCGCACGTGACGTTCATCATTAGTAAATGGTGTTTCAATGAAAGCATCAATAATTGCTTTGCACTCATCTATTGAATGCATACGTCCACCAATACCCACCACATTTGCATTGTTATGCTCTTTTGCAAGCTTTGCTGTTTCAACGCTCCACGCTAGAGCCGCTCTAACTCCCTTAACTTTATTGGCAGCAATCTGCTCACCATTTCCAGAGCCACCTAGAACAATGCCCAGTGAACCGGCATCTTTAACCGTTGCAATGGCAGCTGGAATACAAAAATCTGGGTAGTCATCTAGAGCATCATATTCATGTGGGCCGTGGTCAGTGACTGTGTGACCTCGTGACTGTAGGTATTGAACTAGAGCGTTCTTCAACTCAAGGCCTGCATGGTCACTTCCGATATGAATCTTCATATGCCCATCTTGCCATTAACAACGCGGGCATAAAGAAAACCCGCCACATTCTCATTATGTGGCGGGTTTTACCCTTAGGAGGTTCTAGCTTTATCAGAAGTTAGTGATTAGGACCGTGTCCGCCTTTTTTGCCGCCCTTACCCATTCCTGGGCCCATTGCTGGACGGACAGCATCAACTTTGGCAGTTACATGCGCAGTTAAATCGGCTTTCATAGTTGTTGCTTGTGCTGCAGTCATCTTTCCAGCTGTAACAGCTGCATCGATTTTCTTTGTGTGATCAGCAACAAGTGCGGTGATTAGTGCAGATCTCTTATCACCAGCGATTGCACCAAGTGATTGTCCAGAAGCAAGTGCACTCTGAATATCTGCAACGCTCTTACCAATTGTCGTTGCAATCAGTGATTCGCGTGCTGAACGATCTGCACCCTTGTTTGCCTCATGTGCTGCGCGCGCTGCAGTTAAGGCTGCAGTGATGGCATCAGCTTGGACTTGAGTGATTGTTCCTGCACTCACAAGAGTTGTTAGAACATTCTTTAATCCTGCAGCATGATCACCCTTTTTACCAAGCACTCCGACCATTGGATTTGCAATGGCGCTTACTGTGGTGCGAGTGGTTGTTTGGCGAACTGATACTGATTTTCCCTTTGACGTAGTCTGTGATGCTGATGCAACACCTACCGTGCCAACCGAAAGTGCAAAAGTAGTTAGAACTACTGCTGCAATCTTTCTATTTGATGACATTTGCATGTCTTCCTCTCATCTAGCGGAACTGTCTGTGACCCCTCGTCATCGACTACCCGTAATCAACTCCCTTATGCTGAATAAAGTAGTAGGCAAGTCTTAGAACACTTTGTGAGTTTTTATGATTTTTATGGGGGCTACCCAACCTCCACGCTCAACTCCTGCCGCCGTTCCCCCTATTTAGCCCCTGAGTTACCTGTTTCACACTATCTCTCAGAACGTTCCCAGAGTTCTAGAAACCAGGATTCTTATGAAAACCAAAACCACACTCATCGCTTTTGCTTTGATCACAACATTAATCAGTAGCCCACAAGCATTTCCTGCGGGTAAGAGTTCTATTGAGATTAAAAAAGCAGGGAGATCTGCAACAACAATTCCAAACACGATTTTAAGTGGCAATGCAATTCCGACTAAAACAGTGGGCATCGATGGTGATTTCTATATTGATCTTAAGAACGCAAATCTCTATGGGCCTAAGACAAAGGGTGTATGGAAGCTAGCAACAACACTACGAATAGCAGAGACAAAAGAAGTTGTTGTGCCTGTAGATGGTATTGATGGAGCTAAAGGCAATACAGGAGAACAAGGACTATCAGGTGCAAATGGAACTAACGGAATAGACGGAGCTAAAGGAGCCGATGGAGCTAAAGGTGCTGACGGTGTGAAAGGTGCAACGGGCTTAACGGGTGCAACTGGATCAGCTGGTTATACCGGTGCCACAGGCGCTACAGGTGCCACAGGTGCAACTGGTGCTAAAGGTGAAACAGGAGCAAGTGGAGTAGCAGGTGCTGCAGGAACAAATGGAACAGCTGGAGCTAAAGGTGACTCTGGCACAGCAGGAACAAACGGTGTTGATGGAAGTAAAGGTGATTCAGGATTATCTGGTGCAAAAGGTGATGCAGGAATACAAGGAATCAAAGGTGACACAGGATTAACTGGAAGTTCTGGTGCACCTGGTGGTACAGGAGCAACTGGTGCTGCGGGGATTAGTAATGCGCAGTGGGTTGCAGTTCCCGTAATTCGACTTTCAAGTGAGTCTCCTGTTGAAGGCACCCCCTGGGTAAATTTTGGAGTCGCGTTAGTAGATGGTTCCTATACATTCCAGATTATTCTGGATGGAACATTTTCTCCCAGTACTTCAGCAAGTCTTTCCATTGCACTCGAAATTACGGCAGTTGGAGCAGCAACAAACATGAACACACGGATGATGACTTCCGATGCTACCAATTTTGTGAATGGTAGTTCAGCGAGACGTATTCAATTTGTAGTTTTCGGAACTATTACCTCTGCCGCAACAAGCACATTGTTGCAAGCCCGCGTGATTGATATGAATGGCAATATTTCAACTTCAATACTTTCATTCAGCGGCACCGCCCTCATTACTAAGGTCGGTTCCATCGGTTAGATACGTGGAGCGGGTGACCGGGATCGAACCGGCATGGCCAGCTTGGAAGGCTGGGGCTCTACCATTGAGCTACACCCGCATGTGGTGCGTAGGGCTAAAGGTACTGGGTCGGTAAGAGATGAGTGAAATCTCCTCTAGACTCTCGCTTTGCGCCTCGGGGCGTAGCGTAGTGGCTAGCGCGCCTGCTTTGGGAGCAGGAGATCGGGAGTTCGAATCTCCCCGCCCCGACCAGTTCCATTTAACTTGTTAGCTCACCAAGGAGTAATTGTGAAAAGCACTATCGAGACACTTTCCCCAACACGCGTTCGCCTCGATATTGAAGTTGCTTATAGTGAAATGACTACACACGTTGCTGATGCATATAAGAAGGTAGCAACACAAGTAAACATTCCTGGTTTTCGTAAAGGCAAAGTACCTGCATCAATGATTGATCAGCGTGTGGGTCGCGGAGCTGTAATCGATGAGGCAATCAATGCAGCTCTTCCAGATTTCTATGGCCAGGCAGCTCGTGAACACACAGTTGCAGTCATCGGACGTCCAGTAGTTGATGTCAAAGAGTTCGTTGATAACGAGAAGCTTGTTTTCACTGTTGAAGTAGATATTCGTCCAGAAGTAACGTTGCCTGATTTCTCAATGATTACTGTTGAAGTTGATGACGTTACTGTCACCGATGCTGACATTGATGAGCAGATTGAATCTCTTCGCACACGCTTTGGAACTCTCACAACAGTGGAGCGCGCAGTTGCTAACGGCGACTTTGCAACTCTAGATATGAATGCCTTTATCAACGGTGAAACCGTTGAAGGTGGACAAGCAAATGATCTTTCCTATGAAGTTGGTTCAGACAAGATGATTGCTGGTCTTGATGAGATTTTGATTGGCATGAATGTTGGCGACACCAAGCGCTTTGAGACCGAGCTTGTTGGTCAGCAAGAGGGTGAAAAGGGTGAAGTAGAGGCAACAGTTAAGGCAGTCAAAGAGCGCGAGCTTCCACCCGTTGATGATGCTTTTGCAAAGCTTGCCTCAGAGTTTGATACTTTGGCTGAGCTTCGTGAAGATTTCCGCGAGCGCCTAAGCCGTGTGAAGAAGATGGAACAAGGAACACAGGCACGTGATCGCTTAGTTGAAAAACTACTTGCAGATCTAGACATTCCGGTTCCAGATGCTTTAGTTGAACTAGAAGTAAATGATCACCTTGAAGGTGAAGGCCGCTTAGAAGATGCAGTTCACCGTGCTGAGGTTGATGGTGAAGTTCGCGCTTCACTTAAATCAGATTTCCTACTCGATGCAATTGTTCAAACTGAAGAAGTTCAGGTCACTGAGATTGAGCTAACTGAGTACTTAGTTCGTACTTCACAGCGCTATGGCATGGCTCCGCAGCAGTTTGCTGAAGAACTACAAAAAGCAGGCCAAATTTCACAGTTAGTTGCAGAAGTAACACGTGCAAAGGCGTTGGCTTCAGTACTTGGTCGCATCACGGTTAAAGATGCATCAGGTGCCGTCATTGATCTTGAAGCGTTACGCCCACAGCCAACACCTGCTGATTTAGTCGAAGAGGCTTAATACTCTTTAGCCCTGAGCGAACATCGCCCAGTTCACGCTCCTATTTGGCGATATTGGGAAGCATTTAGTCGCCAATATTGTTAGGGTCACTACAGGTAAAAAATACAGGAGGAAATTGACGTGGATTTAGACAGCAAAATGAAAGACCAGATTTACAACCGCTTGCTTGAAGAGCGCATTGTTTTCTTGTCAGGTGAAGTCCGCGATGAGATGGCCAACATGGTCTGTGCTCAACTACTTCTTCTCTCCTCTTTGGATCCCAAGAAAGATATTTTCTTATACATCAACTCACCAGGCGGATCAGTAACTGCAGGTATGGCTGTCTATGACACTATGGAGTTGATTCCAAATGATGTTGCAACAGTAACTTTTGGAATGGCTGCATCAATGGGTCAGTTCCTTCTCACATCAGGAACAAAGGGAAAGCGTTATGCAACTAATAGCTCTCGTATCTTGATGCACCAGCCACTAGGTGGAATTGGTGGAACAGCAATTGATATTCGTATTCAGGCAGAACAGATGGCGATTACAAAGCAAACTCTTTCAGAGCTAAACGCTTTGCACACTGGCCAAACTCTAGAAAAGATTCTTGCAGACTCAGATCGCGATAATTGGTTCAATGCCAAGGATGCTAAGGATTACGGCTTTGTGGATCATGTAGTGAGTTCATTGGGACAAATCACAGGAGGGAAAGCGTAATGACATTTCAAGAGATTAACTCACGCTACGTTCTTCCAACCGTTGAAGAAAAAACAGCTTATGGATACAAGCGTCAAGATCCATACACAAAGCTCTTTGAGGAGCGCATCATTTTCATGGGCCAGCCAATTGATGACACAGTTGCAAACGATGTTATGGCACAGCTATTGACTCTGGAATCTATGGATCCAGATCGCGACATCATGATCTACATCAACTCACCTGGTGGATCTTTTACCGCACTCACTGCTATCTATGACACCATGCAATTTGTTCGCCCAGACATCAGCACCATTTGCTTGGGTCAAGCTGCATCTGCTGCCGCAGTCATTCTTGCGGGAGGTGCAAAGGGAAAGCGTTACGCACTTGAGCACTCACGTATTTTGATTCACCAACCTTCATCAGAAGGTGGCGGTCAGGCATCTGATATTGAAATTCAAGCTCGCGAAATCGATCGAATTTCTCGACTGCAAGAAGATCTTCTATCTCGCCACGTCGTGAAGTCATCTGAAGAGATTCGCAAAGACATCGAGCGCGACAAGATTCTTACAGCCGCAGAGGCTGTTGAGTATGGAATCATCGATCAGGTTTTGGCATCTCGTAAGGCCAAGCCAACTAAGTAATCTTTCTATGAAACTATTTGAGGCGGGCTCCCTTTGGTCATACAAGGGATACCGTCTCTTTTGGTTTTCAAATACAATCTTTGTTTTGGGTGCATCTGCATTTCCTATTGCTTTAGCAGTGACTGTTCTTGACGCTGGCGGAACAGCAACTTCACTGGGTCTAATCCTTGGGGCACGAGTTTTATCTGGCGTTGTGTTTGCACCATTTGCTGGTGTGTGGGCAGATAGGTTGCCGCGCAGAAATGTAATGATTGGTGCAGATCTTTTCAGAGCAGCTGTCGTGATATCCATGATTTTCATTTCAGCCCCGTCAATGCCGCACTATTTATTGGGTTTCGCAGTATTTTCAATGGGCCTTGGTGATGCATTTGGTGCCGCTGCAGCTGGCGCAATAGTCCCAAGTCTTGTTCCAGATGAAAAACTACCCGCTGCAAATGTTGCACGAAACATCATGACAAAGGGTGCAACTATCGTGGGTCCAGGTATTGGCGGCGCATCTGTCTTTTTAATTGGCGGCAGACTTACCTTCCTTATCACTGCAGTAGCTTTTGTAATTGGTACTTACTTCCTTTTTAAGATTGAAGAAGACATCAATATCAAGAAGCGTGAGCAGGAGCCTTTCTTTGTTGAACTTAGAGAGGGTCTGCGCACGGTGCGAGATATTCCTTGGATTGGCGCTTTTATTCTTATGGTTTCTGTTCAGTTGATGGTTGTGATTGCAGCAGAAACAGTTTTGTTGCCCGTCATTAGCCGCCGTGAATTTGATTCAAATACTCCCTTTGCATTGGCAGCATCTGCCTTTGCAATCGGAAGCATCATTTCAGCGCTGCTGTGTGTGAAGATAAAAGTTAAGCATGAAGGCTATGTTTCTATCTTTGTTTGGATGTTTATCATCATTGCTCCCTTGGCATTGGCATTTCCGGTATCAGGAACCTTCATTGTGATCGCCTATTTGTTTGCTGGTTTTTCAGTTGGACCGTGGGAGGCATGGTGGTCATCTGCTGTGCAGAGAGAAGTTCCCGCACATCTGCAAGGTCGAGTCTTCTCAATTGATCACATGGGATCTGCTGGATTGATGCCCATTGGAATGGCATTGATAGGGCCAGCAGTTGCACTCTTTGGCGAAAAAGAACTACTCATCGGCGCATCAATTTTTCATGTGTTGATTAGCTTTGCCATTCTTCGAGTACCTGGGGTGAAAGACATGAAGATGCCCACTAATTATTCTCACGGCGAACAGAGATAAGCGTAAAAACCCGCACATAAAACCGCTAAAGAATCTAAAATTTAGCCATGACCAGAATCGGTGAAACAAGCGACTTGCTCAAGTGTTCCTTCTGCGGAAAAACTCAGAAGCAAGTTAAAAAACTCATTGCCGGACCTGGCGTCTATATCTGCGATGAATGTATTGAACTCTGTAATGAGATTATCGTTGAAGAGCTCTCCGAGGCATCATCCCTTGGACTGGCTGAACTTCCTAAGCCACAAGAAATCTTTGAATTCCTAGATCAATATGTCATCGGACAAAACCGCGCAAAGAAGTCTCTCTCAGTTGCCGTTTATAACCACTACAAGCGTGTGCAAAGTGGCAACCGTGAAGATCAAATCGAATTAGCTAAATCAAATATCTTGCTACTTGGCCCAACAGGGTGCGGTAAGACTCTGATGGCCCAAACTCTTGCACGTATGCTCAACGTTCCTTTTGCTATAGCAGATGCAACGGCGCTCACAGAGGCTGGCTATGTGGGCGAAGATGTTGAAAACATTTTGCTTAAGCTCCTGCAAGCTGCAGATTATGATGTTAAAAAGGCAGAAACAGGAATTATCTATATCGATGAAATCGATAAGGTTGCTCGCAAATCTGAGAACCCATCAATCACACGCGATGTTTCAGGTGAAGGTGTTCAGCAGGCGCTACTAAAGATTCTTGAAGGAACTGTTGCATCTGTTCCACCACAAGGTGGTCGCAAGCACCCACACCAAGAGTTCATTCAAATCGACACAACAAATGTTCTCTTTATTGTTGGCGGTGCCTTTGCTGGTTTAGAAAAGATTATTGAAAGCCGTGTTGGCAAATCAGGTGTTGGCTTTAATGCAACATTGCAAGATGCTGCCGATAAGAATCGTAAAGATATCTTTGCCGATGTAATGCCTGAGGATCTATTAAAGTTTGGAATGATTCCTGAGTTCATTGGCCGCTTGCCAGTTCTCACAAGTGTTGAAAACTTGGACAAAGAAGCGCTCATGCAGATTCTTACTGAGCCAAAGAACGCTCTTGTGAAGCAGTATCAACGCCTCTTTGATCTAGATAATGTGGAGTTAGAGTTTGATGCCCCAGCGCTTGATGCCATTGCAGATCTTGCCTTGGATCGTGGAACTGGTGCTCGTGGCCTTCGCGCAATCATGGAATCAACGCTTTTGAGTGTGATGTATGACGTTCCTAGCC
>JBIIJO010000049.1:0-6450 GCA_044233685.1 Candidatus Planktophila sp.
AAGGATGCACTTGTCTTAGGAGATCGCGAGCAGTTAGTTATGGCAATTCAAAACCTTGTAGAGAATGCAATTAATTACTCCCCCGAAGGCACCAAAGTTTCGGTCAATACAACTGTCGATCAGGGCATTGTGGATATTTCGATTACTGATCAAGGAATTGGAATTCCAGAGAATGACATCGACCGAATATTTGAACGTTTCTATCGCGTAGATCCTGCTCGATCACGCCAAACTGGTGGCACTGGCCTTGGTCTTTCAATCGTTAAGCACGTTGCTTCAAAGCACGGTGGTGAAGTCACTGTGTGGAGCGTTCCTGGTGTTGGAAGTACGTTTTCACTCCGTTTACCCGTCTACACACCTACTCAAGAGAGTGTCCAATGACAAAAATTCTTATCGTTGAAGATGAAGCTTCATTTTTTGAGGCACTTGAATTCTTACTCAGCAAAGAAGGCTACGAAGCTGAGGTAGCCCAAACTGGCCGTGAAGCTTTGGATAAATTCGCAGCATCTGGTGCTGACCTCATTTTGCTAGACCTGATGATTCCTGAAGTATCTGGAATTGATGTCTGCCGTTCTATTCGAATGACTTCTCAAGTTCCCATCATTATGTTGACGGCTAAAGATGCCGAAATCGATAAAGTTGTGGGTTTAGAACTTGGTGCAGATGACTACGTGACTAAGCCTTATTCATCGCGCGAGTTAATTGCGCGAATAAAAGCAGTTCTTCGCCGCAATAGCAGTGATGCAGAAGCAGCTGATGCCTCTGATATTCACACAGCCGGTCCAATCAAGATTGATACTGCAAAGCACCAAGTAACTCTCAACGGTGCTTCGATTACTCTGCCTCTCAAAGAATTTGAGCTCCTTGAATACTTAGTGCGAAACGCTGGCCGTGTTTTAACTCGTTCACAGCTCATTGATCGCGTGTGGGGCGGAGATTACTTCGGTGACACAAAGACTCTCGATGTTCACATCAAGCGTTTGCGTTCAAAGATTGAAGCAGATCCAGCTAACCCTGTATTGATTCAGACCATTCGCGGTCTTGGTTACAAGTTAGAGAATTAGAGAGAAGCGAAAGCATCATCAAGAACGCTTAGGGCATCCTTGAGAAGTGCATCTGTAATTACTAGTGGTGGCAAGAAGCGCACAACGTTTGAATAAGTGCCAGCAGTAAGAACTAACACGCCCTGACTCTGGCAGTACTTAACAACAGCGTTCATTGCAGCAGTGTTGGGATTCTTAGTTCCTGGCTCTACTAATTCAATAGCCTGCATGGCACCGCGTCCACGCACTTCACCAATAACTGGATACTTCTTGGCAAGTTCGCGAAGTGATGTTCCTAGAATTTCACCAATGTGCTTGGCACGGGCAACAAGGTTTTCTTCTTCCATTGTCTCCATTGCGCCAAGGGCAGCAGCACATGCGATTGGATTTCCACCATATGTTCCACCAAGACCTGAAGCATGAACTGAATCCATCACTTCTGCGCGCCCAGTAACTGCTGCAAGTGGAAGTCCACCAGCAATTCCCTTAGCTGTTACGACCATGTCTGGAACAACGCCTTCTTCTTCAACTGCAAACATATGTCCTGTGCGGGCAAAGCCAGTCTGAACTTCATCTGCAATAAAGACGATTCCGTTGTCTTTTGAATATTTCGCCAGCGCAGGTAGGAATCCCTTCGGTGGAACGATAAATCCACCTTCTCCTTGAATTGGCTCAATCAAAATCGCAGCAACGTTATGTGCTCCGATTTCTTTATCAATTTTATGTGTGACCATGTCAATGGCATCTTCGGTAATAGTTGCTTGATCGCCCACCCAGTGGAATGAGTAAGGCATTGGCACGCGATAAACCTCAGGAGCAAAAGGACCAAAGCCCTCTTTGTATGGCATGTTCTTTGCAGTTAACGCCATAGTTAAATTAGTACGTCCGTGATAGCTGTGTTCGAAAACAACAATTGCTGGGCGCTTGGTGTAGTGGCGCGCAATCTTTACAGCGTTTTCAACTGCTTCAGCACCTGAGTTAACAAGGAGTGACTTTTTCTTATGTGAACCAGGGGTCAATGCATTGAGCTTTTCACAGACTTCGATGTAGTTCATATAAGGAGCAACGGTGAAACAGGTGTGTGTGAATGCTTGCACCTGCTCGATAACGCGATCAACGACTCGTTGCGCAGCGTTACCAACGTTTGTAACGCCAATTCCTGAACCTAAATCAATAATCTGGTTGCCATCGATATCGAGCAAGATTGCATCACTTGCACGTTCAATCACAACTGGAATTGCCATACCCAATCCGCCAGAAGTCGCTTCCGTGCGGCGCTTAAGCGCCTCAGTAGATTTTGGTCCCGGAATAGCGGTAACCAAACGACGTTCTTGAGTCAGATTAGTAAGTGTGGTCATGGGAAAAGTCTAAGGCCTTATTTCGCATCAGGGGACCTAGTAGTTACCCTTGGTGCTATGAGTTCACTGAGAGATTCGGCACCGCTTCTAGATGCCTACCTCTCTTACTTTGAAACCAAGCGCACACCTTTCACAGTCCCTGGTCACAAGCAAAGGGCTTCACGCCTAGATGCTGGCTTAGGGGTGGTTGTTGATGGTGACACACCTTTATATGGCGGTCTCGATGAGATCAAATTAACCAACCAAACACTAAAGAAAGCTGAAGCGTTAGCTGCCACATTATGGAAGGCCGACTTTGCTCGCTTTTCTACTGGTGGATCAACACATGCCAATCAAGCAATGATTTTGGCGCTAGGAAAACCTGGCGACAAAGTTGCACTCTCGCGCACAGCACATCGTTCAATTCTTAGTGCACTTGTTTTAGCAGGCCTAGAACCCATCTGGTTATCACCTGAGATTGATGCAGCATCTGGTGTGCCAATCGGTATTTCAGTAACTGAGTTTGAAAAGGTCATCCATCAAAAACCAATTGCACTTCTTCTGACTGAACCAGGTTATCTAGGCACTTTGTCTGATCTGTCAGCACTTGTTATAAGTGCACATTCTCATTCAATTCCAGTCATCGTGGATGCTGCATGGGGTGGCCACTTTGGTTTCTCGCCATTAACACCCCAGCATTGCTTGCAGTTGGGTGCTGATGCACTGATCACTAGTGTTCACAAAGCACTTCCTGGATATAGCGCCTCATCATTACTTCTTGCCCAAGGCAAACTGCTTAACCTTGATCGAATTGAACAAAGTTTTGAAACTACTCACACCACTTCACCTGCCGGTGCGCCGCTTGCATCTATAGATGGTTGTCGTGCCCTACTTCAAACTCGCGGAGAAGAGTTGATTTCTCAGCTAGTTAGAAACGTTGAGAACTTTAAAGCAAAGGTTCAAACAAATTTCGATTTACCCATCTTTTTAAACACTAGTGATTTTGCCCCAGGCCGCTTTGATCCAGCCAAGATTGTTCTGCGAGCTAACCAATTAGGTTCTTCTGGAGTTGAGATTGAGAAGAAACTACAAGCACAGGGCATCCGCGTTGAGATGGCAGATAGTGACACTGTTGTTTTCATTGCAACTCTGGCTGACTCGACCCAAGAGTTTGATCACTTAGCCGATGTTCTACTCTCAATTCTCAAATCTCTCCAATCCTCACCTCGCCCAACGGCAACATCACTGAGCTGGTCAATAGTGCCAACAGTTGCAATCTCAATGCGCGATGCTTACTTTGCAGATACCGAAATGGTTGTAGCTAAAGATTGTGTCGGGCGAATCTCTGCAGACTTAATCGCCCCCTATCCCCCAGGTGTTGCAGTAGTTGCACCTGGTGAAGTTTTAACTTCACAGATTCTTGAAGGTCTGGCAACAACCAAGGCAGCTGGTGTGCGCATCGCCTATGCCACAGACCCTTCTCTTACAACCTATCGAACCGTCAAGAATTAAGCCTGTGTTGCACTATGTGCAACGGGTATGGCCATGATTTGTTCACCTTGAGCCGATAACATCAGCGACATGTCTGATACTCAAACTTGGCAAAAACGCGCTATTGATCTCAAACCACAATCGCAGATTTTCATCGATGGAAAATTTGTTGATGCAGCCAGTGGTAAAACCTTTGAAAACTTCTCACCTAGCGATGGACATCTAATTTGTAATGTTGCATCCGGTGATGCCGAAGATATCAATCGCGCAGTTGCATCAGCTAAAAAAGCATATGACTCAGGTGTGTGGAGTGAGATGAATCCACGCGATAAAAAGGCGATTATGTTGCGCTGGGCACAACTTCTCAATGAGCACCGAGAAGAATTAGCTTTACTTGAAGCAATCGACACAGGCCGTCCCATTGCAGATGCACTCAGTGTGGATGCACCTAACTCTGCTCGAGTGATCCAGTGGTATGGCGAAACTATTGATAAGACATACGATGAAATTGCACCAGCACCACGCAACGCACTTGCCATGGTTACACGCGAACCCCTAGGTGTTATTGGCGCAGTTGTTCCTTGGAACTATCCAATGATGATTACGAGTTGGAAATTAGGACCTGCTTTGGCTATGGGTAACAGCATTGTTGTTAAACCTGCAGAAAACTCATCATTGAGCGCGCTCAAGATGGCAGAGTTAGCTGTGGCTGCAGGATTGCCTGCAGGTGTCTTTAACGTAGTTCCAGGTCTTGGATCAGAGGCTGGTCAAGCACTTGCCCGTCACATGGATATTGCAAAGATTGCATTCACAGGTAGCGGACCTACTGGTCGAAAGATGATGCAATACGCCGCTGAATCAAATATGAAACAGGTTTCACTTGAACTGGGCGGAAAGAGCCCTCAAGTTGTTCTCAATGATTGCACCGACTTAGAAGCAGCTGCATCAACTATTGCTTGGGCTATCTACTACAACGCAGGTCAGACTTGTAACGCTGGATCTCGAATCATTGTTGAAAAAGGCGTAAAAGAAGAGCTCTTTGCTCATCTACATAAGTTCCTCGAAAGCTTTGTTGTTGGAAATCAATTTGATCCAACTACACAGATGGCGGGACTTGTCTCTGAACTACAACGCGATCGCGTTAACGCCTACCTTGATCTCATCGGCCAAGATGGTGAAAAGCTAATCTTTGGCGGTCAAAAGACTTCCGGAAAAGATCTGCTTATCAAGCCAACATTAATTGATAACGTCAAGCCTGGCTCACGTCTTGCCCAAGAGGAAATCTTTGGTCCAGTCTTAGTTGCCATTGATGCAAAAGATGAAGCTGAAGCCTTGCAATTAGCAAATGGAACTGAATACGGATTAGCTGCATCGGTATGGACTAATAATGTTGCCCGTGCACATAAGTTTGCACGCAAGCTACGTGCTGGAACTGTTTGGGTTAACACTTTCGACATGCTCGATGTCATCACACCATTTGGTGGCTTCGGTGCTTCAGGTAATGGAAGAGACAAGTCATTGCATGCATTAGATGCATACAGTGCGTTGAAAACAACGTGGGTTGATCTGAATTAAATGCCTGGCGTTGAAATAACTGGCAATGTAGTTCCACGCGCAGAAGAGATTCTGACTCAGCAAGCATTGGACCTCATTGCGCTGCTGCACCGCACACTCAATCCGCGTCGCCTAGAGCTCCTAGCTGCACGCAAAGTGCGCATGCAGCAGATTGCAGAAGGTAAAGACTTTGATTTCCTGCCTCAAACCAAAGCTATTCGTGAGGAAAAAAGCTGGAAGGTTGCACCGGCTGCGCCGGGTTTAAATGATCGGCGCGTAGAGATAACCGGTCCTACTGAGCGAAAAATGACGATTAACGCCCTTAACTCTGGGGCAAAGGTCTGGTTAGCAGATTTAGAGGATTCAAATACCCCACTGTGGGAAAATGTCATTAATGGTCAACTCAATTTGTTAGATGCAATTACTCGCACAATTGATTTCACTAATGAAGCTGGCAAGAGATATGAACTACGCCCCGATAGTGAATTGGCAACAATTGTTGTTCGCCCCCGTGGCTTTCACTTGCCGGAAAAACACATTCTTGTTGATGGTGAAATAACTTCAGGCTCATTTGTTGACTTTGCTTTATACATGATCACTTGTGCCAAATTACAGATTGCTCGTGGACATGGCCCCTACTTTTATCTTGCCAAGATGGAGTCCCACCTTGAAGCTCGTATGTGGAATGAAGCTTTCAATATTGCGCAAGATTTCTTAAACATTGCGCGCGGCACCATTAGAGCAACAGCTCTGATTGAAACTTTGCCTGCAGCTTTTGAGATGGAAGAAATACTCTTTGAACTCAAAGATCATGCAGCAGGATTAAATGCTGGCCGCTGGGACTATCTCTTTAGTGTCATTAAAAACTATCGCTTGCGCGGTGCTGATTTTGTTTTGCCAGATAGAAATAGCGTAGCCATGACTGCTCCCTTTATGCGTGCATATACCGAATTACTTGTGAAAACCTGTCACTCCAGAGGCGCACATGCTATTGGCGGAATGGCAGCATTCATCCCAAGTTCTGA
>JBIIJO010000050.1:0-6400 GCA_044233685.1 Candidatus Planktophila sp.
AGAAGAAGCGCACAATTGGAATTCTTGAAGACGGCGTAACAAGAGTTGAAGAGCTTCTACAAATTGGAAACCTCTATGAGGCTGCAAATACCCCGATGATTGGTTACCTGAACAACGCAGTGCGTGCAAAAGAGCTCTTTAAGCGCGATAAGGATTACGTTGTAATGAATGGTGAACTGCTTATCGTTGATGAGCACACCGGTCGTATGCTCGCAGGTCGTCGTTATAGCGAGGGCCTACACCAGGCTCTAGAGGCAAAAGAGCGCATTGAAATTAAGGATGAAAACCAAACTCTTGCAACTATTACATTGCAGAACTATTTCCGCCTTTACGACAAACTCTCGGGCATGACTGGTACAGCCATGACAGAGGCTTCAGAATTCCAACAGATTTACAAGCTAGGTGTTGTTCCAATTCCAACAAACCGCAGCATGGTCCGTATCGATCAACCTGATCTTGTCTATAAAACAGAAGCTGGAAAGTTCATTGCTGTAACTGCAGATATTGCTGAGAAGTATCGCAAGGGTCAGCCAGTTCTAGTTGGCACGGTCAGCGTTGAAAAATCAGAAGAGCTTTCTAGTTTCTTGCGCAAAGCAGGAGTTCCACATGAAGTTCTAAACGCCAAGCATCACGAGCGCGAAGCAGCAATCATTGCTCGCGCAGGTGTTAAAGGCGCAGTAACTGTTGCAACAAATATGGCTGGTCGTGGTACCGACATCATGCTGGGCGGAAACCCTGAGTTCATGGCAGATTTTGAATTACAGCGCCGTGGAATTTCACCAGTAGATGATGCAGAGCAATATGAAAAAGCTTGGCCAGAGGAAATCACTCGCCAAAAGGCAGCAGTTGCAGTTGGCCATGAAGAAGTAATTGCACTCGGTGGTCTTTATGTTTTAGGAACCGAGCGACATGAATCTCGACGCATCGATAATCAGCTGCGTGGTCGCTCTGGTCGCCAAGGCGATCCTGGTGAGTCACGTTTCTATCTTTCACTCCAAGATGAATTGATGCGCCGATTTAACTCAGGGATGGTTGAGCGTTTCTTAACAGCTGCAGGCATCCCAGAAGATGCTCCGATTGAATCCAAAATGGTCAGTAATGCAATTCGCTCAGCACAAACTCAAGTTGAGTCTCAGAACTTTGAAATGCGCAAAAATGTTTTGAAGTATGACGATGTAATGAATCGCCAGCGCCAAGTGGTTTATGGTGAGCGTCGAATGGTTCTAGAGGGTGCTGATATTGAGGATCAGGTAGCCACTTTTGTTAGTGACACGCTTACTGCCTATGTCAGCATGGCCACCTCTGAAGGTTATTCAGAGGATTGGGATCTAGATACCTTGTGGAATGCACTTAAGACTATTTATCCAATCTCATTTACTATCGATGAGCTCATTGCTCGTGTTGGTTCACGAGCTGGACTTGATGAAGAGTTCTTAACGGCTGCAGTTATTGAGGATTGCAAACAAGCTTATGCAAAGCGCGAAGAGTCACTTGGATCAGAGGCTATGCGCGAACTTGAGCGCAAAGTCTTGCTCTCAGTTCTAGATCGTAAATGGCGTGAGCATCTCTATGAGATGGACTATTTGCAAGAGGGAATTGGCCTGCGTGCAATGGCCCAGCGTGATCCACTCGTAGAGTATCAACGCGAAGGTTTTGATTTGTTCTCAGCGATGATGGATGCAATTAAAGAAGAGATTGCAGGATTCCTATTCAATATTGAGGTAACTGTTGAGGCTTCAGGCAAAGAAGTAAGTGGTGCAGGTCTTGAAGCCAAGCCGCTGTCTTCTAGCGGTCTGCAATACACTGCAGCAGATGAGTCTGGTGTGAAAACTACTGGGGATGTTTCGCGTAATGCACAATGTCCATGTGGTTCAGGTAAGAAATACAAGCGTTGTCACGGTGCTGCTTAAAGCAAAATAAGTGCAGTACATAACCAACGTTTATCTATACCTTCAAATCGCACAAGCATTGCACGTAGGCGGTTCTCATATCGGATAGTAATTGTTGCTTCACATATCCCATCTAATGGCTCTTGAATGTGAATTTTACGAATATGGCCAATAGCTTTCTGTGAGCCAGATTGTCGAACTATCTCAGAGAAGATTCTGTGATGGCACAAAGATTCAACTTGTCGTGGGGATCGTCGCCCAGCCCAAATTTCAACAATTGAGTGAGCAAAGCGCTCAGTCCACCCTTGTAGTTCAGGAAGATCTCTGGCAGATGTTGGTTCTGGCGCAAAATCTGGATCAAACTCATCATCAAATTGAGATGGAACAAGATAGAGCTTGCTGGGCTTGGCTGATTGGGGCAGCCCTTGTGGCCGAAAGATTTCTAGCAATGGATGCTGCCAATCAACGTTTGCGGCACTTGTTAGCTTCTCAATGCGAAAACTGCTTATAGATATCTCTTCTACTACTCGGTTAGTGGTCATGAGTGAAGGGTTCAACTTTCCACACTCACTTTGCTCAACCATTAGGTTGATTTATTCTCATCACAAAGGATGAGTGTGGATAAAGCTTTGAGCCCTGTCAGCCTATGCATTTAGGTGCACTCATGAGAAAACCACAGTCAAGTAGTCGATCCAGAATGCCACTGGCAATTTCCCTTATTGCCGCCTCCTTTATTTCAGCATTTTTTTTAGCCACCTTTTCCCAATCAACGACACAGTATTGGGTTGCAACTACTGATTTGCAGAGTGGACATCAAATCTCAACTGGAGATCTCTCTTTAGTGGACATGGATTTAGCAGCAAGTTCAATGATTTATCTACCTAAAGATCTAGACCCCCTAGGACAAGTTCTTATTAAGAACATCGTTGCTGGGGAAGTGATGAGTGTTAATTCAGTGAGTTCAACCGCTAAAACAATGGCCAGCAGCGCAGTCCCTTTAAGTATTCGATCTGTTGACCTTGCTGCTGGAATCTATGTTGGCGCATTGGTGGATATCTACTGGGTGATTGATAGCCTGAATGGTGAATCACCTCAAGAACCAATTCTCATTCTAGGAAGCGTTCCAATAATTAGCGCAGATGTGAAGAATAAGAACTTTGGCACAGATGCCGCGATTACAGTTTCGGTAGAGCAAACTCAAGTTCTTCGTCTACTGAGTGCCACAACTATGGGGCGCTTGGTGGTGATTAGTTCTAATGTCTAATCAAGAATTACCAGTAGTAATTACGGCAATTTCAGATGCCCAGTTTGAAGGTTTTGTTTCAGGAACGCTATTTGCCCAAGGGTGGAGTGTGGTTTTTCGGGCTATAGATACTGAAGCGCTTGAAAGATATTGCTCAAACAATGTGGAACAAGCTGCTAGTTCACTTCTTATCTTTTCTCCAGATTTACCTGGAATAACACTTGATGTGGTTAAGCAATTGAGCAAAAAGGTTAAACAAGTCGTTGGCTTTTCAACTTTAACAAATACAGAGTTTGTGGACTCACATCCCATTCCAGCCACCGCCACAGATTTGGTGAGTATTGTCCGTGGCTTTGTACGTGCCCCGATGCTGCGCCAGGTTAGTGCGATCAATCGGGCAAATCGCAAAGCTCATGTGTTAGCAATTGGCTCTGCAGGTAGTGGCACTGGCTGCACAACAATTGCGCTCAACTTAGCTATGGAATTGAGTGTCTTAGGTAAATCCACACTGCTCATTGATGCAAATTTTCGAGCGCCATCAATTGCTGCCCTTATTGCAATTCGCAATGTGCAATCAGAATCAGGCTGGAGAACCATTGCTCCACAACTTGCTATAGCTGAAATTACTCAGCAAGAAGCAGAAGGTATTGATGAATTAATGGAGAGCGCAACGCAGAATTTTGACAATATTGTCATTGATTTAGGATCAATCTCTGGGCTCTCAAACCGCCTAACCGATAGGCGCTGGACTTCAACGATGACCACATGGAGCTGTGATCAAGGTGATGAACTCATGGTGATTGCGCGTCCGGACTTACTTGGGATTCACCGGTTAGAACAAGTCTGTTCTTTACTTGAAAAAACCTCTATTAGATCTGCACTTAGCTTCACACTCAACATGAGATCTCAAGGCAAGAAAGGTGCAGATGAAGAAGCTCAGTTTTTGGCAATTACTACGAGACTAAGACCTTTGTGCGTTCGAACCATTAACCGTGATCTTCGGGCGGCATCTAAGGCTCAAGAGGAGAAAGCCACACTCATCGAGGTCAATATGCGCTCTGCGCTGCGTAAATCAATTGCAACAATGGCCAGTGAGCTCAAGCGCTAACTTCTAATACTATTAATGCATGCGAGCCTATCTTCCAATTTCTCATGATCAGCTTGCCGCCTTCCTAAATTCTGGAAGCAAAGAACTTGCATCAATTTTGGCACCAACGCCTTTTTATGTCGGGGAGAATGAAGATTTAGGTGAAGAAGAGATTGAATACCTCTTATCTCTTGAGGCAGCGCAATCTGCACTCGAACTTCGTTCATCGAATAAAGCTCCTGGAATTGTTCTAGCCATTGAATTAGAGTCCAAGCAAGTCAATACAGTCAATGAGAATTCAGTTACCTTGAACTCAGCAATCACATGGGAACAGGTGCAGTGTGCACTCCTTCTCTTTCCTGATGAAGAAGAGCTCATCTGGTTTGCTACACAAGAAATTGAAATCAATATGGGGGAGTGGAAATAACATGCCCCAGTTTGAAACATTGATCCACAGCCGTAGTTCTGTGACAATCGATCAAGCACACAAACTGCGCGAGCTAGTTGCCGATTGGCAACTGCTTTCAGATCTCTCCTTTGCAGATCTGATTCTCTGGGTTCCTATCCGTAAAGATATGAAGATGTGGCCAACTGGCCACGTTGCTGTGGCACACATTCGCCCAACAACTGCAGCAACAGTTTTTACTAATGATGTTATTGGTGATGAAGTGATGTGGGGAAACCGTCCACGAATTGACTCTGCATTATCTAGCGGTGAGATTGTTCGTGATTCAGAGGCTGAACAAGTTGGCGAGCTAATGATTAAAGAAGAAGCAGTCCCTGTTGTTTTTGATGGGCAAGTTATAGCCGTCATAACCCGCCACCGCAATGCTGAGTTAATGCGCTCACCTAGCCGCTTAGAATTAAATTATCGCGAGATTGCACACAGCCTTTATCGGATGGTTTCTGAAGGTTTGTTTCCCTATAAAGATGCAGGTTCACTATTTGAACCAGTGCCACGTGTGGGAGATGGCTTGATTCGCCTGGATGTAAATGGCGTTATTTCTTATGCAAGTCCCAACGCCAGATCTGCATTTAGCCGAATGGGTTGGAAGAGTGAGATTGAAAACAACAAATTAGGCGAAGTAGCCGAAGCAGTTGCCAAGAATTCTCCTGATCCCCATGAAGAAGGAATTCGCACACGCCTTAATGGAAAGACTTTGCGACGTGTTGATATTGATAACCAAGGCGCAACTATTGACTTACTGGTGCTCCCATTGTTGCAAGGTGAAGATCGAATAGGTGCCATTGTTTTGCTTCAAAATGTGACTGAACTTCGCAGGCGCGATAGAGAGCTTGTTACTAAGGATGCAACTATTAGAGAAATTCACCACCGTGTTAAAAACAACCTCCAGACTGTTTCAGCCCTTCTCCGCTTACAGGCGCGCAGAATTGAAGACCCGAGTGCATCGTCAGCTCTTAATGAAGCGGTGCGCAGAATTGCCTCTATCGCACTTGTTCATGACACGCTTTCTACAAGTAGTGAAAATGAAGTTGCATTTGATGAAGTGCTCACTAGTTTAATTACCCATGCACTTGAGTTAAGTCCTCGAATGGGCGAACTGAGAATTGAGAGAAAAGGTGAGCTGGGTTCACTTGAATCAAGGCTGGCAACCCCGCTCTCACTTGTTGTTACAGAGTTAATGCACAACGCTCTAGAGCATGGTTTAGCTGAGCAGGGCTCCGTTCTTACAATTGAACTATCTCGCTATAGCAATGAATGTGTCATCAACATTACCGATGATGGAATTGGTTTACCTAAGGATTTTGATTTAGCTACTTCGTCAAATCTAGGACTTCAGATTGTTAGAACCTTGACAGAAAATGAACTTAAAGGTGTATTGAAGTTGCAATCAACTGATTCAGGAACTCAAGCTAACTTACGATTCCCGCTTTAGAATTGGTTTTGTTGCTCCATTAAGCGTGCACGATTACGTGCAGCGCGGCGCTTAAGTGCGCGACGTTCATCTTCTGAAAGACCGCCCCAAACTCCAGCATCTTGTCCGCTCTCTAGCGCCCATGCAAGACATGGTTCTTTAACGATGCAACGGTTGCAAACCTTTTTAGCTTCTTCGATTTGGGTAATTGCTGGTCCAGTATTTCCAACCGGGAAGAAGAGTTCAGGATCTTCATCACGACAGGCTGATTGATGTCGCCAATCCATGGGAGACCCCCTTCATA
>JBIIJO010000051.1:0-6333 GCA_044233685.1 Candidatus Planktophila sp.
CAGATAGAAATAGCGTAGCCATGACTGCTCCCTTTATGCGTGCATATACCGAATTACTTGTGAAAACCTGTCACTCCAGAGGCGCACATGCTATTGGCGGAATGGCAGCATTCATCCCAAGTTCTGATTCAGCAATAAATGCAACTGCATTTGAGAAGGTGGCCGCAGATAAAACGCGCGAGGCAAATGATGGCTTTGATGGTTCGTGGGTTGCCCATCCAGGAATGGTGGAACTGTGTAGAGAGCAGTTCACAAAGGCTCTAGGTGATCGTCCTCATCAAAAGGAAATGACAAAATTAGAAGTTTCAGTTTCGGCAGCTCAATTACTTGATATCAAATCCACACCAGGCTCCGTAACTGAGGCAGGACTTCGCAATAACATCAGTGTTGCAATTCAATATCTTGAGCGTTGGTTGGCTGGCTCTGGCGCAGTGGCAATCTTTAACTTAATGGAAGATGCAGCTACGGCTGAGATTTCACGCTCACAGATATGGCAATGGATTCATAATGAAGTCAGGCTAGAGAACGGTGAACTAGTCAGCGCTAGCTACGTTAAACAGTTGGCCGATGAAGAGGTTGCAAAACTGCCCCATTCAACTGACTACACACAAGCTCAAAAGATGTTTATCGAGACCTCAGTTAATGATGATTACTTAGAGTTTCTGACTCTGCCTGCATATGAGGCGATGGCCTAACTTAGGCGATTAAACCTGTAATTTCTTGAGCAGCTGCAATTAATTCTGGCGTAAGCGATATCAATTGCTCCCGAGTGGTCGTATGTGTTGGCAGAGTGACATTGAGATAAGCAATAAATCTTCCATCACGGGCACGGATAGATGCTGAAATTCCACACCATTGCTCGGTGTGCTCTTTATAGTTATATGCAACGCCAGAAATACGCGCTTGCAAAACTTCAGTTCGAAGTTCATTGGGATCTGTAATTGTGTAATCAGTAAGTGCTGCTAAAGGTGTGGCCAAGTAATTCTCTAACTGTGTATCTGGAAGAGATGCCAAATACAGTTTGCCCACAGATCCGCAGTTAAGTGGAACTTGCATTCCAGCTAAATCAACCTCTTCTGGTAAATCCATTCGTATTTGATCAAGAACAATTAGTTCACCGCGAGCAGCAATTTCAAGAAATGCACTCGCCCCAAAAAGAGCTGAGATTCGCTCTAGTACTGGCCGTGCTTTTCGGCTCATGAGATTTGTTTGCGTTGAAGCAGCTAACTTAAATGCACCGCTCCCAACTGTGAATCGCCCTGATTCATCATCTTTTTCAACTAATTCAAATTCAAGCAAAGTGTTTATTAAGCGCCACGCAGTTGCGCGGTTAATCTCCATAGTTTTAGCAAGCTCTGGAATGGTTTGTGGCCGCGGTGATTTTGCCAAAATATCAAGCATGGCGAGCGCACGCTCAACAGATTGAATCCGTTGCACCATGTGAACCGCTCCTTACATTTTCGTGAACTATGAGATTTAGGTTAGCGCAATCTGTGGCATTGGCATATAGGCGGGGACTAGTCTTTGGCCTATTGGCGAAAGGCTATATTTCTAAGGGGTTTGAGAGTGAAAATGAAGGCAGCAGTTCTAGATGGCATTGGTTCAAAATTTGAAGTCCGTGAAGTTGAACTAGATAAACCAAAATCTGGAGAACTCCTTGTAAAGGTTGCAGCAAGTGGATTGTGTGCAAGTGATTTAAACGCTGTCGATGGAAAGCGCAAGCTAGTTCCATTTCCTGCAGTTATTGGCCATGAAGCCGCTGGTGTTGTAGTTGAGGTTGGTTCTGATGTAACAGGAGTTGTTGCTGGAGATCACGTCATTATGTCCATCGTTCCCAGCTGTGGAACTTGTGAATATTGTGCAAGTGGGCGTCCTAACTATTGCGCAACTGCAGGTAATGCGATGTCGGTGGGTGGATTATTTGATGGCACATCTCGCCTTTCGCAAAATGGTGAAAAGCTCAATCACTTTTTAACGGTTGCCTCTTTTGCTGAATATGTAGTCGTCCCAGCATCCGGCGCAGTTGTGATTCCTAAAGAGATGCCACTTGATCGAGCAGCCCTTATTAGTTGCGCAGTTCTAACCGGTTATGGCGCAGTGATAAATACTGCCAAAGTTAAGCCGGGTTCAACTGTTGCAATCTTTGGTTGCGGCGGAGTTGGATTAAATATTGTGCAGGGTGCCCGCATGGCCGGTGCAACGACAATTATTGCCGTTGATGTAACACAGGAAAAACTTGATTTAGCTAAAAAGGTGGGTGCTACCCACGTCATTAATGGCGCTACTAGTGATCCTGTGGCAATGGTGAAGGAAATCTGCGGCGGCGTTGACTATGCCTTTGAGGCACTTGGTCGTGAGAGCACCATTCAGCAGGCTTGGGGCACCGTTGGAGTGGATGGAACCCTGATTTTGGTCGGATTAATGAAAAATGGCGCCACAATCACGCTCGATGCCGGCCCTTTTGTCAATGAACAGTCAATTAAGGGCTGCTACTTTGGCTCGGCAAACCTGAGAAAAGATGTACCAGCGTTAGTAAAAAGTTATCTAAATGGCGAACTATTCCTAGACGAGCTCATATCTGAGCGGATAGGTTTAGAGGGTCTTAACTCAGCCTTTGATCGATTAAGGGCTGGGGAGGGGGCGCGAAACGTATTGGTCTTCGACTAATTCGTTTTACGTAAGTACAAAATTCCAGACCGCTTGCGCTCAACACGTGTAGTGCAAGAGGTAAGGATGTATGACAAAACACATACCACTTACAACTAGGAGGAACGTAGTGAAGTTTTCAAAACTAACTAGCGGATCAGTAGCTGCAGCACTTGTTGTTGCACTAGCGATTCCAGTGATTCAAAGCTCACCAGCTAATGCAGCTCGTGACTTCTCTAAGGTAACAAGTGCTTCTCAAGCTGGCGGTCTTGCTGGTCTTGAAGCAGAGTGCCGTAAAGAAGGACAACTCAACGTAATCGCTTTGCCTCTTTACTGGGCAAACTACGGCGACATGATTGATGGTTTCAAGAAGCGTTACGGAGTCAAAATCGATGAGGCAAACCCAGAAGGTTCATCTCAAGAAGAAATTGATGCAGCTGTAACAAACAAGGGCACAAAGCGCTCACCAGATGTTTTCGATCTTGGTCTAGCTGTTGCCGTTAAGTATCTCAACACAGGAACTTATGCTCCATACAAGGTGAGAACTTGGAACAACCTCCAAGGTGCAAGGACAGTTGATCCAACTGGTCAAATCACACCTAACTACTCAGGAACAATGACTATCGGTTACAGCGGAGCTCTTGGAACAATTACAAAGCTCGATGATCTACTAGATCCAAAGTTCAAGGGAAAGATTGCTCTTAACGGAGATCCACTAGGTTCATCTGCTGCAATGAACGGTATCTACATGATTAATAAGGCACTTGGCGGAACAATGGATGACGTTTCAAAGGGTGTTGCATTCTTCAAGAAGTTAAAAGATGCAGGTAACTTCATCAACGTAAACCCAACACAGGCAACAATTGCATCTGGTCAGACACCAGTTGTTATTGACAACGGCTACCTACAAGCTGGCGTTGTTAAGGAAATGGCCAAGATTGGTAAAGTCTGGAAGATGTTCACACCTGCTTCAGTAGGTTCTACATACAACAGCGCAATTTCAGCATGGGCACCACATCCAGCATGTGCGCGTCTATGGATGGAATACACACTTGGTGAAGTCGGTGCTGATGTTTGGGCACAAGGTGGAGCAACTCCAACTCTTTGGGTGCACCTACTAAAGACCAAGCGTGCATCTGCAGCTGCTATGGCATCAATTGGTAAGAGCAAGATTGTTGCAGAAGCTGCAACATCAGCTCAGACTGCTAATGCTCGTGCATACCTAAAGACTGCATGGCCTGCAGCTGTAGGAACAAACTAAGTAGTCATATAAATTGACTCAGCTTCAATACAAGAGAACCGGTTCTGCCACTGGCAGGACCGGTTCTCGGTATTGGCGCAGTAAGAGCGCCTATCTAGGTGCTCTTCCCTTTCTACTTTTTTCAGGGATCTTCCTTCTTTACCCAACATGGAATGTTATGTCGGGTGCATTCAAAGATAATTACGGCGTTTCAAGTACTGCCGAACTAAAAGCAGTTTTTAACTCACCAATCGCCAGGGGTGCATTTGGTAACTCACTTGAGATCTCAATAAAGACAGCGATTATCGGTGCGATTTTGGGTGGCCTCTTTGCTTGGGCGATCGCCTCAGGTAAACAAGGTGGTGTCTTTTATAAAGTCTCTGTTGCACTAAGCAGCGTGTTGGCCCAGTTCGGTGGCGTCATGCTCGTCTTTGCTTTTCTAGCAACTTTTGGTTTTAACGGTTTAGTTTTAACCTTTGCTACAAAATTCTTACCTACGACTTTTCTAGCCGATGCCAGCTGGCTCTACAGCATGAATGGTTTGGCCGTTCTTTATACATTTTTCCAGATTCCTTTGATGGTTCTGGTTTTTCTACCTACTCTAGAAAACTTACAACCCCAGTGGCGTGAAGCATCAGATGCTCTTGGCGGTAAGTACTACGAGTACTGGATTCGCGTTGGAATCCCAATTCTGACCCCTTCTTTTGCAGGAGCAGCGCTTCTTCTCTTTGTTAACTCTTTTTCAGCCTATGCCACTGCAAGCATCTTGATTAACCTTGCAGATTTCCTCACTCCTCTACAGATCGCCACAGCACTTACGAGTGAGACCGGTGGTTCCAATCCAGCTGAAGCAAAAGTTTTATCATTCTTTATGGTCATAGTCGTCATCATTGCGATGACTTTCTATGCACTACTTCGTCGCAACGTGAGTAAGTGGGAGCAACGTCGATGAAGCAGAAAATGGGTGTGAAAATCTGGCGCTGGTCAATCATCACAGTTGTCGGTTTTTATCTCTTAGTCCCTCTCTATGCGATGTTGGATTTTTCAACTAAGCCCTATGGTTTTGAAAATGCCGGCCGCTCATTGCGAGCTTGGAAAGTAATTGGGACTCAGGAGGCTTTGTTTGAGGCTGTAACACGCTCACTCATCACCGCTCTTATCGTTATGGCGATCATCCTCTTCCTGGTTGTACCAACAGCGATTTGGGTGCAGTTGAAGTTACCTCTACTTCGCCGCCCATTTGAACTTCTCTGTCTGATACCTCTAGCCATTCCTGCCATCGTTATCGTTGTAGGAATTGCGCCGCTCTACCGTTGGATTTCTATAAATCTGACTGAATCTCCAATCACTCTAGCTGGTGTGTATTCCATGCTTATTCTCCCCTACACATATCGCTCACTCTCAGCAGCTCTAGATGCCGTTGATATTCACACTTTGGCTGAAGCTGCAACGACCTTAGGTGCCGGAATTTCGCGAGTGATCTTCGGAATCATCATGCCAACGATTAAAACTGGAATCATCAATGGTTCATTCATCGCAATCGCTCTGGTGCTGGGTGAATTCACGATTTCAAACATTCTAAATTTCAAGACTTTCCAAGTAGTTATCGCTCAAATCGGACGTACGGATGGACAAGTTGCAGTTGCGGTCTCTGTTGCCTCATTGCTATTTGTTCTCGTGCTTCTGTTGCTCATCCCAAATAAAAAACGTCAAGGGGCTGTTCTTGATGTTGACGTCGCCTAATAGAGAAGGAGCCATACGTTGAGCTCATCAACATATGTACAACTAGTTGACCTCGCCAAGTACTTTGGAAAGGTCAAGGCACTTGATGGTCTGAGTTTGGACATCGCACAAGGTGAACTCGTCGCACTATTAGGCCCTTCAGGTTGTGGCAAGACAACTGCGCTACGAGCTCTTGCTGGCTTGCAGGAGTTAGATCGTGGTCAGCTCCTAGTTGATGGAAAAGATGTAACTTTCCAGAGTGCTAGCAAGCGTGGAATGGGAATGGTTTTTCAGGCCTATTCACTCTTTCCACATATGACTGCGCGCGAAAATGTTGAGTATGGTTTAAAACTGCGCACACATAAGGTTTCAAGCCAAAAACGTAAGGAACGTTCAGCTGAACTCTTAGAGTTAGTTGGTCTATCAACCCACGCAAATCACTATCCATATCAGCTCTCTGGTGGACAGCAACAGCGTATTGCGTTGGCCCGCGCTCTTGCGATTTCACCAAAGGTACTACTGCTAGATGAGCCGCTCTCAGCACTTGATGCAAAGGTTCGCACACAGTTACGCGAAGAAATCCGCCGCATTCAAATAGAACTTGGAACCACCACACTCTTTGTTACCCACGATCAAGAAGAAGCGCTCAGCATTGCTGATCGCGTGGGAGTTATGCGCAATGGTCAGCTAGAACAAATCGCTGCCCCATCAGAGCTCTATGACCG
>JBIIJO010000052.1:0-6299 GCA_044233685.1 Candidatus Planktophila sp.
TCCGCGACCCGATGCCAGCCAGGTATCGGTTGACTCAGTGAAATTCTGGGACCGACGGTTAAAGTCCGGATGAGAGGAAACCAACAAAGGGTAGGTTTGTGCCTACCTTCTTTGTGCATTTCTTTTTGCACCCACCCCGGTTACTCGTTTCTTGAGTCGGGGGTTTTTTTATGGAGCACACAGTTGCAATGCAACGTGCCATTGCCCTTGCCGAAAAAGGTTTAGGTAAAACCGCTCCGAATCCCATTGTTGGCGCAGTAATTATTGATGCAGCAGGAAACGTTGTCGGTGAAGGTTTTCATGATCGTGTGAACTCACCAGATCATGCTGAAGTTGTTGCTATTAAGGCAGCAGGCGCAAAAGCAAAAGGTGCAACGATTGTTGTTTCACTAGAGCCTTGTAATCACACGGGCAGCACGGGGGCCTGTGTTCAAGCCATCATCGATGCAGGTATTACAACTGTTGTCTTTGCAGTTGCAGACCCTAATGAAAAGGCGGCCGGGGGAGCAGATGCTCTACGAGCAGCAGGTGTCACTGTTATTGAAGACCTCCTTAAAGATGAAGCGGCATTTTCTAACCGTGCTTGGCTGATGAAGATTAAGAAGAACCGTCCATTTTTCACATGGAAAGTTGCAGCAACCCTAGATGGCAAAGTCGCAGCTGCTGATGGAACGTCCAAGTGGATTACCAATGAAGTCTCTAGGGCTGATGTGCAGGTACTTCGTCGCCAAGCAGATGCAATCCTTGTTGGCACTAACACTGTTATTGTCGATAACCCACACTTGATTCCACGGGGAGAGTTTGCAGGATATGCGGGCAATCCCATTCGCGTTATTTGCGGGGAGCAAGAGCTTCCAAAAGACGCTGCTGTTTTTGACTCTGCTGCCCAGACTGTTGTTGTGAAGTCAAAGGATTTAGATGTCTTGGTGGAAAAACTGAATGAATTAGGCGTCAATCACGTCTTTGTTGAAGCTGGGCCAACCCTGGCATCTGCCATGGTGGATCACTGCTTGATGGATGAGCTTGTGATCTATCAGGCCCCCACGTTTTTAGGCACAGGAAAGCACTTCTTTGCCTTTGATTACCCAACCACGATTACTGATCAAATGCGGATGGACCACATCAGCACCCAGGTCCTAGATGGCGATGTTAAATCCATCTATCGCATTAGGAACGGTGAGTGATGTTTACAGGACTCATTAGCGAACTTGGTTCAATTACCGCAATTGAAAAAGGCGAGAGCTCTTCTGTTTTCACCATTAGCGCACCGAAGTTGATTAGTCAGATTTCAGTGGGGGATTCTGTTGCAGTCAATGGCGTGTGTTTAACGGCCACAGCTATCTCTGGCAGCGTTTTTAGCGCAGATGTCATGGTTCAAACTCTTTCTCTCACATCACTCTCACAGCTTAACGTTGCTAGCCCAGTCAACCTTGAACTAGCTGCGCAGTTAAATGCGCGGATGGGTGGACATATGGTGCAGGGACATGTGGATGGTGTGGCAAAGGTAGTTGGGTTAACGCCTGGAGATAAGTGGGCGCAGTTCGATATCACTGTTCCAAGCCATCTTGCCAAATACATTGTTAACCAGGGATCTATCTGCCTTGATGGAGTTTCACTGACAGTGGGCGGCATTGATGATTCAAACAATGTTGTCACAGTGTGGTTGATCCCAGAGACGCTAGCGGCTACCAATCTTTCAGGGAAAAAAGCTGGAGATTTGGTGAACGTGGAAGTTGATGTTCTTGCCAAATATGTGGAGCGATTATTGGCTAAGGGGGATAAGTGATGAGTAATCTGCAAAGCGCCCTTGATGCTTTTAAGAACGGCGACCTGATTATTGTTACAGATCATGCCGATCGTGAAAATGAAGGCGATTTGATGATGCTTGCGCAGAAAGCAACGGCTGAAAAGGTCGCGTTTATGGTGCGCCACACAACTGGAATTTTATGTGTTGCACTCACACAAGAGCGTGCGCGCAAGCTGCGTCTGCCGTTGATGGTTGAAGAAAACCAAGATTCAAAAAAGACTGCCTTTACTGTTTCTGTTGATTACAAAGTGGATCTAACAACTGGAGTCAGTGCCACTGAGCGAGCTAACACCGCCCGTGCATTGGCTGATAACAGCGTCCAGCACTCAGATTTCATCCGCCCAGGACATGTTTTCCCACTCATTGCCGATAAGGGTGGCCTAGCCGCGCGTGGTGGTCACACAGAGGCAGGAGTGGCGCTAGCGCAATTAGTTGGAGCACAGCCACTAGCCCTTCTTTCTGAAATAGTGAATAAAGATGGCTCAATGGCCCGTGGGCAATCCTTAGTGGATTTTGCAGCTAAGCATTCAATTCCTATGGTCTCTATTGAAGAGCTAGTTGCTGTTGCACCAGTAATCAGTGAAGTGAAATCTGAGTTTGAGTTCTTATGGGCAGATCTGCCGCTGCGCGGTGGAATGTGGAAGATTGCAACCTATCCGGGCTTGCGACAAAGAGAGCATGCTGTACTTTCCTTTGGCCAAGCTGCCACCACGCCTTTAGTTCGTATTCACTCTGAGTGCTTTACCGGCGATGTTGTTCATTCACAGCGCTGTGATTGCGGTGAACAGCTTGAGCAATCTATTTCGCTAATTCAACAACATGGCTATGGCTTCATTGTTTATCTGCGCGATCATGAGGGCCGAGGCATAGGGCTGACTGAAAAGATCATGGCCTATCAACTACAAGATAAAGGCATGGACACTATTGAGGCCAACCTGCATTTAGGTCATGAAATCGATGCCCGTGATTGGTCTGATGCAATTGCAATTATTGAATCACTTGGACTCTCACACCTGCAACTGCTCACTAACAACCCTAAAAAGGTTGATGCTCTTAAAGAGGCTGGGATTGCAGTAATTCAAAATCCATTAGTGATTGCTAGCAATGAATTTAATGAGAAGTACTTAGCAACAAAACAAGAAAAGCTCGGCCACACTAGAGGAGGCAAATAAATGGCAGGACATGCACCAACTATCGGTATTAAGCCACTTCCAGGGGCCAAGGTCGCCATCATCTCTTCCTCATGGCATCTAGATATTTGCAATGACTTAATTGCAGGTGCCAAGCGCGCACTTACTGAGGCTCAGGTTGGCACAGTTGAAGTCCAGTTCGTTCCTGGCTCTTTTGAGATTCCACTTGCTGCCCAATACGCTTTTGAAGCTGGCTTTGATGCTGTTGTGGCGCTGGGCTTGGTTTTAAAGGGTGAAACACCGCATTTTGATTATGTCTGCCAAGGTGTCACACAAGGTGTTATCGATGTTTCACTTAAACACTCAAAGCCCATTGGTTATGGTGTTTTGATGTGTAATGACTTGGATCAAGCAATTGATAGATGTGGTCGGCAAATGAGTAAAGAAGATAAAGGCTATGACAGCGCAGTTGCTGCGCTAGAGCTTTTGCATCTGCAAAAGAAGCGTTAGGCGTTTCGTTCTCCTCATTAAAAAGGCTATATATCCGAGCCACTAAGGTTGGCCCATGAGCGATATGTCCAAGAAAGTGCGTGAAGCACTCGATGTCGCCGTTGATGCAATTGGTGGATCAGCACGTGAAGGCCAGATTGAAATGGCAGAAGCTGTTGCTAACGCCTTAACTGATCGCCATCACTTAATGGTTCAAGCTGGAACTGGTACAGGAAAATCACTTGCTTATTTAATTCCTGGAATTGTGCACGGGCGAAAAGTATTAGTTGCAACTGCCACCTTGGCCTTGCAGCGCCAGTTAGTGGACAGAGATCTACCTGCAGTTGTTCCAGCCCTTGAAAAGCTGCTGGGACGTGAAGTTACCTATGCAATCTATAAAGGTGTAGGAAACTACGTCTGCTTGCAAAAGATGAATAGTGAAGATGTGGATCCTGATGGTGAGTTAGTCATGGATGTTTCATCGTTAGAAAAAGATGCAAAGCGTTTAATTGCTTGGGCTAAGACGCCTGGGGTGTCAGGGGATAGAGATGATGCACCTGAAGTAGATAGGCGCGTGTGGGCAGCTAATAGTGTTTCAGGGCGTGAATGTGTGGGAGCAGATGTCTGTGCTTTTGGTTCACAGTGCTTTGCGGCAAATGCAAAAGGTAAAGCGCAAACTGCAGATGTAGTTGTTACAAACCACACCCTGCTTGCAATTGAGATTATGGATCTGCATCCAATTTTGCCTGAACGAGATTGCATTATTTTGGATGAGGCGCATGAGTTTATGGATAGAGCAACACAGGCTGTTACAGATGAACTGACTTCAGGTCGCGTTCTGCGAGCTGCTGCCATGGCCCGCAAGTTCATGCCGGGCAAGCTGGCAGATGCTTTTCACAAAGCTGCTAATGATTTTCATGAGTCCATGGTTGATTACGGTGAAAGCGTGCGCAGTGAACTGGGTTCACAGGGCCGCCTAGAGGAGATTCCGCAATCATTGGAATCACCGATTCGAAAGGTGAGGGAGAGTGCGCAAGCTATCGTGCAATCACTTACTGCCGATGATGAGATTATCGATACCGATGCAATGGCAGAACGGGCCCGTGTTAAAGGTGCCGTCAATGAAGTATCAACAACTGCTGCCACGCTACTAAAACTCGGTGATGGCTTAGTGCTTTGGTATGAACCAACCTTTTCTACCTTGCACTTAGCGCCACTCTCTGTCTCAGATGTCTTGCGCGAGAACATGCTCAAGCAAACCCCAGTTATTGCCACCTCTGCCACGTTAACTGTTGGTAACTCCTTTAACTCATTAGCTAAAAGCATTGGTTTTATTGTGGGAGAGGATTTAAATGCCGAACTCTCTGAAGGTGAATTAGATCCAGGCAATGTGCAGATGTTAGATGTGGGATCTCCTTTTGATTTTGCTAATCAAGGTGTTCTCTATATGCCAAAGCATTTGCCAGAGCCTGGGCGAGATGGCCCCAGCATTGAAGTGCTCACAGAGTTAGGCGAGCTCATTGACGCTGCCGGTGGGCGCACCTTGGCACTGTTTTCTTCATGGCGCGGTGTGGAGGCAGCAGATGCGCACTTGCGCAAAGTCTTAGCTGAACTTCCAATCAAGATCATCACGCAAAAGCGCGGGGATGCAGTCGGACCACTCGTTGCCCGCTTTGCAAAAGATGAAACATCAGTATTACTTGGCACGATGTCGCTATGGCAAGGCGTTGATGTGCCAGGCAATAGTTGCATTCTTGTTGCTATCGATCGCATTCCTTTTCCTAGACCAGATGAGCCGGTGATGTCGGCACGTGCCTCACAAGCAGATGCCGCTGGTGGAAGTGGTTTTATGCAGGTTTCACTGCCACGTGCAGCGCTGCTACTTGCTCAGGGAACAGGTCGACTCATTCGATCTGTTGATGATCGGGGAGTAGTTGCGATTTTAGATTCGCGCATTGTTACCAAGCGATATGGAAGTGTGTTACTTAATTCAATGCCACCGCTGTGGCGCACATCAGATAAGGCCGTGGTGCAGGATTCCCTAAAGCGCCTGAACGAGTCCCTTTAACGTTGGCCAGGACTTTTCAAAACTAGGGTGAAGTGTTAGCTCTTCCACCTTTTCTATCTCCACCCAGCGCACTTCATGGGATTCATCATTGAGCTCGTGTGCTACTAAATCATCGCTGGCATGGGCAATGACAGTGTCATAGCGCCAGCTGCCGTGATCATCGCTAAAAGTTTGAATAGGAGTCAGGTGCACAGGATCAATTCCTGTTTCCTCTTTTGCCTCCCGAATTGCAGCTTCTAATACAGATTCATGACTATCGCGGGCACCACCTGGGATTCCCCAGGTGTCACCGTTGTGAACCCACGGGGCGCGATGTTGCAGCAGGATTTGAGTGCCACGAACTAAAAGGATTCCTGCGGCACCATTGAGGCCCCAGTGCTTATTGCCACAGGCGCATTGGATCCAACCATCACCATCGCGTGCGCTCATGAACTAAGAGTGTCACAACTATCCACAGTTAGCGCAGTGAGCACCGGGATTAGTCCTTTGGCCCATTTATCGTGCCTGCACATGAAGCGCTTATTAATTCTCATCCTTTTCTTCTCTTTATTCACCCCCGCTAGCGCAGTAGCTGATTGCACAACCAGCGCCTGCGTTGATGTTTTCACGCAAGATAACCAGATCATCATTACGGCTAAAAAGGGAGATGGCGGGGCAGTAGTTAAAAAGCGCACAGTAGTTGCGCCAACTCCTAAGCCAACGCTGTGGTTTCCACCTAAACCTAAAGCGGTTCCTGCCATTAAGCGCACCTATAAGCCACGGGTGCGTGTGAAGAAAGTTGTAACTGCAAGCGTTAATTTAAGTG
>JBIIJO010000053.1:0-6001 GCA_044233685.1 Candidatus Planktophila sp.
GAAGTAACGCATGTCTGTTTGAACGATGGAGTGGTTGAAGGTTTGCAATTACTAGAAGGTGCAGCGTTCTCAGTTCAGTATCACCCTGAAGCTGCAGCCGGTCCACATGATGCTGCATATCTCTTTGATCGCTTCATTGATTTGATGGGAAAGAAGGTGAAGGCCTAATGCCTCTAGATCCTTCGATTAAAAGTGTTCTAGTAATAGGAAGTGGTCCAATTGTTATTGGACAGGCATGTGAGTTTGATTATTCGGGAACACAAGCTTGTCGTGTGCTTCGTGCTGAGGGTATTCGAGTAATTTTGGTCAACTCAAACCCAGCAACAATCATGACTGATCCAGAGTTTGCAGATGCAACATATATCGAACCGATTACTTCTGAGATTATCGAAAAGATTATTGCGCTAGAAAAGCCAGATGCAGTTCTAGCAACATTAGGTGGCCAAACCGCACTTAATGCTGCGATTGGTCTTTTTGAGGGTGGGATATTGGAAAAGTACGGCGTGAAACTCATTGGCGCTGATATTCCCGCGATTCAACGAGGCGAAAACCGCGAATTGTTCAGAGGCATCGTCGAAAAAGTTGGGGGAGAGTCAGCTAAGTCCGTTATTTGTCACACTATGGATGAGATTTTCGCAGCTGTAGTTCAGCTTAACTATCCGGTTGTTGTTCGCCCTTCTTTCACTATGGGTGGCCTTGGATCTGGAATAGCCTTTAATGAAGAAGAGTTGAATCAAATCGCTGGCGCTGGTTTGCGTCATAGCCCAACATCTGAAGTGCTTCTAGAGGAATCAATCTTGGGTTGGAAAGAGTACGAGCTTGAGGTTATGCGCGATCACAAGGATAACGTGGTCATTGTTTGTACTATCGAAAACCTTGATCCCATGGGTACTCATACAGGAGATTCCATCACCGTTGCACCTGCAATGACATTAACTGATGTTGAATATCAAAAGCTTCGAGACCTATCAATCGACATCATTCGTGAAGTCGGCGTTGCAACTGGAGGCTGCAATATTCAGTTCGCAGTTAATCCTGAAAATGGCCGAATTATCGTCATTGAGATGAACCCTAGAGTTTCACGATCTAGTGCACTGGCATCAAAGGCCACTGGTTTTCCAATTGCAAAGATTGCAACGAAACTGGCTATCGGCTACACCCTGGATGAGATCCAAAACGACATTACTAAAACAACACCAGCCTCATTTGAACCAACTCTTGATTACGTAGTTGTTAAGGTGCCACGTTTTGCTTTCGAGAAATTTGCAGATGCTGACCCTCGCTTAACGACAACGATGAAGAGTGTTGGTGAGGCAATGGCTATTGGTCGTTCCTTCTCAGAAGCGCTCATGAAAGCCCTACGCTCACTTGAGCGCAAGGAAGCAATCTTTAGTTGGCCACAGATTAGTGAACAGGAAAAAGCAAATCTCTTAGTATCGATGAAGATTCCAACCGAATATCGTCTGCAGCAAGTTCAGAAGGCGATGTGGGCAGGTGCTTCCATTGAGGATGTCTTTGCAGCAACCAAGATTGATCCTTGGTACTTGCGTCAGATTCAAATCATCAACGAGCAGGCATTTGCACTCACGCAGCTGGGGGAGTTAACTGCTGAAAAACTACGTGAGGCAAAGGGAAACGGTTTCTCAGATAATCAGATAGCAACTCTGCGCGGACTGCAAGAAGAAGATATCCGCCGTGAGCGTCATCATTTAGGAATTCGTCCGGTCTATAAGACTGTTGACACATGCGCTGCAGAATTTGAGGCATTCACGCCTTACCACTATTCATCTTATGAAGAAGAAAGTGAAGTTAAGCCCCGCACGACTCCTGCTGTGATCATTTTAGGTAGTGGTCCAAACCGAATCGGGCAGGGAATTGAATTCGATTATTCTTGTGTTCACGCATCCTTTGTTTTGCGCGAAGCAGGTTTTGAAACTATTATGGTGAACTGCAATCCGGAGACTGTGTCAACTGATTATGACACTAGTAATCGTCTCTACTTCGAACCATTAACACTAGAAGATGTTATTGAAGTCGTGCACGCAGAATCACTTGCTGGTCCGGTACTCGGAGTTATTACACAGTTAGGTGGACAAACACCTCTAGGACTTGCTGCAGGATTGAAAGCTGCCGGAATTACGATTCTTGGAACTTCTCCGGATGCAATCAATTTGGCCGAAGAACGCGGCGCTTTTGGAAATATTCTCAAAGAGCAGGGATTAACCGCACCAGAATTCGGAATGGCTGCATCGCAATTAGAGGCACTGACAATTGCTCAAAGAATTGGATATCCAGTTCTCGTTCGTCCTTCATTCGTTCTGGGTGGCCGCGGTATGGAGATCGTTTATGACGACGCCGCACTAGGTGGCTTCATCACACGCGCAACCGATATAACTCCGGATCATCCAGTTTTAGTCGATAGATTTCTAGACAGCGCGATTGAAATTGACGTTGATGCTCTCTTTGATGGCCATGAGTTGTTCCTGGGTGGCGTGATGGAGCACATAGAAGAAGCAGGTATTCACAGTGGAGATAGCGCCTGTGTTCTACCGTCGATGACTGTTACACCAGCCCAACTGAGCGAAATTCGACAGGCAACAGAAAAGATTGCACGAGGAGTCGATGTGCGGGGCTTGATAAACATTCAATTCGCGATAGCTGAAAACGTTTTGTATGTACTTGAAGCTAATCCTCGCGCTTCCAGAACGGTCCCATTCGTTAGTAAAGCAACAGGAGTTGCGTTAGCAAAGGCTGCTGCCAGAATTGCAGTTGGTTCAACCATTGCCGAACTTCGCAGCGAATCACTTCTTCCAGCTAGTGGGGATGGAATTGCAAAGGGCATTTCAGTCAAGGAAGCAGTTCTTCCATGGAACAGATTCCGACGAAGTGATGGTCGTGGTGTTGATGCAGTTCTTGGACCAGAGATGAGATCCACAGGAGAAGTAATGGGTATTTCTCCCACTTTCGGTGAGAGCTATGCAAAAAGTCAGATTGCAGCCTTTGGTCCACTGCCTAAGTCTGGAACCGTCTTTATCTCATTGGCTGATAAAGACAAGGAATCTGGGATCCAAGCAGCTCTTGGGTTACAAGAATGTGGATTTAGAATCTTAGCCACGGAGGGAACTGCCGGCTTTTTAAATAAGCATGGCGTAACGTGCGTGACTGTGCGAAAGAATTCTGAGGGAACCGGGCCTATGGGCGAGAGAACCATCGTCGAAATCATCAACTCAGGAGATATTGATTTAGTAATCAACACTCCCGTTGGTAGAGGAACACGTCAAGACGGTTGGGCTATTCGCACTGCATCGGTCCAGCGCTCAATTCCAATCATCACAACGACTGCTGGCTTTAGCGCAGCCGTTGAAGGAATTCGATTCTTGCAAAGCAATAGCTTGTCGATTAAGTCTCTACAGAAGTGGTTGGGCTAAATGGCTAGCATCAATAAGAATGCAGCACAGATTCGCGCAAATGTTGTTAGCAACAAGCGCGTAGGCCAATATCACCAACTCATAATTAATATTGGCGATCTTTCCCAAACTTGCCGACCAGGAAACTTCGTGGCAATTAGTGTTGGTGGCGAGAATTCGCGAATGGTTTTGCGCAGAGCCTTTGCTATATCTCGCGTTTCTGCCAACTCAATCTCTGGCGGAACAATGGAGTTGATTGTTGCACCACACGGGCAAGGTAGTAAGTGGTTATGCGCCCAGGGCGAAGGCGCAATTTTGGATATCGTTGTCCCACTTGGATCATCTTTTGGAATTCCAACAGAGCCAGTTCAAGTTCTACTTGTTGGTGGCGGCTATGGATCAGCTCCGCTTTTTGGATTGGCTGAAGTACTCAACGCTAAGGGATGCCGTGTGGACATGCTGCTTGGTGCAAGTACTGCCTCAAAGATTTATGCACCTATGGAAGGAAAGCGAGCCGTAAATTCACTTCGCATCTACACCGAAGATGGCTCTATGGGTCAGACTGGCCGTGTTACTGAGCCAATTGCAGGATTAATTCAAGATCTCAATATTGCAGTTATTTACTCATGTGGACCAATGGCGATGCTTTCGGCTATCGATGAGATAACACGAGGCACTGATGTCGTTCACCAATGCGCAGTTGAAGAATCAATGGCGTGTGGCATTGGAATATGCATGACATGTGTTTTACCTGTTGCAGATGCTGATGGAAACATCTCAATGCTGCGCTCATGTATTGATGGCCCTGTTATGGATGGATCTTTAGTACAGTGGGACAAGGTCGGAAAAGCGCTATGACCGCATTAGATTTCTCAACCACATTAGGCAATGCCTGGTTTCCTGCGCCAACTTTCACCGCAAGTGGTTGCGCCAGCTCTGGCCGAGAGTTATCTCAGTTCTTTGATATCAAAACAATGGGTGGTGTTGTAACAAAGTCAGTCATGCTCAAAGCTCGAAATGGCCGCGCAACACCCCGCATGGCAGAAACACCAAGCGGGATGCTCAACTCCATCGGTTTACAGGGCCCAGGTATCGATGCATTTTTAGCTAAGGATGTTCCGTTTTTAGTCGAACAAAAAGCTCGCATCATAATTTCAATAGCTGGTGAGACGGTTGAAGAGTATTCAACTCTGGCGCGTAAATTGCGATCAGTCTCCGGCATTAGCGCAATTGAGGTCAATATTTCCTGTCCAAACGTTGAAAATAGAGGCTTAGTTTTTGCTTGTGATCCAGAAGCTTCCAGACGCGTTATTGATGGCGTACGCAGAACTATCGGTGGAGAACTTCCTATTATTGCCAAGCTCTCACCCGATGTAACAGATCTTGTCTCTATAGCTAAGGGTGTAGTTGATGCTGGCGCAGATGGCCTGGCATTGATTAACACTGTTTTGGGAATGGTTATTAACCTGGACACAATGCGCCCACATCTTGGTGGAAAAACAGGCGGACTATCAGGTCCTGCAATCAAACCAATTGCTGTAAGAGCGGTCTATCAAGTTCACGCTGAAATGCCGCAAGTACCCATTCTCGGTATGGGAGGAATTTCTAGCGGGCGTGATGCACTAGAGATGATTGCAGCAGGTGCTAGTGGTGTTTCCATTGGTACTGCCAGCTTTGGCAACCCAACAGCGATCATCTCTATTCAAAACGAGCTTAAAGATTTGTTGATTGCCAAAGGTTTCACCTCACTTCGCCAAGCAGTCGGCTATGCACATAGACCAGAGAGTGAGTAGTCGATGAATAAACCCGCTCCCATAGTTCTGGCCGTTGACACAAATGATTTAGAGGTTGCTAAGGCTTGGGTGGGTGCAACTGATGGTGTTATCTCAGTAGTTAAGTTAGGCCTTGAGTTCTACACAACATTTGGAAATGAAGGCATCAAGGCGATTGCAGATAGTTGCAATACCGATATTTTCTTAGATCTAAAGCTGCACGATATTCCACACACAGTCGCGGGCGCAGCAAGGGCTGTTTCAACTTTGCGTCCTAAGTTTCTAACCGTGCATGCAGCCGGTGGGAGTGCAATGGTTCAAGCAGCTGCAGATGCCATGCCCTCAACTCACATAACAGGTGTCACAATCTTGACTTCTCTGTCGGAAAAAGATGTAGCCGATATCGGATTTAGATCTCATGCTCTTGATTCAGCAGTTGGCTTAGCAAGGATTGCGGTGGCTGGGGGTGCCCGAGCGATTGTGTGTTCACCGCTTGAAATCCTGGCTATTCGTCAAAATGTTGGCGAAGAGATAACAATCATCACTCCGGGAGTTAGACCGGCAGATTCTTCAGGCGCTGATGATCAAGCACGAACCATGACGCCACGCGAAGCAATCGATCGAGGCGCAAATTACGTTGTGATTGGCCGCCCAATCACGCAAAGTTTTACTAATGGAGCCCAAGCCATGCGTGAGCGAGCTGTTGAGCTGGCAGAGCAGATTCTCAATTAACTTCACATGCAGTTAGGGTTAGCGCATGGGAGCTCCTCCAGTACTTACGCCGCAGCAGCGCGCTGAAGCATTAGCCAAGGCTGCAGCTTC
>JBIIJO010000111.1:0-5964 GCA_044233685.1 Candidatus Planktophila sp.
CCAGCAAAGTCTTGAACACCTTGACTTGCAAGGAAGCCAGCACCAGTAACTGTGTCACCAACTTTGTTACCGAATGCAAATACCCAGTGTGCAACTGGGAAGTAAACGATTGTTGACCAAATCGCAACAAATACTGCCCAAGCAGTGAACTTTGTGCGATCTGCAATTGCGCCAGAGATGAGAGCTGGAGTAATGATTGCAAACATCAATTGAAATGCCGCAAAGACCAAAACTGGAATGGGATAAATACCACCATTGTTAGTTAAATCATTAACCATTCCACCTAGGCCAGAGAGTGAAAGATTTCCATACCAAGGTGAATCGGCTTTGTAACCAAAAGCTAATTCGAAACCATAAATAACCCAGAGAGTGCTAACTATGCCGATAGTTATAAACGACATCATCATCATATTTAGTGCGCTCTTAGTGCGAACCATTCCGCCGTAGAAAAAGGCAAGTCCAGGTGTCATAAGAAGAACCAAAGCGGTACTTGCTAACATCCAGGCTGTATCACCTGAGTTCAACGCAATATCTGTCATATTTTCATCTGCCTTCAAGATTGTTTTTGAAATTTCTCGCCTTTGAGATGGCCATACCTTCTCTGGACCCGGTTACGGCTGATGATGTGAACTATTGCGGGGGCGTGACAATTTCGCTCCAGTGTTACGGCTAAGTTACGAAAGCAGGCCCTGGATGTAGCTATCGGCTTCAAAATGGGCGAAATCTGATTCAGACTCCCCCGTGCCGATCCATTTAATCGGGATGTCGAGTTCTTTCTCAATTGCCAGGGCAACTCCGCCACGGGCACTTCCATCAATCTTCGTCAGGATAATTCCACTCACTTGTACTGCTTCGGTAAAAATCTTTGCTTGCTGCAAACCATTTTGACCAGTTGTTGCATCAATTACTAACAAAACTTCATTGATTGGGAAGACTTTCTCAACTACACGCTTAACTTTTTCAAGCTCTGCCATTAAATCATTCTTATTATGTAAACGCCCTGCAGTATCAATAATCAGAAAATCAGCTTTGCTTTCTTGGGCTTTTTTAGCAGCATCAAATGCAACTGATGCTGGATCACCATTAGCTTTACCCGAAACTACCTCAACTCCAATTCTCATCCCCCACGTTTGCAACTGCTCAACGGCTGCGGCTCGGAAAGTATCTCCAGCTGCCATCACAACATTCTTGCCGCTCTTTTTTAGATTTGCAGCAAGCTTTGCAACACTTGTTGTTTTGCCTGTCCCATTAACACCAACAACCATGATGACAGTCGTCTCTTGCCCAAGTATTGCAGCGCGATCTTTAGTTGATAGATGCGTTGAAAGTATCTGAGAGAGTGCCTCTTGAGCGTTCTCACTCTTAACTTTACGCGCCTGTTCTAAGAACTCTTTAGTCAGTGAAGGACCCAAATCAGAGAGAAGCAACTCCTCTTCTAACTCTTTCCAGTCGGCAGGTGCAAAATCATTTGTTCCCTTGATTTTGGCGATGAATTTGCTAAATAAACCCATAAGAAAGCTTTACTTAACTTGCGTCAGATTCGCGCAAACGCTGAGAAATAACTTCAGTTACTCCATCACCACGCATAGTCACGCCATAGAGTGCATCAGCAATCTCCATCGTGCGCTTTTGGTGAGTAATGATGATGAGCTGAGAACTTGCACGAAGCTCTTCCAAAATCACTAGTAAACGCCCAAGGTTAGTATCGTCAAGGGCCGCTTCAACTTCATCGAGCACATAGAACGGACTAGGGCGCGCTTTAAAGATTGCAACCAACATAGCAACAGCTGTTAATGACTTCTCTCCACCCGAGAGCAGAGACAATCTTTTTATACGCTTTCCTGGTGGTCGAGCTTCCACATCAACTCCACTTGTCAGTGGATTATCTGGATCAGTCAAAATCAAACGACCATCGCCACCTGGGAACAAGCGAGAGAAGATATCTTCAAAATGTGTTGCCGTTGATTCAAAGGCTTCCATGAAGATTGACTGCACGCGATTATCAACTTCTTTGATGATGTCGAGCAAATCCTTTTTCGTGTTCTTCAAATCCTCTAGCTGCTCAGCTAAGAACTTCAAGCGCTCTTCTAGTGAAGAGAACTCTTCTAAAGCCAAAGGATTGATCTTGCCGAGCAAAGTCAGAGAGCGCTCCGCTGAAGCCAAACGTTTTTCCTGTTGATCGCGGCGATAAGGGATGAGTTCGGTTGTGACAATCTCCCCAGCTTCATTTTCAAAGAATGTTGGAACATCTTTATCTGGGCCATATTCAGCAACAAGTACCTGTGTGTCAATGCCAAACTCTTCCATCGTTCTATTCTCAAGCGTCTCAATACGCATGCGTTGTTCAGCACGTGCAATTTCATCTTTGTGAACACTAGAAGTGAGTTGTTCAAGCTCGGCAGTTAATTCACGGCCACGTGTGCGAACAGTGAGAGTTTCACCATCTCTAGCAGTGCGTGATTCTTCTAATCGAGCACGCTCTGTTGCAGCTTTGGCAATAGAGCGCTCAATATGGATGAGAACTTCGTATGCAGATTCAGCAATGGCTTGAGATATAACTGCTGCACGCGCACGGGCACCACGACGCACGATTGCCCGCTCAGATGCATCACGCTCATTGCGCGCTGAATCTTCAAGTGCTTTAGCACGAGCTGCAACTGAATCCACGCGCTCTTCGATTGTTCTAACGGCTAGCCGAGCCTCAACTTCGGTTGTGCGAGCAAGTGAGACAGCATTGCGTAAGTTTTCAGTGAACGTGTGATCAGGCTCGGCAACTGCGCCTTGTTGGTGTAACTGGTTCTGAGCGATGACTAATTCACCCTCATCACGGCTCTTGGCAGAACTAGCTTCTTGTATCGAGGTATTAAGGCGCTCAACTTCAGCTAAAGCAGATTTCATATTCTGTCCAGAAACAGCAAGCTGCTCAGTTATGGATGCAATGCGAGCATCTGATTCATTGAGCTTAGAGAGTGCAACATCAAATGAGCTCTGGCAATCTGCAACCTCAGTAGTTGCAGTTGCAATCTCGAATTTCAGACGATCACATGTGTGAGTAATGTCAGTCAACTTGGTCTCAAGGCTTTCAATCAAAGCCTTAATTTCAATGAGTGACGATGAAGATTTTGAACCACCACGCGCTCTGGCCTTAGTGATTACATCGCCATCGCGTGTAACAACGGTTACTGATGGATGTGAGCGAAGAATTGCTTCAGCATCACGAGCATTTTCTGCCACAACAGTTGAGGCCAAAAGCGATGAAATGAGATCACCAATTGAATGTGAACGGATATGGGAAGCAAGTGCGTTTAATCCCGATGGAATATTTGAGTTTCCACTATTGCCGGCTTCATATACCAATACATCAGCTTGGCCTAAGTTTTGATCGCGCAAAGTTGTTAACGCAGTTACTGCTGAAGATAAATCTTGCACCACGATGGCATCGGCTAATGATCCAAGAGCTGCAGCTGCTGCTGACTCCCAACCATTATCAATTTCAATCAGGGAGGCAATGGAGCCCAAGATATGAACTCCACGTGAATCGCGCATAAGAGCAGATGCCCCATCGCGATTTTGTGAAGTTAACTTCATCGCTTCTAACTTAGATTCAACAGCGTTTCGCTCACGATCTGCAGCACGCTCAGAATCAACCAAACCATTCAACTTTGCTTTTGAAGCATCCAGTGCTGACTTAGCGGTTTCAAAAGCAGAATCAAGACCCAGTTCACCAGAGTCAGCGCTAGCAATTTCAAGTTCAAAGGAGGCGTATTCACGTGATGCACTATCGGCGCGATGTTGGGCATCATCACGGGCTTTTGTAAGGCGTGCGATTTCTTCTGCGATGGCTTCAAGGCGGGCCTGGAGGGATTTGATATGACCCTCTTGACGGGCGGTTCCTTCGCGAGCATCGGCGATAGCGCGCATTGCTGCAGCGATTTTGTCTTCATCCATCTTTAACGCTTGCTCGGCATTTGCAAGTGCAGTAGTTGCTGCAGCTAGCGCTGTGCGTGAATCATTAATGTTGTTTCTCAACGCATTTTCTTCATTGCGCAGAACTTGAGCTTCTTTTTCTAGCGCTTCTGGATCACGACCAGCTGAACGAGCTTCCTCTGCTTCCTCATTAAGAAAGCGTGAGCGCTCTTGTGCAAGGCTTTGTGTTCCACGGAACTTTTCCCGTAAAGAATTTAACTGGTAATACGTTTCTTGTGCTTGGACAAGTAATGGTGTCTCAACTGCCGACTGTGCATCTAAAGCTTCTTCACGAGATCGAATTGTTTCAAGTTCTCTATCAACTTCTGCACGCTTTTGACGTAATGCAGTTTCATCGGCTACTTCGGCATCGAGTGTGCGAGACATCGAAATAAAATCATCAGCAAACAAACGTAGTTTTGCATCACGCAGATCGGCCTGAATAGTTGCTGCCTTCTTGGCAACTTCTGCTTGCTTACCTAGTGGTCGAAGTTGGCGCCGAAGTTCAACAGTTAAATCCTGAACACGTGCCATGTTGGCTTGCATTGAATCAAGTTTGCGCAATGCTTTTTCTTTACGCTTGCGGTGCTTGAGAACGCCTGCAGCCTCTTCAATAAATCCACGTCGCTCTTCGGGCGTTGCCATCAAAATTGCATCTAGCTGGCCCTGACCAACAATGACGTGCATTTCGCGACCAATACCTGAGTCACTGAGTAGTTCTTGAATATCGAGCAAGCGGGATGCTTCACCGTTGATTTGATATTCAGATTGGCCATTACGGAAAAGGATGCGAGAAATAGTTACTTCGGTGTAATCGATAGGTAGTGCGCCGTCGGTGTTATCAATTGTTAAGGAAACTTCTGCGCGCCCAAGTGGTGCACGTCCACTAGTTCCGGCGAAAATAACATCTTCCATCTTGCCGCCGCGAAGGGATTTAGCGCCCTGTTCACCCATAACCCATGTCAGAGCATCAACGACGTTACTTTTACCTGAACCATTGGGACCGACAACGCAGGTAATTCCTGGCTCAAGACGCAAGGTAGTGCTGGAGGCAAAGGACTTGAAGCCCTTTAAGGTCATGCTCTTGAGATACACGCGGTAAACCTATCGCGCCGCCTGCTTGTTTTCGGCGATATTACTGCTCGGGCAGCTCGGTTTTTAGAGTTTCATATGCAATGCGGGCAGCTACTTGCTCAGCCTCTCGCTTGCTCTTTCCGGTTCCCACCGCCACAGCGTTTCCAGCAACCATTGCCGTAGCCGTGAAATCTTTATCGTGATCTGGGCCCTGTTCAGTAACAACGTATTCAGGTGCACCTTTTCCAAGGCTGGCCGCTAACTCTTGAAGGGCTGTCTTGCCATCTAAACCTGCTCCGCGCGCAACGGCTGAATCCATAGTTGATGAAATCAATCGGCGCACAATTTCAGTGCATTTCTCAAAGCCACACTGAAGATAAATGGCTCCAATTAAGGCTTCTAGAGCATCGGCAAGAAGTGAGTTTTTATCACGGCCATTGGTAACTTCTTCACCTTTTCCAAGGCGAATATATTGACCAAGTTCTAATGTGCGCGCAATATCTGCGAGCGCACGCATGTTAACCACACCTGAGCGCAATGGCGATAAACGTGATTCATCTAAATCGGGATAACGTTTGTAGAGTTCTTCGGTAACAATTAAACCGAGAACGGAATCTCCAAGAAATTCAAGACGCTCGTTAGTTTCTTTGCTTGCAGATTCATAAGCAAATGAGCGATGTGTAAAAGCTAACTCCAGAAGTGAGGGTTCAAGTTCAACCCCCAACGCTTCATTGAGCATAGAACTAACGATCAAACCTCTAGAACTTGGCGGCGGTTATATGTACCGCATGTTGGACATGCTGTGTGTTGAAGCTTTGGTGATTGGCATTGTCCGCATGTTGCTAAAGAGGCAGCAGTTGTCTTCCACTGGCTACGGCGTGAGCGCGTCTTTGAACGCGACATTTTTCGCTTTGGTACTGGCAC
>JBIIJO010000054.1:0-5804 GCA_044233685.1 Candidatus Planktophila sp.
CTCGCCTTACTGTCAGAATGAGCGCTATGAGTTCAATCGCATATTTTGCAACAGGTTGCTTTTGGGGCGCTGAACGCCGCTTTTGGCAGATGGATGGAGTGAAGGAAACTTCCGTTGGTTACATGGGTGGCATACGTCCCAACCCTTCATATGAACAAGTCTGCACGGGAGTTACTGGTCACGCTGAAATGGTTGCAGTCACATTTGATGAGTCAAAAGTGAGTTATCAGAGATTGCTGGAAGAGTTTTGGACAATGCACGATCCAACATCTTTAAATCAGCAAGGTGGCGATATTGGAACGCAATACAGAAGTGCGATTTACACAACTACACCTGAGCAGTATGTGACAGCTGTAAATTCACGTAATGTGTATCAAAATGTATTAACTTCTGCAGGTCTAGATAAGATTGTGACTGAGATTAAAAGCGCTGAGGGAGTTCCATACTACTTAGCAGAGGAATATCACCAGAAGTATTTGCAGAAAAATCCTAATGGTTATGACTGCCACTCAAGTACGGGAATTGCATATCCAAGTGCAGGGATACATGCATGAGCGAAAAGAACTATCCTGTTGCGATAGATGAAGCTGCTCTTAAAGCAAAGCTAGACCCACTTTCATATGAAGTGCTACGCAATGCTGCAACCGAACGACCATTTACTGGTGAATACACTGACACTGACAAAGTAGGCGTCTATAAGTGCAAAGCGTGCAGCGCCGAACTTTTCCGCAGTGAAACCAAGTTTCATTCTGGATGCGGCTGGCCATCTTTCTATGCTCCAACTGCAGATGATGCTGTTGAGCTCATTGAAGATCGTTCACTCTTTCCACGTGTTAGAACTGAAGTGCGATGTGCTGCATGTGGTTCACACCTAGGTCATATCTTTAAAGGTGAGGGCTATGACATCCCAACGGATGAGCGCTGGTGCATTAACTCTGTCTCATTAATCCTTGAGGATATTTAGTAATCCAACCCGCGGCTTTCATGAACTGCTTGATAGCAATACCAGGCAACAACACTTCGGTATGGATGCAGTTTCTCACCCTTTAGATCTAAAGCTTTAGCCAGAGTTTCTTCCTTGTTCTTGTGAATCATGTCCCAACCCCGACGCACCGCTAAATCTCCAGTGGGCCAAACATTCAAGCGCCCCAGTTGAAACATCATAAACATTTCAACAGTCCAGCGCCCAATGCCCCATAGTGAAGTTAACTTGTCATAAATCTCTTGATCATCATGGATTTCATTGATGGTATCTATGGGAATTGATTTGTCGGCAACAGCCCCAGCTAGGCCCTTTAATGTGCGAGCTTTTGCACCAGAAACACCTATTTCACGGAGGGCTATGTCATCGAGTTTGATTAGTTTTTTGGCATTAATTGTTCCCTTACAAAGATCAACTAAGCGCCCATGAATTGTCTCGGCAGCCTTTACGGCTAGTTGTTGAGAGATAACTGAACTAACCAAGGATTCAAAATGGGATTCTGATGGAGCGCTTCGACCTATTGTGCAAAGGGGGCGACGAGCAATCAGTGGTGCAAACTTGCGATCCATCTCTGCAACTTCAGCAACAATACGTCGCATCTTTTGCGCAGAGTGGACCGCCATAGATTAAAGGGAGAACGTTGGGTATTCGTCAGTAACCATAAGAAGTGCATAACCGACAATTCGATTCCAATAAGCAATCGTTCCGACTACACCTTCAGCACACCACTCTGGATAGTTTCCTGTAAGGACAACACTTACCCAAGCAAAGATTGTAAGGAAGAAGGCATAGATGGCATAAATCAGACCTACTATGTAAAGAGGAATTGCTAAGAACCACTTCACAAGAGGTAAGTAACGGTTAAGTGCTTTTGGATCTACTTCTGGGAAAGTCACACTTACAACATCATTTTCTTCTAATGAAGGATATTCATCTGTAAGTACGAGCAGGTATGCATCAATACGAGTGGAGAGAGATAGGAAGGCATCATTAAAGGCCAATAAATATGAGGGATATGCCTGGCGGAAAACTATGGATAGAGCTACAGGCAGAACAAAAAATCCTGCGATTAATGACATGTTGTCGGAATCAAACTGCTGCGGAGCAAAAGATAAAATGAAAATCGCTATTGGCGCAATGAGGATTAGGCGAAAAAATGCAGTTAAACGATTTCGCTCGGTCAGGGACACATCAATCTGGGTTTCAATTTGATTGCTCATGGTTCCCAATTTAGTCCTAAATCACTCCTAGCTATTGCCATTTGCAGTGTTGATGCTCTATTTTGCAGTCTCTTGCGGAACTATTTGCAGGTTTTTACAGCATGCGGGGGCATTTGATGGCTGGCATTAAGGAAGTTGCGGAGGAAGCCGGGGTATCCACGGCAACTGTTTCACGCGCTCTTCGAGGCCTGCACCATGTCAATGATTCCACTCGCGCAAAGATCATTGCAGCTGCGGAGAAATTAAGTTATCCGCTCGCACCCTCGAAGGCAAATACCGCATCTGGGCGAACAAATAGCGTTGGAGTTGTAGCACCATATATTTCGCGCTGGTATTTCTCACAGGTTATTAGCGGTGCCGAACAAGCGTTGCGCGAAGCTGGACTTGATCTTCTTCTCTATAACTTCAGCCAAATGAAAGGCCGCGAACGCTTATTTCAACATCAACTACTTAAGGGCCGTGTTGATGCACTCATAGTTATTAGCTTGCCGCCAACAGTTGAAGAGTTTGATTCCATGCTCAGCCTTGGAATCCCCATTGCACTCGTTGGTATGGAGCATGAAAAATGTGCTTCTGTAAAAATCGATGACATAGCTGGAGCTCGCTCAGCAACTCAACACTTAGTTAATCAAGGGCACAAGCAAATTGGATTAATGTCTGGGCGCCCTGATGACCCATTTAACTTTAGCGTTCCGCAAGATCGTCGCAAAGGATTCATGCAAGTACTGGCAGAAAATGGCCTGGAATGGTTACCTCAACGCGAAGTCCACGGCGACTTCACAATGCACACCGCTGCCCGTGCAATGGATGATCTCTTAGCACGTCCTAACCGACCAACTGCTATTTTTTGTGAATCTGATGAAATGGCGATGGGTGCGATGCAAGCACTACGCCGACACGGCTTAAAAGCTCCAGATGATATTTCTATTGTTGGCTTTGATGGTCATGAGATGGCAGAGTTTTCGGAGTTAACGACAATTGAGCAACCCGTGCAACTGATGGGTGAAATGGCAGCGTGGTCGATTATGGAGAGATTGCGCAAACCAAATATTGATCCACCGTCACTCGTACTTCCAACAACATTAGTTGTGCGCAATTCAACACGGCGCATTAGCCCAGAAGAAGCCTAGTTTTAGCCTCTTTCGCTAATTGAGCCGGGCAGGGTAACCTAGCCGCTATGTCGGATAACAACGTTGTTGCACCTGCGCTCAGTGAACTTCTCACCCATAGTTCAGAAAAATGGCGAGGATTTGCAGCAGATGTTCTGCCTCTTCCAGTTATGGAGATGGACTTTCCGATAGCGCAGCCAATTCGCGATGTGTTAATCGAGATGGTGAACCACTCAGACCTTGGATATCTAGGGCCAGTTCCTGAGTTAGCTGATGGCTTTGCTTCATTCTGTGCAAAGCGTTGGAGCTGGGAGATAGATAAGTCGCAGGTAAGAATTGCAGCAGATGTTGGAGTTGGCTGTGTTGAAGTTTTGCGTGTCTTCACAAAGCCTGGTGATCGCATTCTTATCAATTCACCTGTTTATCAAAATTTCTATAACTGGATCAATGAAGTTAAGTTAGAAAAAGTCGATGTTCCCTTTGTTAAGAGCGGTTCAGAAAGTGACGATGTAAATCCATGGAGTTTGGATCTTGACGAAGTTGAAAAAGTTTATGCCTCTGGAATCAAGGTGCACCTTCTTTGCTCCCCACATAATCCTCTAGGTCGCATTTACTCACGCGAAGAACTCACTCGAATCGCAGACATGGCCAAGAAATATGGCGTAATAGTTATAAGCGATGAGATCCACTCACCGCTAGTTTTTAAATCACATGAATTTGTACCATTCTTGGCGCTCAGTGAAACAGCCCGCGAAGTTGGTGTTGCAGTTACCTCTGCCTCTAAGGGCTGGAATATCGCAGGACTCAAGTCTGCTTTGATCGTTTCACAAAATGCGAAAATTGATGAAGTACTGGCGTTGATGCCCTTAGCAGTTAAATTTCGATCATCAATCCTTGGAGCCTTTGCATCGGCCGCCGCCTTCAAAGATGGGGGAGTCTGGCTGGATTCAGTTCTGAAAACTCTTGAGGAGAATTCAGTAATGGTTCGCGATTTACTTAGCGCCAAACTGCCATCAGTAAAGACTCATTTGCCGCAGTCCAGCTATGTTGCTTGGCTAGATTTAACTTCATTGAATTTAGGTGAGAACCCTGCACAAACTCTATTAGAGCGCGGCAAAGTAGCTTTCAATGCCGGATATATGTACGGGCCGCAAAGTTCACAGTTCGTGCGATTAAATTACGCAACAAGCCCAACAATTTTGACCGAAGCAATTGATCGAATTGTGAAATCTTTGTAGTGAAACATTATGACGTTGCAGTTATTGGCGGTGGCCATAACGGGCTCGTTGCAGCAACATATTTAGCTAAAGCGGGAAAGTCCGTAGTCGTTCTTGAAGCTAATTCCGAAGTGGGAGGAGCAACTACGAGTGTTAGAGCATTTCCCGAATATGACGCCATGCTCTCGCGTTACTCCTATTTGATTTCATTGTTACCCGATCAAATAGTCAGTGATTTGGGGTTAGATTTTGAGTGCATTTCAAGAACAGTTTCTAGCTACACGCCTTATTCTCGAAACGGGAAAGACTCTGGGTTGTATGTGGCACGCCAGTGGGACAAAGAAACCCAAGATTCATTTAATGCGTTAGATCCAAGCGGTGCAGAATGGGCGGCTTGGCAGGATTTCTATAATGAAATAGCTGAGTTTGCAGTAAAAATCGCCCCATCAATGCTGCAGCCTTTAAAGAGTAGAAGTGAGTTAAAGGCAGAGATTAATATGCCAAAAGTTTGGGATTACTTGATGGAGCGCCCAATCGGTGAGGTAATCAAAGAACGCTTTAAGGATGATCTAGTTCGCGGTGTTGTATTGACCGATGCGCTTATTGGTACTTTTTCATCGGCATTTGAGATGCAAGCAAATATCTGCTTTTTGTATCATTTAATTGGAAATGGAACTGGTGAGTGGAAGGTTCCACGCGGTGGAATGGGCGCACTAGTTAAAGAGTTAGTGCGTGTAGGAACTACAGCTGGTGTTGAGATTAAAATTAACTCAAGAGTTAAATCTGTTAATACAGGTACAGAAAATGCAACTCTCACACTGGAAGATGGCACTACGGTTACTTCTAGCTTTGTATTGAGCAATGCTGCTCCACAAGTTTTGGCTCGACTGCGTGGAAAGACACCACCTGCAAGTCTTGAAGGTTCACAGATGAAGATCAATATTTTGCTGAAATCTCTGCCTCAATTGAAATCTGGAATAGATCCACGCTTAGCATTTGCTGGAACTTTTCATGCCCAAGAATCTTTTGCGCAGTGTGAATCAACATATCTGCAAGCAAAGAATGGCGCTGTGCCTGAAATGCTTCCAATTGAAATGTATTGCCACACGCTCACTGATCCATCAATTCTGAGTGCAGACCTGCAGGCACAGGGATATCAGACGCTGACACTTTTTGGTTTGCACACACCAGCTGCACTCTTTGATACTGATAATGAAGGGGCTAAAGCTGCTGCACTCAAAGCTGCTCTAGCTTCACTCAATCAATATTTAGTAGA
>JBIIJO010000055.1:0-5762 GCA_044233685.1 Candidatus Planktophila sp.
GCTACTCCAAGTAGCGGAGCTGTTGCTGAAGTTACGCCAAAGAAGACAACTACTTGAGCTCCACCTGCTGCAAGCTGGGAGACCCAGGTCTGTGCAGTTGCTGCGCTCTGAGTACCTGATGTGTAAGCCACGCTTACATCAAACTTAGTACCAGCTGCCTTGAAAGCACCCATTCCATCAATTCCGAATTCATCGTTCTGATAAACAATGCCGAGTTTCTTTCCAGCATGATTCTCTTTGAGGTGCTGTGCGATGATTTTTGCTTCCATAGCGTAGGAAGGAAGAACCATGAAAGAGGTTGGATAGGTTTTCTTATTTGCAAATCCACTAAATCCAGTGTTGAGGAAAAGACTTGGAACGCCGCGCTTGGCAATACCTACAGACTTATGTACTGATGTGTAGTTTGCAGTTCCAAGTGGGCCAACTAGTGCAAAAACTTTATCCTTTAAAATTAATTCATTTGTCTTAGCAATCGACAATTGAGGAGAGTACTCATCATTTTTTTGGATGAGGGTGATCTTTCGACCATAGACTCCGCCGTTGTCATTGACATACTTGAAGTATGCGTTCATAGCATTGCCGATCTTGTTATAGCCTGGCGATGCTGCTCCAGTAAGCGGAAGAGTGATGCCGAGTTTTATCTCGCTGCTGCTAACTCCCGTCTCTGCGTGTGCTGGAAGCGCTGTTGCAAATAGGCTGCCAACTGCGAGCACCGTGGCGGCAAGCCAGGTCCCCTTTACACGAGTCTTTCTGATCATTGTTTTCCTTCCATCGAGGGTGGTTGAACTGCCTGTAATCTACTAGTTACTTACTAGTAATTTAAGGTACTCATTTCTTTTTATGGTGTCGGCTTTTTAGCTTTTCACCTGGACCATTTGGGGTAAAAATCACTGAAAGGATGAGTAAAACGCTCACAATCAGACCTGGGAGATAGTTATTTAAGTTCTCATCACCCCCCCATCTGGTGGCCAGAACATCTGCGACCTCAGGTATTGCAACCAGGATCAACGCTCCAAAGACCACACCCGGCAGGCTAGAAACTCCAGCGAGTACCGCCCCGGTAACCAGTGCAAATGAGAGAGCCAGTGTGTAGGCCCCTGGGGCGACCAGACTTATAGTCATGGCCAGCACCGCACCAGCAAGGCCAGCAATAGCTGAGCTGATGGTGAAAGCCAGAATCTTCATCCGCCCTGCATGAACCCCCGATAGTTCGGCGGCCAAAGAGTTACTGCGGATCGCACGCCATGTTCTTCCGTAGCGCGATTGAAGGATATTGGAAGTGATAAACAAAGAGAGCAGGGCTATAAAGGTTGCGATCCAGAAGAACCACTTGTATTGAGTGAACTCTTCTCCAAGGCGCTCAGGAGGAAAACCAACATCAAAGAGAAGCCCAGGTACTCCTCCAAGAAATGCAAATTGATTAGCGATTTCTGGAAGACCCACTGCTAGAGCCAGAGTTGTTCCCGCCAGATATGGTCCGGATAATCGAGCAGCTGCTAAACCTAGGAAAGCACCAAAGAGAGCTGAGACAACAACTGCCATCACAAATGCAAACCAAACTGGACTCCCTAGATTATTAAGAGTCAGAGCCGCGGAATAACCACCAACAGCCATCATCGCGCCATTACCAAGTGATACTTGGCCGGAGTAACCAGTGAGTAAAACTATTGATGAGAGAGCAATCGCATACATCGCAATCTGTGCTCCTTGATAAACACGAAGTTCATCTACGCGATCACCGATTAAAAGCAAGATCCAACCAAGGAGAATGAAGAGAGCTAATTTTTTACGCACGGCGGGCCCTGCCCTTCGCCATTATTCCATCTGGCTTAACAAGTAGCACCACGATAAGAACCACGAATCCACCGATGAAGACCAAAGACGTACCGACGTAGTTCAAAATAAATGTCAGAGCAATTCCAAGAATTAAGGCTCCAACAACAGAGCCGACCATACTTTCAAGTCCGCCAATTACGGCTGCAATAAATCCAAAGACTAGTAATAGATCTAGCGAATAAGGTGAAAGGAAGTTAGAAGCAGTATTTAACATTCCAGCGACTCCACCAACTCCACCAGCAATTGCCCAACCGATAGTCCTTGTTCGCGCCGTCCTGATACCAGCTAACTGCGCAATCTCTGGTGCATAGGCTGAGGCACGTAAAGATAGGCCCAGATTCGTGAGTTGAAATATGATCGCTAGAGCAATAAGAATTACGAAAACCGTCACGATTATCAGAAGATTTAAGGGTGAGAATGGAATTGTCGTTTCGCCTATGGTGAAACCATCTGTGGATGCTGGCGCTTTAATTGATTTGAACTCTCCGCCCCAGACCAATCCCACAATGCTTCGAACTAATCCAAGTAAGCCCAGAGTGGCAATTACTGGGGCAACCACAGCAGCAGGGCCTGAAACAGCGTGCTTGAATAAAACTCGCATGAAGAAATAATCCACGCCAGCTCCAAGTAGAGCACCGGCAGCGATTGCAAATAATAAGCCAAGCCAGAATATTTCAGTTCGGGTAGCTATCTCAAACCCAATATATGTGGAGAGCATCGCCTGGCCTGCTTGCGCAAAATTGACTACACGAGTGGATCTCCAGACCAGTACGAGAGCAATTGACATTAGGGCATAAATAGAACCGGTCGATAGTCCTATAAGAAAGGTCTCTAATATTTTTTGCATCAATACCCCAAATATGCCGCGCGCACGGCAGGATCATCAATCAGCACTTGAGCATGGTTCATTGCAACAACTTTTCCAAGATTGAGAACAATTCCAAGGTCTGCAATCTTTAATGCACCCATTGCATTTTGTTCTACTAACAAAACCGTTAAATTCATTGAGGTTGTTAAGTCACGAATTGTTTGGAAGATCTGCTCAATAACAAGCGGTGCAAGACCAAGGGATGGTTCATCTAAGAGAAGCAACTGCGGCTTAGACATAATCGCTCGCCCAATGGCCAACATCTGTCGTTCTCCGCCAGATAAAGTATCGGCACGTTGTTGTAAACGCTCACCTAAACGAGGGAAAATTGAAACAACTTGATCAATAGATTCTTTTGATTCTTTTGCATTACGGCGCCAAATAGCACCGAGCTCTAAGTTCTCACGAACTGTTAACTCTGGGATTACAGATTTGCCCTCAGAGACATGTGAAATACCTCGGCGAACTAAAGTTTCCGGTTTAATCCCAGCAATCTTTTCACCCTTCCACATAATCGAGCCATTGGTAGGTGTTTTAAGGCCAGAGAGAGTGCGCAGCAAAGTGGTTTTGCCCGCTCCATTTGCGCCAATAATGGCTGCTAGCTTGCCGGTTGGAACAGCTATTGAAACCTGGCTCACTGCACAAATTGCACCATGGTGAACAGTTAAGTTGGAAACATTCAGGCTCATTTAGCACCTGTTCCCAGATAGGCAGCCATCACTGCTGGATCACGGCGCACTGTCTCAGCGTTGCCACTGGCAATGACTTCACCAAAGTTTAGAACATATAGCTTGCTACACACCGACATAACAACATCCATATGGTGTTCGATAAGTAGTACTGACATAGATGCACTTAAATTTCGAATTAAAAGGTTCATCCATTCGATGTCTTGTGAACCCAAGCCACCAGCAGGTTCATCCAACATCAAAATCTTTGGTTCACTTACTAGCGCACGGGCAATCGCAACTCGCTTTGTATCAGGATATGACAAAGTATCTGCGCGTCGATTAGCTAAGCCACCTGCATACACACGCTCTAGTGCACTAAATGATTTAGTGCGAATCTCTTTTTCATCTTTGCCACTTCGCCCTAGCGCTGCAGAAAGTAACCCTGAATTTGCGAGGTGGTGCGCACCAACCATGACATTTTCAAGAACGGTCAAATCTCCAAATAGTCCAACACCTTGCAATGTGCGAGAGATACCCAAATCAACTAAATTTGAAGTACGTGGGAAATCATGATCTTTTCCATCTAAGAATAACTTTCCAGAATCTGGCTTTACTAAACCGCAGAGTGCATTAAATAATGTTGTCTTGCCGGCGCCATTGGGACCAATTAATCCAACAACCTCGTTCTTACCAATCTCTAAATAGACATCATTGAGAGCGCGAAGTCCGCCGAAGGAGACGTTGACACCTTCGACACGCAGCGCTGCATTATTAGTAGACATGAGGTGCATATATTCTAGGCACTCGGGGACCAATTCTTGTCACGATTTCATAATTAATTGATAACGAAGCGTTACCCCAATCATCGGCGGTGTATTCACCGTGAGAACCATCGCCAAAAACAACCACCCAATCACCTGAATTGGCGGTGGAGCTCACCCCTAAATCAACTACAAATTGATCCATAGAAACTCGCCCAATTATCGGAGCTCTCTTGCCGTCAATAAATACGCCTGCACCTTGTGCAATACGTGGAATTCCATCGGCATAACCCATTGCAACCACGCCAAGTTTTGTCTCTTTTTCTGTAACCGCAGTTGCTCCATAACCAACTGGAGAACCTGCAGGAACATGCTTTACTAAATGTAATTTAGCTCGAAGTTGCATGACTGGCTTTAAACCTAATTTCTTACTATCCCCCATAGCTTTAACATCTGGGCTCAACCCATACATCGCAATACCTGTGCGCACCATGTCAAAAGTGGAATCACTATCTAACAAAGTAGCCGCTGAGTTAGATAGATGTTTAATGGGTGGATTAATCCCAACCGCCTTTAGCTGCTCAACCTTTGCCTTAAATGCTTTAAGTTGATGAAGGTTTTGTTGTTGACCCGCTTCATCAGCTCGAGCAAAGTGCGAGAAAATTCCCACAACTTCTACTTTAGAAAAATCAGCTTTGAGCAGCTCGTCCCACTCATCAAGAAAACCACCACGTGTCATTCCTGTATCAACCTCAATATGAATGCGCGGCTTGTTTGGTAGTTGGGAAATTTCCTTTAAGGTTCCAAGGGATGCAACCGCAACATCGATGTCATGCTTTGCAGCCGAATCAAAATCTGATCCTGGCGGAACTAACCAGGCCAATATAGGAATGCGCACACCATGGGCGCGAAGTGAGATTGCCTCTTCTAGTAATGCCACGCCTAACCAGTCAGCACCACTTTTCTCAGCTGCCAATCCAATTTCAACTAACCCATGTCCATATGCATCTGCTTTTACTACTGCTAACAACTCAACTGAAGACGTAGTTTTTAGCTTTGAAAGATTTGAAGCAAGTGCAAGCAGGTTAATACGAGCTTCGGCGCGATGTTGCATTACGTGCGCTCCACAATCACCATGGCTGATGCGATACCGGCATCATGAGAAAGAGACAAGTGGACATCAGCCCCATCAACTAAATCTGCTATCTCACCGCTAAAGAGAAAGACTGGCTTTCCACTCTCTAAATTAACCACTTCAGCCTCTTGCCAGCTCAAACCTTTGCCAGCGCTCAAAGCTTTGGCAAGGGCTTCTTTTGCTGCAAAGCGGGCAGCAAGTGAATGAATTGGTTTTGTTTGTTCATTGATTGTGAATAGCTTTTCAAGTAATCCCGGAGTTCGCTCTAATGAGGATTTAAATCGCTCGATATCAACGACATCAATGCCGATTCCATCAATCATGTCGTGAAGTCTAGTGCAGTTGGCTCTTTGAGGGAACGTAGCGATCTACGGCAATGACTGCGACAAGTAAAGCGCTTCCAACAAATAGACCCCCCAATAAATCAGTGAACCAGTGGGTATGGCGAATAAGGGAAACAACGCAAACAGTTAATGAAATTGCCGCAACTC
>JBIIJO010000009.1:0-21510 GCA_044233685.1 Candidatus Planktophila sp.
CTGCTGGTAATGACATCGTCGATTTTATGGATAATCCACCAACAAGTGATTCTTCCGAGGTTGCACAATTCTTAGCAGCCTTACTTAACTTTCCTAAACCACTCATTGCTGCAGTTAAAGGCAATGCAGTCGGAGTTGGCACAACGATGCTTTTGCATTGCGATGTTGTAGTCGCATCTCCTTCTGCCAACTTCTCAATGCCCTTTGCATCTTTAGGTTTGGTACCTGAAGCAGGTTCAAGTTTCCTCTTTCCTGCATTAGTGGGATATCAAAGAGCTGCCAAGATTTTCTTTACGGGTGAATCTTTTGGCGCAGATGCAGCACTTGAAATGGGTCTGATTGCAGAAATTAACTCAGATGCATTGGCCGGTGCAACAAAGATTGCCCAACGCATTGCTGAGCAACCACCACAGGCGATTATAAACACAAAGGCTTTGCTTAAGGCTCGCAATCACGAATCAGTGGCAGCAGTGATGAAGGCAGAGTTTGAAATCTTTGCCATGGCTTTGCAATCAGATGAAGCGATGGAAGCGTTTATGAAGTTTATGGCTAAGAAGGGGAAATCATGACACTTGCAGGAAAGCGCATATTCATCACAGGAGGATCTCGCGGTATTGGCTTGGCAATTGCATTGCGCGCCGCAGCCGATGGTGCATCCGTAGCAATTGCGGCAAAAACCTCAGATCCCAATCCAAAACTTCCAGGAACTATTCACACAGCAGCTGCTGAAATTGAAGCCGCAGGTGGAAAAGCCCTAGCAATTCAATGCGATCTTCGAGATGAACTCCAGATTGAGGCTGCAGTAAATCAAGCAGCAGATGCCTTTGGGGGAATAGATATCCTGGTCAATAATGCCAGTGCAATTAATTTGACCCGAACAGATGCAACACCAGCTAAGCGCTTTGATCTAATGTTTGATGTCAACGTGCGAGGCACTTTTCTAACTTCTCAGGCCGCTTTGCCACATCTTCGAAAATCAGCTGCCGATGGTCGCAATCCTCATATTTTGAATCTGTCGCCACCTCTATCAATGAAGCCAGTGTGGTTTAAAAACCATGTTGCTTACACAATGGCCAAATACGGCATGAGTATGTGTGTATTGGGAATGGCTGAAGAGTTCAAGCGTGATGGAATTGCTGTGAATGCGCTGTGGCCACGAACTGTTATCGATACTGCTGCGCTTCAAATGATTCCAGGCATTGATGCGCTAGCTGGGCGCAAGCCTGAGATCTTGGCAGATGCGGCATATGTGATCTTTAATCGCAAAGCAGCAGAGTGCACAGGCAATTTCTTTGTAGATGATGAAGTGTTGGCATCAGAAGGAATTACTGATTTAGAAAAGTATTCTGTTACTCCAGGGACAAAGGATTTCCTTCTCGACTTCTTTCTTGACTAAGATAGATAAATGATCAAGAAAATTCTTGTACTTGCTGTTGCCTCTCTGTTTGCCTTTCCTATTGCCGCCTTTGCTCACGGAGCAATGGTCCAAGCAACTCCGGCGGCAGATTCAAATGTGCTCACAGCACCCACAGAGGTTTCAATTGAATTTGATGGAAAGCTTCAAATCATTGGAAACACCAACGTAAATTCAATTGAAGTAACTGATAATCAAGGTCAATTGATTTCATCTCCAACTTCAGTAGTTGAAGGCAACAAGATTTCAACAAAATTGCAGTTAACCGATATTACTGGCCTGGTTTCAGTGCACTATCGAATAGTTTCCGAAGACGGACATCCTGTTGAAGGCGATTACAGCTTCACCGTTGGTGAAATGCCAGTGGCTAACGGTACTGTTGTTGAAACGTATGAAGAAGAAGTCCTAGAAAGTGGCGCTAAATTGCTTGTAAATGGAGTCGGAATTTTAACTCTGATTAGCATTGCATTCCTCGTTGTTAGGCGCATCAAGAAGTAGACTGCACCAATGCCTATTTTTGAATTAGAACTCAACGGTCCAAATCTGATTCAAGAATCAGAACGAGGTGGATCGGCACGCTCATTGTTCTGGCCGTGGGCTGGAGCAAACGTCTCACTCCTAGCGCTGTCTTACGGCTCTTTCTTCTTAGGATTTGGCATTTCATTTAGGCAGGCCACATGGGCTGCAATCATCGGCACCATTTGTTCCTTTTTCTTGGTCGGTATTAGTTCTTTAGCTGGCAAGCGTTCCAATGCACCAACAATGGTGTTAGCTCGAGCTTCCTTTGGAGTTAAGGGCAGCATCGTTCCTGGTTTCCTTTCATATTTGATCTTCGTTGGATGGGAAACAGTTTTAGTCTCCCTAGCAACTCTGGCAACAGGGACTGTCTTTTCTAGAATTGGGGGAGTAGACCAGAACCTTGCCTTGATTCTTGGATTTGTAATAGCGGTCTCACTCACCGTTTTTGGTGGAGTTCTAGGACTTGGCGTCATCATGAAGATACAGAAAATATTGACCGTAATTACTGTTGTCATGACTGTTGTTTACATCGTACTAACAATCGACACCATTAATTGGAACGCGGTAACTGCCATTAAGGATGGTTCAACTCAAGGTTTCATTGGTGCACTAATTTTCGGTGTGACCGGTATTGGACTTGGTTGGGTTAATTGCGCAGCAGATTATTCGCGTTATCTTCCTAGATCTGTTTCTAGCAAAGCAGTTGTGGGATGGACTGTATTTGGGGCTTCGGTTGTGCCCATCATTTTGGTTATCTATGGTGCAGCCCTGTCTGCTAGCAGCAAAGATCTGAGTGAAGCAATTGCTATGGATCCAATCGGTGCTTTGACTTCACTATTGCCAACATGGTTCTTAATTCCATTTGCTCTTGTTGCAATTCTAGGATTAGTTGGTGGAGCAATTCTTGACCTTTACTCTTCAGGGCTAGCCCTTGTTTCAATCGGCGTTCCAATCAAACGACATCAAGCCGCCATCATCGATGCATTTATCATGCTTGTAGGGTCTGTCTATATCGTCTGGATCGCCGATAATTTCTTTTATCCGTTCCAAGGATTTCTAATCACACTAGGTGTTCCTGTTGCAGTGTGGTCAGCAATCTTTGTTGCAGATGTCATTATGCGAAAGAAGGCATACAGCGAGAGGGACCTATACGACCCACAAGGGATATATGGATCAATCAATAAGGGATCTATCGTTTTGATGATTATTGGAACAATTGTTGGCTGGGGATTAGTTACAAACACTTTTGCATCATGGCTATCGTGGCAGGGTTATTTGCTATTTCTCATTGGTGGTAAAGATGGTGCTTGGGCATATGCCAACGTGGGAGTTATCGCAGCGTTGGTAATCGGATTCACGGGACATCTCCTGCTCTCAAAACGAAAAATTCAAGCGCAGGAGATTGCACTGGGTTAAAGTAGAGGCATGAGCACTCGTATTTCCCCTCTCCGAGATTTTCTGGGGCGCGAATCGACAAGTGGTGTGATTGTTCTGGTGGCTGCGGGGCTTGGATTAATTACCGCTAATTCACCTTTGTCAGAAAGATACTTCTGGGTTCTAGATTTTGATTTTGCCGTTGGATCTGGATGGTTCCTACTTGATTTCTCTATTCTGAAAATCATCAACTACCTACTTATGAGCATTTTCTTTTTTGTAGTGGGTTTAGAGATCAAGCGCGAACTCACAACGGGCCATCTGGCAACATTGAAGAAGGCGATGTTGCCTTTTGTTGCCGCTATTGGGGGAATGGCTTTTCCTGCTCTTATTTATTTGGCGATTGCAGGACAGGTCGCACCGGGCGGTTGGGGTGTGCCAGTTGCAACTGATATCGCTTTAGCTGTTGGTTTGTTAACAATGATCGGACCTAGCGTTGCAGCATCGCTGCGCTCTTTTCTGCTTGCCTTAGCCGTCATAGATGACATAGGCGCTATTTTGATAATTGCTTTTGTGTATTCCACCGGTATCAACTTTTCGTGGCTTGTGGCTGCACTCTTGAGCATTGCATTCATCGCTATTCTAAAGAAGGCTCGCGTCACCTCAATGATTGTGTATTCACTATTTGCCTTCACTTTGTGGTTTTCACTCTACAAAACCGGAGTGCATCCAACTTTGGCCGGTGTGATTTTGGGTTTGCTAACTCCCAACATCGCGCGCCAGCAGACCAACCTTGATGACATTGAGGATGGCTCAGTCTCTGTAATCGAATGGCTTGAGCACAAGTTTCACCCAGTGAGTACATTCATCGTGGTCCCAGTTTTTGCCTTTGCTAACACTGGTGTTGTCATCACAAGTGAATCAATCAAGACTGCATCGCAGTCTCTGATCGCCTGGGGAATATTCTTTGGGCTTGTTATAGGTAAGCCATTAGGAGTCCTTTTTGCGTCCTTACTAGCAAAGAGAATAAATGTCGCAGATCTTCCTGAGGGAGTCACTAAATTCTCTCTAGTAGCAACCGGAAGTGCAGCAGGAATTGGTTTCACCGTAGCAATCTTTATTGCAAACTTGGCATTTAAGGATTCTCAAACACAAGACATTGCTGTTCTGGCAGTCATAGTCGCATCAGTTGTGAGCGCATTGCTTTCCGTAGTTTTGTTTAAAACGATCTCAAGGAAGTAAAAACAACAAAGCCCGTACCAATCGGCACGGGCTTTGTCTTAAAGCGTTTTTAGATGTCGAAATACAGCTCAAACTCAGCTGGATGTGGACGCAAACGAACATAATCAACTTCTTGCTTGCGCTTGAATTCGATCCATGTGTCGATGAGATCCTTAGTAAATACTCCACCCTTTAGCAAGAACTCGTGATCGCGCTCTAGATTGTTGAGTACTTCATCAAGTGAACCTGGAACTTGTGGAATAGCTGCTGCTTCATCGCCAGTTAATTCATACAAATCTTTATCTACTGGGGCAGGTGGTTCAATCTTATTGATGATTCCATCAAGACCGGCCATCAGCATTGCAGCAAATGCTAGATATGGATTTGATGATGGATCTGGGCAACGGAACTCAATGCGCTTTGCCTTTGGATTGGATCCTGTAATTGGGATACGGATACAAGCTGAACGGTTACGAGCTGAGTAAACAAGGTTTACTGGTGCTTCATAGCCTGGAACTAAGCGGCGGTAGGAGTTAACAGTTGGGTTAGTGAAAGCAAGCAATGACGGTGCGTGCTTTAGAAGACCACCGACATAGTGACGGGCCAAGTCTGAAAGATCACCGTATCCATCACCGAAGAACAATGGCTTGCCATCTTTCCAGAGTGATTGGTGAACGTGCATACCTGAACCGTTATCACCAAAGAGTGGCTTTGGCATAAAGGTTGCAGTCTTGCCACCTTGCCAAGCAGTGTTGCGGATGACGTACTTAAACTTCATTACATCATCGCCTGCAGTCAAAATATCTGTGAAGCGGTAGTTAATTTCCATTTGACCCGCTGTACCAACTTCGTGGTGTGAGCGCTCAACTAGAAGGCCAACTTTTCCAAGTTGCATAACCATCTCATCGCGAAGATCAGCAAATTGATCTGTTGGGGATACTGGGAAATATCCACCCTTGACGCGAGTGCGGTATCCGCGGTTAGGAGTTCCATCGGCATCTTCCTTAATTCCTGTATTCCAAGCACCCTCATATGAATCAATCTCATGATAAGCAGTGTTGATGTCAGTCTTAAAGCGAACGCGATCGAAAACATAGAATTCTGCTTCTGGTGCAAAGAATGCTGTGTCAGCAATTCCTTGTGCACGCATGAAGTCAACTGCCTTTGCAACAACACCACGTGGGTCGCGACTATATGCAGAGTTATCAACTGGGTTGTGAACAGAGAAGATAATGATCAGAGTCTTCTCTTTGCGGTATGGGTCAAGGTATGCAGATTCTGGAACTGGTAACAGCTTCATATCTGACTCATGGATTGACTGGAAACCGCGAATTGATGAACCATCAAACATCAGACCATCTGTAAAGACAGCCTCATCAAATGATTCAACAGGAACGTTGAAGTGGTGCTGGATACCTGGAAGATCTGTAAAGCGCACGTCAACGAGCTTTATGTCTTCCTTCTTGATATATGCAAAAATTTCTGCAGAGTTCTTAAACATGCTTCTCCCAATTCACATGGATACATAGATGGTGTATCAGTGCAGATTTTCTCGACTTTGAGCTCTCTGCTTCGTGGCCCAAGAATAAGTCGCAAAAGGCAAAATGGCCTAACCGCCCTGTTACATCCATGTTAAGAATTTACGGGGCGATAGGCTTAGCCCCATGAGCTACCCATTCATCCGAACCACCTATGGACGCCGCATGGGCGCCCTGGCCCTTGATTGGTTGGCGTGCATGTCAATAGTTGGGGCCTTTTCTGGAGGTTTGTTTGCGGTCGACCCGCTTAGACCCCTCTGGATCTTCCTATTGTTTTTTGCGCAGATGTGGATTTTCACCGCTTTGAAAGGTGGAACTCTTGGTCATCACCTCTTTGGAATGAAGGTTGTGCGATTTGAGGATGGTGGACCACTCTCTATTCGACAGGCTTTGATTAGAACCATTTTGGTGATGCTCGTGGTCACTGCAGTTACTTTTGATGAGAACGGCCGTGGAATCCATGAGCGATTAAGCGGATCGGTGCTGACAAGAAGCTAGATCAATTTTGAATCAATCAAGTTAACTCCGCTTACACTTACCAAATGAATGGCTCACTGGCACTTGTTGGTTCAGGTGAATATTTACCTGCCATGGCCGAGTTTGAAAAATCACTTATTCAAGACGGTGTTAACAACGGCAAAGAAGCCAGATATGTTCAAATCCCAACGGCTGCTGGGCGAGAAAGTGATGATCGTTTGGAATACTGGAAACAACTGGGTCTAACGCAAGCAAAAGCGATTGGTGTTGAAGCAACTTATCTTCCCATCTACACACGAGAAGATGCCTTCAATCAGAAATATGTTGATGCAGTAGCAAATAGCGCCCTGATGTATATGTCTGGGGGAGACCCACATCATCTAGCAGAAGTTTTGATTGACACTCCCTTGTGGTCGGCAATTGTTGAGAATTGGAAAACAGGAGCATCTCTTGCAGGATGTAGCGCTGGTGCAATGGTGCTGAGTGCGCATATCCCTAACTTTCGATTACTCAAGAAGACGGCAACGCAAGGTCTTAATCTGCTTCCAGAGATTCGTGTGATTCCACACTTTAATAAGTTCTTTAAGTGGATTCCAGAGAGTGCTGCAAAGGTATTACTGCATGTGCCGGATAACTCTATTTTGATAGGCGTTGATGAACTGACAGCTATTGTGAAGCGATCAGGGGATACGGAGTGGGTTGTAGTCGGTGAGGCAAAAGCGCATGTGTTAAAAGGACTGCCTGATCAACAACTGCACGACGGAGAGAGAATTAAACTTCCTACGCCTTAATTGAACAGTGCTAGCGAATCTTGGGTGCTCGAGTTGGCATCGGACCCTTTGGAATTGGCATAGATAAACCGCCAACTGCCTTAAGGCGAGCACGAACTTCGCGCATTTGATGCGCAGTTAATTTCTTGGGTTGCTTTTGTAAATGCTTTTGTAGTTTACGAAGAGATACTTGACCTTCTCCATCGCCAACAATTACTTCAATTACAGGCACGCCTGGAGCAAAGCGTTCGGTCTTCTTGTGCTCATCTTGTAGTAGCTGGCGAAGAGTGCTGGGTGAACCTTCACCGGTGAGAACAATTCCCGCACGTCCAACACTTCGGTGGACCATGTCTTGGTTGCGTGACACCGCAACAGCTGGAGTTGTTGTCCATCCCTTGCGGATTGCCATCAAAACACTTGCGCCCGCACCCATCTGACCTTCAATAGATGAATATGCCGCGCGGCCTGCAACTCGAGTGAAGAAAAGAAGAGTGACGAGAAAAGAAAGCGGTGTGAAGATGAAGCCGAAATAAACCGGATGATCTACCGCGAATCCAATACCAACCCCAATTGAGAGTGTTACTAGGAAGATTGCAACAAGTGCAATTCCAATCCAAGGCTTTACTTGCTTGGTGACTGCGTAGGCATCACGGAAAGTTTGGAAGCGCGGGGTCTTGATTTTCTTTTCTTTAGCTTTTCTCTTGAACATGGCTTTAGTTTAGTGGGGCAGGGGCAGTTCCACCAAGGCGGGCTGGCGCCCAACGTTGGCCCACATGGCTATCAGGGTAGTTCTCTTGCACTTGATACAACATGGCTAGCAAAGTTTGACGCAGATGTAACTCTGATTTCTCTACATCTGCACCGCGCTCATAGAAAATCGGCTCACCAAAAACAACAGTGACGGGGAAGTTATTGCGCTTGAGGTTTCGCTTAAGCCCCTTAGTCCAAATCCTCTGACTTCCCCAAATGATTGTTGGGATAATTGGTACACCGGCACCCATCGCTAATCTGACAGCTCCGGATTTAAGTTCCTTAATCTCAAAAGAGGTGGAAGTCGTTCCCTCAGGGAAGATGCCGATAATCTCACCAGATTTGAGAGCGCGTAAAGCTGCAACAAATGATGCAGAGCCGTTGCTGCGATCCACATTGATGTGGTGCATACCGCGCATCAATGGTCCCGCAATTTTGTGATCGAAGATCTCCTTTTTAGCCATAAATCGCACTAACCGTCCAGCTGGCAGGGCGGCAGTTCCAGTGATTGCAAAATCCAAATAGCTCACATGATTAATGGCAAGAATTGCGCCGTCTTTTCGTGGAATGTTTTCTTCTCCACTGAAATCAAACTTCAGGCCAAGATATTTCCAAAGAGTTTTTATAACTACGATAACTGGGGGATAGACGAGATCAGCCACGAGCTGCCTTTGCATCGATTGCCTGCTTATAGAGGCGACCTGCGCGATAGCTAGAGCGGACAAGTGGACCACTCATAACGCCGAGGAATCCAATATCGGTAGCCTCTTTTGAAAGCTCAACAAACTCTTCGGGTTTTACCCAACGCTCAACTGGATGGTGGCGATTTGTTGGGCGCAGATACTGAGTAATGGTGATTAAGTCACAGCCTGCATCGTGTAAATCGACGAGTGCTTGAGTAACTTCTTCTCGAGTCTCGCCCAAACCAAGGATGAGATTTGATTTAGTAACTAAACCAAAATCGCGGGCCATCGAGATTACAGTTAAGGACTTTTCATAAGTGAACGCTGGGCGAATTCGTTTGAAAATACGGGGGACAGTTTCCAAGTTATGGGCAAAGACCTCTGGGCGAGTTTCAAAGATTTCATTGAGCAGGTGTGCTTTTGCATGAAAATCAGGCGCCAACATCTCAACGCCAGTGCCGGGATTTAGCTCGTGTACCTTTCGAATAGTTTCGGCATAGAGCCAAGCACCTTCATCAGGTAGATCATCACGTGTAACACCTGTGATGGTCGCGTACTTAAGTCCCATCGCTTTAACAGATTCTGCAACCTTGCGAGGCTCTTCTCGATCTAGCGCATCAGGTTTACCAGTATCAATATTGCAAAAATCGCAACGGCGCGTGCACTTATCGCCACCAATTAAAAATGTCGCTTCTTTATCTTCCCAGCACTCAAAGATATTTGGGCATGCTGCTTCTTGGCAGACAGTGTGGAGACCTTCTGATTTAACAAGGCTTTGTAAACGTGTGTACTCAGGGCCCATGTGTGCCTTGGTCTTAATCCATTCAGGCTTTCGCTCAATAGGGACCTCGGCATTGCGTGCTTCAATGCGGATGAGTTTGCGACCTTCTGGGGCAAGTGTCATGCGCACACCTTCTTTAAGGATTCAAAAATATGTCTCTCAACCAAGGGAGAAACCTCTTCGATGCTTATGTTACGACCAAGCTCCCTAGAAATAGAAGTGACATCAGCATCTGCAATTCCGCAGGGAATGATCTGATTAAAGGCGCTTAAATCCGGGCAGACGTTGAGTGCAAAGCCATGCATTGTCACGCCCTTGCTCACGCGAATTCCAATGGCAGCTATTTTGCGATCGCCCTTTTCATCTATTACCCAAACTCCTGAGCGACCAGAAACACATGTTGCCTTAATCCCTAAATCTTCACAGACATTTATCAGCCCGCGTTCAATTTCGCGAACAAAGCCAACAAGTTCATGTGGTTGAGAAAGTTTTACGATTGGGTACCCAACAAGTTGCCCAGGTCCATGCCATGTGATTTTTCCGCCGCGATCAACTTCAATAACAGGGGTTCCATCCTGAGGTTTTTCTGAATCTAAAGTTCTACGACCTGCGGTGTAAACAGATGGGTGCTCAAGTAATAACAAAGTGTTGGGGCGAATTCCCTCAGAAACTTCTAAGTGAATTGTTCGCTGAACTTGCCAAGCCTTTTCATAATCAATCAGGCCATGGCGGGTGAGGGCAATCGCACTTTGACTAGGAGGGGTCACGACGGGCACATCGCTAGCCTAAAGGTAGGCTTGCCTCCTTACCAATTGAAGCCAAATCAGACCCATAGGAAAGGCCTCCTTCATTATGTCCACGCAGTCAATTCAAAAAACCCGTAAACCCTTCGCCATCGCACTCTTGGTAGTAATTGTTTGGTTTGGCATAACAGGTGTCATGGGTCCTCTGTTTGGCAAGCTTTCTTCGGTTCAAGAGAACAACAACTCTTCTTTCTTGCCTAAGGGTGCTGAAGCAACGAAAGCTTCAGATGTAATTGCTACTTTCTCTGATGAGAAGAGCTTCAATTTTCCTACGTTAATTTTATTTGAAGGCACATCAACACCAGAGACATTTGCTGCAATTAATGCCCACATCTCAAAAGTTGGTGCGTTAACACTGGATGGAACAAGCGCAAAGATCTCTGACTTCTTAGCTCCTGGTGCGCAGATAAGTGTCTTTCCATCCCAAGATGGAAAAGCGATTTTGGCAAACATTCCACTAGATGGAAATTCACTCACCAAAGTTCTGCCCAACGATAAGCCAGTTCTACCTGAACTCATTGCAGCGCTTCGCGCCGATATTGGACCAATTGCCAAAGCCAATGGTCTAGATCCTTATGTAACAGGTCCTGGTGGTTTACTAGGCGATCTCTTTGGCGCTTTTGGAGATATCGATTCTAAATTACTTTTGACCACGCTGGCAGTTGTGGCAATCATTTTGATTTTCGTTTATCGCTCTCCGGTTTTGTGGATCATTCCACTCTTGTCTTCACTGTTTGCACTATCTACAGCAGGTGGAATTGTTTATCTCTTAGCAAAAAATGACATCATCGATGTTGATGGACAATCCCAAGGTATTCTCTCGGTATTGGTTATCGGTGCTGCTACGGATTATGCACTTCTACTTATCGCTCGATATCGCGAAGAGCTACATCTTCATGAAAGCCGTTTCGATGCGATGAAGAGTGCTTACAAAGGCGTCTGGGAACCAATTCTGGCTTCAGGTTCAACAGTTTCCATCTCTTTACTTGTTTTGCTTTTTAGTCAGTTAACAAACACCGCAGGTCTTGGTCCAGTTGGAGCAATCGGAATTGTTTGCGCAATGCTCACAATTTTGACCTTACTACCAGCTCTTCTTCTGCTCTTTGGCCGCTGGATATTCTGGCCACGACGACCTCTCTTTGATGGCGATGATCATGTGATGACTGGTGGATGGTCAAAGCTTGCTAATGGAATTGGACGCAATCCCCGCAAAGCATGGGTTGTTACAGGTTCAGTCCTACTGCTTTTTGCTTTCGCATCATCAACACTTAAAGCTGATGGAATCGGAACAGTGGACACATTTACTGGCAATCCTGAATCAGTTGTTGGACAAAAGCTTCTCGTCACCCACTTCCCAGGGGGAGAGGGTGATCCAACTCAGATTGTTGTGGCCGTCGATAAAATTGATGCGGTATCAGCAGCTGTTAAGAACGCACCTGGCGTAACAGGAATCGTTCCTTTTGTTGATCCAATGACTAAGGTCATGAAGGTTGTTAATAACAGAGCTATTTTGAATGTGACGCTGGATAAGGCTCCAGATAGCGTGGAAGCATCAAATGACATTCCTAAGATTCGCGAACTTGCCCAAGCTGCTGATGAGACCTCATTAGTTGGTGGCACAAGTGCGGTCTATTACGACGTTCGAAAAGCCAATGACAGAGATAACAAGACGATTATCCCAATCATCTTGCTCGTAATCACGATCATCCTTGGATTGCTGCTGCGCAGTATCTTGAGCGCGATAGTTCTTCTCGGAACGGTACTACTTTCTTACTTTGCAACGCTGGGAGTATGTGCGCTGGTCTTTAATAATGTATTCGGCTTTGCCGGAGGTGATAATTCATTCCCACTCTTCGCCTTCATCTTCTTGGTGGCACTTGGAATTGATTACAACATCTTCCTTATGACAAGAGTGCGCGAAGAAAGTGCCAAGATTGGTACACGTGCAGGAATCATTAAGGGCGTGACAGTAACTGGTTCAGTTATTACATCTGCCGGAGTGGTTCTTGCAGCAACCTTTGCTGTTCTTGGTCTGTTGCCATTGGTGCCGCTAGCTCAGCTTGGCTTTGCAGTGGCCTTTGGAGTTCTCCTAGACACCATCATTGTCCGATCAATCTTGGTGCCAGCAATGGTTCATGAGATTGGTCCAAAGATCTGGTGGCCTTCAAAACTTCAGCATGAAGATATAAAGAGCTAATGCGCGTAGGCATTGCTGGATATGGATTAGCAGGACGCTATTTCCACGCACCTTTACTTAAAGGGTGTGGATATGAAGTTGTTGCGATTCAGACTAGCAATGCCGAACGAGCAGGACAAGCCGTTGCAGACTTTCCAAATGTCAATGTTGTTGCAACGATTGAAGAATTAGTTGCTCACAAACTTGATCTAGTTGTTGTTGCCTCTGCAAATCTTGTCCACGCCGAGCATGCATTTGCCGCAATTAATGCTGGAATTCCAGTTGTCGTCGATAAGCCCATGGGGCGCACATTTGCTGAAACTGCAGAGATTATCTCTGCAGGAGAGCGTGCTGGTGTTCCAGTATCAACTTTCTTTAATCGCCGTTGGGATAGTGATGCGCTGACAATTAAGAAAGTTTTAGCATCCGGAGTACTTGGAACTATTCATCGAATGGATTCACGCTTTGAGCGCTTTCGCCCTGAACTCAATACAACTTCTTGGCGTGAAAATATGAGCGCCGCCGATGGTGGGGGACAGTTACTAGATTTACAACCACACCTGATCTCAACTGCTATTGATTGGTTTGGCAAAGCTGAGTTAGTTACATCGACAGTTCGCACCATACGTGGCGGCGCTGATGATGACGCCGTGTTAGTTCTAAAGCACGATTCGGGTGTTCTTTCTATCCTTTCTGCAAGTGTTGTAGTGGGTGCACCAGGTCCTCGCATTCGAATCTTGGGTAGCAAAGGTGCTTTGGTTATTAATGATTTAGATCCACAAGAGACCCTACTCAGAGCGGGCAAAATCCCAATGGGCGGTAAATGGGATGTACCGACAAAGTCAAAGACTTTTATTCATCGCGGCGATAGCCTGGAAGAAATAGTTGGCGAAGATGGCAACTACGCCACCTTCTACACTTTGGTAGCTGGAGCAATTGCTGGCACAAACCCATGGCCAATTTCTAATGATGATGCGCTATTAGTTGCTCAAATTATTGACCAGGCACGAAACAACGCACTTCATGTCTAAAAGCAGTGATGTCCTAATTGTTGGTGCTGGTCTAGCTGGGCTCAACGCCGCCATCCAAGTCCAAGCTGCGGGGCGTTCTGTAACGGTTATTGAGGCAAGTGAGCGCGCAGGTGGACGTGTAGCAAGTGATCATATTGATGGATACATCTGTGATCGTGGTTTCCAACTGATTAATTCTAAATATCCAGCACTTATGGAACTCGATGTGATCGATGAGATTGATTTCATCCCTGCACCTCGAGTAATTGAAGTCAGTTTAGGAACTGAGCGAATTGCACTAGGTGATCCACGCAAAGCACCATTTTCAGCGCTGCATCGTGGAACCGGTTCTTTAAATGAGAAAGTGAATTTTGCCCGCTTTATTTTCTCTAAGTTAAAGGGTGAACAATCACTAGGCAAAGCGCTGCGAAATGCCGGTTGTGGAACAACATATGAGCGAGTGCTACGCCCATTCTCGCAAGGTGTGTTTTTAGCAGATTCAGACAAAGTTGATGCGCACTATGGTCAAATCGTCATTCGCTCATTTGTGACTGGATCACCTGGTATTCCTAAGTTTGGTGTTGGCCAACTATCACAAGCACTTGCATCTCGGATTGTAGATTTACAACTCAATGTGCGGGCAGAGCGCATTGTGGGTAACACCGTGCAGACATCTGCTGGAGAATTTCTTGCAAAAGATATTTTGATAGCAACGGATGCAACAACTGCGACGCAGTTGTTAGAGCTAGGTGAAGTGTGCCGAATGCAGGGATGTGTAACGTGGTATCACGCAACTGATCAGAATCCATCGGGGACTGGACGCTTGCTTATCGATGGGCAAAAGCGTGGACCGGTCTTTAACTCCCTTGTTATTTCCGATATTTCAAAAGCTTATGCACCTAATGGCATGAATCTGATTTCAAGTACAACTGAACTTGGAACAACTGACTCAGAAGTGCGCCGTCATCTTTCAACAATGTGGGGCGTTGAAACCCGTGATTGGCAGTTGATAGCAAAGTATGAGATTCCTTCAGCGTTGCCACTTCATGAAGTTGGTAAAGCACTCACACAACCAACAAAGATTTCAGATCATCTCTATGTTGCAGGAGATCACCGCACAGTTCCATCACAGCAAGGCGCCCTGTTTAGTGGCAGCCTGGCTGCGCAATTAATCTTGAACTAGTTGGTTGAGCGCTTCAGTAATGTGGGGATAATCCCAAGTAAATCCTGCTTCTTGTAATACATGGGGGATCACTTTCTTAGAACCCAGCACTTCAGAGGAAAAACCACCGAGTGCGATCTTTAGCGCGATTGCTGGTGCTGGAAAGAGGGCGGGACGGTGAAGTGCACGCGCTAGGGCTGATGTGAACTCTTGATTTGTAACTGGATTAGGTGAGGTCACATTCACAGGACCCGAAATTGGATTTTCTAATGCAAAAACAATTGCACGGATTTGATCATGCAAAGTAATCCAAGACCACCACTGCTTACCTGAACCAAGTTTTCCACCAAAACCTAAGCGAAATAGTGGCAACATCTTTCCAAGTGCCCCGCCAGTTGGATCCAGCACTAGTCCTGTGCGAATCTTCACAGTGCGAACATCTGCGGCTAAATCTGCTGCACCTTCCCATTCACGGCAAACGGCAGCAAGAAAATCATCACCCACGCGATCTGTTTCAACTACTGCGCGATTTCCACTCTCTCCATACCAACCAATTGCACTAGCTGAGATAAAGACTTGAGGTTTAAGTTCTGCAACAGCTTTAGCAATGGTTGCAGTTCCAAGTAGACGAGAATTGAGAATTTCCGACTTGTATCTTTTGGTCCAGCGCTTATCACCAACTCCGACACCAGCTAAGTGAATGATTGCATCCACACCAGCCAGTGCGCTTAAATCAACAAAGCCTGTTTGTGGATCCCACTGCACTTCATCGGCTGCAACAGGCGCGCGACGAACTAAACGTTGAACTGTGTGGCCTTCAGATTTTAAGTGACCAACGAGGGCAGTACCAATAAGGCCGGAGGAACCGCTAATTGCGATTCTTTGGGGGACGCGCATTACTACTTAGAGTCCCAAATCTGATTCGAAAGCGCCGCCTTCTAGACGTTCTTTCAATGTAACAAGGAATCGGGCTGCATCTGCGCCATCGACTACACGGTGATCGTATGAAAGACCCAGATAAACCATTGAGCGGATAGCAATAGTCTCTCCGCCATCTTCACCGCGCACAACCATTGGACGCTTAACAACAGCGCCTAAGCCAAGGATTGCTACCTGTGGTTGATTAATGATTGGTGTGTCAAAGAGTGCTCCGCGGCTACCAGTGTTTGTAAGTGTGAAAGTTCCACCACCTAATTCATCTGGAGTTACCTTGTTATCGCGTGTGCGAGCAGCAAGATCTGAAATCTTTCGAGCGATGCCGCCCATGTTTAAATCACCAGCGTTAGCGATAACTGGAACAAGAAGTCCGCGCTCTGTATCAACGGCAATGCCGAGGTGCTCAGCACCGTGATAAGTAATTTGATCGCCTTCAACTGAAGAGTTGAGAACTGGGTGTTGCTTAAGAGCTTCACACACTGCAATTGCAAAGAATGGAAGGTATGAAAGTTTGACGCCTTCACGTGCTTCAAATGATGCCTTTGCCTTTTCGCGCAGACGAGAAATCTTTGTTACATCAACTTCCACAACAGTTGTCAGTTGAGCACTGACCTGAAGTGATTCAACCATTCTGGCTGAAATAACTTTGCGAAGTCGAGACATTGTCACAGTTGTTCCACGAAGTGGAGAGATTGCAACTGCAGCTGGTTTAGCAGCAGACGGTGCTGCAGCAGTTGGTGCAGGTGCTGAATATGAAGGAGCTGCAGGCTTTGAAAGCGCTTCAACATCTTCACGGCGAATACGTCCACCGATTCCAGTTCCCTTAACGTTTGCAAGATTTACACCAAGTTCATTGGCAAGTTTGCGAACTAGGGGAGTCACATATGCATCAATAGGTTGTGTAACAGGTGCTGCTGAAACTGGAGCAGGTGTAGAGACAACAGGTGCAACGGCAACTGGCGCAGCAACGACAGGTGCTGCAACAGCTGGCGCAGGTTTTGGAGCAGCAGGTGCTGCTACTGGCGCTGCTCCGCTAGTACCAATTAATCCAAGACGTGCTCCAACCGGAACAGTTGTATCAACGGCAACATCAATAGCTAATAGCGTTCCGGCAACTGGTGAAGGAATCTCAGTGTCAACTTTGTCTGTTGAAACCTCTAGTAATGCTTCATCAACGGCAACAGAGTCACCAATATTTTTTAGCCAACGTGTAACAGTTCCTTCACTCACGCTCTCACCCAATGCAGGCATTGTGATTACGGTGCCGGCTCCTGATGCAACAGGTGCTGCAGCTACAGGCGCAACGGGTGCAGGTGCGGCAGCAACTGGGGCTGCTGGCGGTGGAGTTACAGGCGCTGCAGCCACTGGCGCAGATGGAGCAGGTGCAGCAGCGCCATCAGCGATGATTGCTAACTCTGCGCCAACTGGAACTGTCTGATCAACTTGAACAACAATTTTGGTAAGAGTTCCAGCAACAGGGGATGGAATCTCGGTATCTACTTTGTCAGTTGATACTTCAAGAAGTGGTTCATCAACATTGACATGGTCGCCTTCGGACTTTAACCAACGTGTAACTGTTCCTTCGCTAACACTTTCACCAAGTGCCGGCATCGTTACGGAAAATGTCATTATTTTCTCTCCTTGGTTATCCGTGTGCGTGAAGCGGTTTGCCTGCAAGAGCCATATGAGCTTCGCCCATTGCCTCAGACAGTGTTGGGTGTGCATGGATCAGGGATGCAACATCGGTTGCACGTGCTTCCCAGTTAAAGATTAACTCTGCTTCAGCCAAAAGTTCGCCGACACGAGCGCCGACCATGTGCACTCCAAGAATTGGGCCATCTTTTTCACCAACAAGTTTGATTGAACCAGCAGTTCCCAGAATCTGAGCCTTACCGTTTCCAGCTAAGTCATAACTGAGTTCAACAACATCATGACCGCGCTCTTTGGCCTCGGCAGTTGTTAAACCAACGGATGCAACTTCTGGATCTGAGTAAGTAACGCGTGGAATTCCATCGTAGTTAATTGGACGGGGATTTAACCCTGCAATCTCTTCAGCAACCAACATGCCTTCTGCAAAACCAACGTGGGCTAATTGCAGCGTTGGGATTAAATCTCCAACGGCCCAGATGCCTGGCACATTGGTGCGGCACTTGTTATCGACGATCACATAACCACGGTCCATTGTGATTCCCTGCTCTTCATAGCCAAGGTTTGCAGATACTGGACCACGACCAACAGAGACCATCAAAAGATCTGCGGTGAATTCTTTGCCATCTTCTAAAGTAATTGTTACGCCCTTTTTACTCTTAGCAGCTGATTTGAATTTAACGCCAAGCTCAAAGTTAATTCCACGCTTGCGGAAAGCGCGCTCTAACTGCTTGCTTGAGCTCTCATCCTCTAGTGCAATTAAGTGAGGAAGACCTTCAATAATTGTTACTTCTGAACCGAAAGACTTCCAGACAGATGCAAACTCGCAACCAATCACTCCGCCGCCAAGAACGATGACTGACTTTGGAACATAGTCCATCTTTGTTCCATGATCGGATGTAATGATCTGCTTGCCATCAATTTCAAGTCCAGGCAAAGTGCGCGCATATGAGCCGGTAGCAAGGATGATGTTTTTGCCGGTGTAGCGCTGTCCGTTTACTTCAACCGTGTCTTTAGAAACTAACTTTCCATGACCTTCGATGTATGTGATGTTTCGTGACTTCACTAAACCTTGTAGACCTTTGTGAAGGCGGGAGATAACACCGTCCTTGTATGAATTAACGCCATCCATATCGATGCCATTAAATGTGGACTTCACGCCGAACTTAGAACCTTCGCGGGCGCCATCTGCGATTTCAGCTGAGTGCAAAAGCGCTTTCGTTGGGATGCAGCCCTTATGTAGACAGGTTCCACCAACTTTGTCAGCTTCGATTAAGGCAACTGAGAGGCCAAGCTGCGCACTGCGCAAAGCGCAGGCATAGCCACCGCTTCCGCCACCCAGAATTACTAGATCAAATTGCGACACTGCGCTACCCCTTTTACCTCGAGCTCAGGGCTCTATCCTGCCGTACCTACGCCTGTTCGACCAATCTCACGAGTGAGCGCATGCTCACACCTGTTCCACCGACTGGCGTGTATCCATGGGGCTTGCCCTCATTGTAGGCAGGGCCTGCAATATCAAGGTGTAGCCAAGGAAGATCATCATTAACAAACTCTTTTAAAAATAGGCCAGCAACCATCATGCCGCCATTCTTATCGCCAATGTTGGCAAGATCTGCGACAGGAGAATCAAGAGATGCGCGAAGCTCCACAGGCAAAGGCATGGGCCAGAACTGCTCACCGGTTTCTTTAGTGATAGCAATAAATGAATCACTAAAACTTTGATTGTTTGTCATGACTGCACCAGTGCGAGTGCCCAGCGCAATAACTTGGGCCCCCGTCAACGTTGCCACATCAATAATTCCATCAAGTCTGTTTTTACTTGACTGGGCTTTCATTAATCCATCTGCAAGAACTAAACGGCCTTCAGCATCAGGGTTTAGTACCTCAACGGTTTTTCCGCCAAAGATGGTGATGACATCACTTGGACGTGTTGCTGTATCACTTGGCATATTTTCGGCAAGTGGTGCCCAACAATCAATCGCAACCGCAAGACCAAGTTCGGCAACAGCCAACGTTGCAGCACATACGGCTGCCGCACCGCTCATATCGCACTTCATTGCTTCCATCCCAAGGCCTGGCTTGAGATTGAGACCGCCTGTGTCAAAGGTGATTCCTTTGCCAACAAATGCAAAGCGCTTAACGTTTTTGGCTTTAGGTGTGTAAGAAATATGGAGCAGGCGTGGGGGATTAGCAGATCCCTGTCCCACGCCGATGATGCCGCCAAATCCTTGAGACTTTAGTTGTTTCTCATCCCAGATAGTTATCTTCAAGCCAGCTTTAGCACCGCCAGCTGCTTTAAAGCTTGCAGCGAGTTTTTTAGTAAATGAGTCAGGAGTTAAGTGACTAGGAGGTGTGTTGATTAGATCGCGCACAAGATGTGTGTACTTGGCAATAATCGATGCACGATTTGCAATCTCTTTTGCTTCACTTTTGCCCGCTAGCTTTGAGAAGATCGTTGCTGACTTCAATGCACTCTTATGGCTATCTTTTGAAGATCCACGGAAATCATTGAAAACGTAAGCACCAAGGGCCGCGCCTTCTGCAACAGCATTCACACCTGTTAGATCGCGAGTTGGTAGGGCAAAAGTTGCTCCACTATTTCCTGCCAGCGCTCTAGATGCACTACCTGCCGCTCTGCGCAAAACTTCATGCGAGTAAGAAGAAGATTTAGGACCAAGGCCCGTGAAGACCATCAGCCGTGCTGGTCCACCAGGCATCTTTGTCACTTCATCTGCTTTTCCAGTTGCACCCATCTCAAGTAAAGAGGCCAGAAGAGTTTTTGAATCAAGGGCTAAATCACCTGATTCAATGGCGATGCCACCTTTTGTGTTGGTGCTTACCAAGCCCACAACAAGGAGATCATCTTTAACGAGGCCATCTGAGATTTTGAGTGTTGTCATAGGTGCCAGCGTAATAGATGTCTTGGTAGGTTTCACACTATGAAGCATTCACCTTTGCACGATAAGCACCTAGCCCGTAATGCCAAGATGGCTGATTTTGGCGGTTGGCTGATGCCTATCGAGTATCCAGGGGCTGGAGTGCTGGCTGAACATGGCGCAGTCCGTGAAAAGGTGGGAATTTTCGATGTTTCGCATTTAGGCAAAGCTAGCGTCACTGGAAGCGGATCCCTTGAGTTCCTCAATTCAATGTTTACCAACGACCTCGCTCGAATTGGAAATGGTTTTGCCCAATACACCCTGCTGTGTAATGAAAAAGGCGGGGTCATTGATGACCTGATTGCATATCGCAATAGTGAAGAAGATTTCTTTTTAGTTCCAAATGCTTCAAATACCACTGATGTTGTTGCAACTTTAAATGCCCATGTCCCAGCGGGAATTACTGTGACAAATCTACATACTGAGTATGCAGTAATTGCTGTGCAGGGCCCACTGGCACCAGCAGTGATGCAATCACTTGGGGTTAATACCGCCATTGATTACATGGCATTTGAAAAAGTAAGCATCGGGGGAGCAGACGTAATTTTGTGCCGTACCGGTTACACAGGCGAACTCGGTTATGAACTTCTACCTAAGACTGCAGATGCCTCCAAAGTCTGGGATGCAATTGTTGCAGCTATAGAACCTGTGGGCGGTTTGGTGTGTGGCCTCGGAGCGCGTGACACATTGCGTACTGAAATGGGTTACCCACTACACGGACATGAACTCTCACTAGAGATCACTCCGGTGGAAGCAAGTGCAATGTGGGCTATCGGTTGGGACAAGAGTGGGTTTCTTGGCTCAGATGTATTGAAATCACAAAAGGCTCAAGGTGCAAAGCGCCGAAACGTTGCAATTAAATCTTTGGACCGTGGAATTCCGCGCGGTGGAATGAGTGTGAAAACAAAGGACGGCGCAGCGTTAGGTGAAGTAACGAGTGGGACCTTTTCACCATCTCTGAAAGTTGGAATAGGTATTGCTTTGCTTGATTCTTCCGTGAAAGTTGGAGATCAGTTGGTCATCGATGTTCGTGGCAGAGATTCAATGGTGGAAGTAGTAAAACTTCCCTTTATGCCTTCACACGTTCGATAAATTCAATCGGCTGCAAGAAAGCAGCGCGGGTTTTTGTTCGGCGTAGCGCTGATAATACCGCTCTACCTGAGAGTGCAAGAAGAATCGTTGTAAAGACTGCGCGAGGGATATCCCAGGCCATTGCTGTGGCAAAGTGAAAAGTGATGAAGCGAGAGAGATTTTCACTTATTGCGCCATTGGCGATGTATGACAGTTGCGTATCAGCACCTAGCGCCCAA